>JAAESJ010000067.1 GCA_024229495.1 Verrucomicrobiaceae bacterium | reverse complement strand
GCATATTCACAAATCAAATCCGGGAGAAAATCGGGTTAATGTTTGGCAATCCGGAAACAACGCCAGGGGGGCGGGCATTGAAATTCTACAGTTCAATGCGTGTAGATATCCGCCGTATCGGCGCCATCAAGCACACTGACGGCACGGTAAGCGGTAACCGCACAAGGCTCAAAGTCGTAAAGAACAAAGTAGCACCCCCATTCACGGAAGCAGAATTCGATATCATGTATAATGAGGGTATCTCTGCAGTAGGCTCATTGCTCGATCTCGCCCTTGAACACGATATCCTGCTCAAGAGGGGTTCATGGTTCAGCTACAATGGAGAGCAACTCGCGCAAGGTCGAGACGCCGCGAAAGATGCATTGAAAGCAAACGAAAAACTATATACTGAGATCGAAACCGCCGTCAAAAATGCCATGTCGGGCACTAATGACGATGATAATGATCAAAGCGCCCAATCCTAAGTTAAAGACAAAAACCAAAGTTGACGATGAAAAAGGCCGCTGAGATCAGCGGCCTTTTTTGCTAATCAAGCGATGTTCGAAGCGTCGTTTTGCATTGCCCTAGGTCGATGCCGGGTTAAGATCACAAAGTGAAACTTATTCTTCTTGGAATTATCATTTCCATCGCTCAACTAAACGGAAAAGAACCGGAGTTTTACCCTCTCTTTAATGGCAAGAACCTCGAGGGATGGGAGGGCGTCGGCGGTCCAACCAAGAATTGGAAAGTCAAAGATGAAATACTTTCCTGTACCGGAGAGCCCGGATCCAGTTGGATTGCCACCAAGGAAAAATACACCGACTTTGAACTGCGCCTGCAATTCAAGATTCCAAAAGACGGCAATAGTGGAATTTTTATCAGGGCACCCAAACAAGGAGCCCCCTGGATCGCCGGACTCGAGATTCAGGTTCTTGATGATTACGGGGACAAATGGAAAAACCTCAAGCCCAATCAATTTACCGGATCAATCTATGCCGTCCAGGCTCCCTCAATACGCGCCACGAAAAAAGCAGGGGAATGGCAGACAATCCGTGTCCGCTGCATCGGTTCCAACTGTGACGTATGGGTGAACGACAAGCACGTTGTCAGCGGAGACCTGGCCGTTCTGGCGCAGAAAAATCCACGCGTCACGGGCCTGCAGAACAATGAAGGTTTCATCGGTCTGCAAAACCATTCCTCCCCTGTTCATTTCCGTAAGATTGAAATCAAGCGCATCGGATCCAAGCAGCAATAAGGGAACCCGGACTTTTTGCTCATCGCCCCAATCGCGGAATATTTACATCACAAAATGCGGTGCAGTCTTAAACGGTTAACGTTAATATCCTGAAACCTTAAACTTCTCTATTATCCTGTCATGACGTCCATCGGCACTCCACTAGCATCAAAGTCCACCAAAGTTGCGCTCTGCGGCTCCGGCGAGTTGGGCAAAGAAGTTGTCATCGAGTTGCAACGCCTGGGTTGCGAGGTCATTGCCATTGATCGCTATGAAAAAGCTCCTGCAATGCAAGTCGCCCACCGCTCGCATGCCATTGACATGCTTGATGGCGCCGCTCTGCGAAAAATTATAGAACTGGAGAAGCCCGACCTGATTGTTCCTGAAGTTGAAGCAATAGCAACAGAGACCCTCGTCGAACTCGAAGAAGAGGGATTTAACGTTATCCCAACCGCGCGAGCAACAAAACTCACCATGAACCGCGAGGGTATAAGGTGTCTCGCCGCTGAGGAACTCGGACTGAAAACATCACCCTACCGCTTTGCCTCCACGGAACAGGAATTCAGGGACGCCGTGGCCGAAGTTGGCATCCCTTGCGTTATAAAGCCGATCATGAGTTCATCCGGCAAGGGGCAAAGCACGGTGAAAAGCAATGAAGATATCGACCGAGCCTGGCAATATGCCCAGGAGGGCGGACGTGCTGGTGCCGGCAAGGTCATTGTCGAGGGCTTCGTTGATTTTGATTACGAAATTACCCAGCTCACCGTCAGGCATGCAGGCGGCACCTCTTTTTGTGAGCCCATTGGCCATATCCAAACTGACGGAGACTACCGGGAGAGCTGGCAGCCTCAGCCAATGAGTGCAGCCGCACAAGCCGAATCCAGGAAGGTTGCAGAGGCAATCACCGGAGGATTAGGCGGCAGGGGAATCTTTGGAGTTGAGCTGTTTATCAAGGATGATGAGGTCATCTTCAGCGAGGTTTCTCCACGTCCTCACGATACCGGCCTTGTCACATTGATCTCTCAGGACCTGTCACAATTTGCACTTCACGCACGCGCAATCCTTGGCCTTCCTGTGCCCAACATCCATCAACATGGCCCAAGTGCCTCGAGTGTGATTCTCGTTGAGGGGAACTCGGAGAACGTGGTATTCGGTGGCTTGGATCATGCTCTCCAGCAACCGGACACGCAGTTGCGCCTCTTTGGCAAGCCAGCCGTTTCCGGGAAACGCCGCATGGGAGTAGCTGTAGCAAGAGGGAACTCCATTGAGGAAGCCCGCAACAAGGCTAAAGCCGCCAGTTCCGCTGTGACAGTTTCACTTTAATTCTATTATTGGGCATTTGTCCTTGAATCTCACCGATGATGGGCTAAAGCAGAACGCACTCGCCTTCGCGGCAGTCTGACAGTCTATTTTAAGCCAAGAGGCTTCCGCGTGTGCGGAAGCCTTTTTTTATCAAAGCTTGTCTCCGTCTTCCACATCAGAAAAATATTCACTCATCCAAAAGAAATGGAATTTGTAGCCGAAACCATCGCTGATCTCAGCCCTTCACTTACCTTATCGATAACCAGCCAAGCGAAAGCAATGCGAGAGGAAGGCATTGATGTTTGTAGCTTTGGTGCAGGCGAACCTGATTTCGACACGCCACAGTATATTAAGGATGCTGCCATTGAAGCTTTGCAGGACGGGCAAACCAAATACACTGCTGTCGCGGGCGTCGCCGCCTTGCGCAAGGGCATCGCCAAGAAGCTGCGCGAAGAAAACCACATTAACTACGAACCGGAGCAGATCGTGGTCAATTCCGGGGCTAAGCACTCGTGCTTCAACGCGATCATGGCTTGCTGTGATGCTGGAGATGAGGTTATTATCCCCTCGCCCTACTGGACCAGCTACCCGGAAATGGTCAGGTCAATAGGTGCCGAACCGGTCTTTGTCGAGACCAAACAGGAAAATGGGTGGAAGATGACCCCTGAAGAATTCGATAACGCCATGAGTGGATCAACCAAAATGGTTATTGTCAATTCTCCCAACAACCCCACGGGCGCTGTCTATACCAAGGAGGAATTAACGGCAATTGGTGAAGTCGCCGCTTCCGAGGACATCCTGATTCTCTCTGACGAGATTTACGAGAAGATCACCTATGACGGCGTCGAGCATCACAGCATGGGATCTCTCAGTGATGAAATTCGCAACCTTACAATTACCATTAACGGGTTCTCAAAAGCTTATTCTATGACCGGGTGGCGCTTGGGATATACCGCGGCGCCTCAGGAAATCGCGGATGCCATCGACACCATACAAAGCCACACTACCTCCAACCCAACAACGTTTGCCCAATTCGGAGCCCTTGCAGCTCTCTCTGGAGAGAACACGGAAATACACGATATGGTCGCTGAATATGATATGCGACGCCAATATATGCTCGGGCGCCTTCAATCCATCAGCAATGTCTCAACGATTGAACCAAAAGGAGCTTTCTACTTCCTAGTGAATATTGAGCAAACCGGCATTAAATCTCTGAACTTTGCCGAGAAACTACTTAGCCGCATGCATGTTGCCACAGTGCCAGGTGTCGCATTTGGGCATGATCACAGCATCCGCCTTAGCTATGCTACCAGTTTGGATATCATCAAGGAAGGCCTTGATCGTTTCGAGGAATTCTGCAAGGCGCACTAGCGGGCAACATCTATCCTGTGCCTGTCAGCAATTGACGGCTTTCTATATCGCGGATTTCCATCTCCTTTCTCGATAACACTTATCCGCTAAAGCCCAAAACCCGCCTCCCCGCCTGACCCGAATTGCTCCCTCAGGGGTAATCGAGGACTTTGTTTCAAGGCAATCAATATCACCCAGTCTCTTCTGAGCAGGTTGGGCATTTAATCCTTTTCTCGTGGAACCCATGCGCGATGCCTTTCGCATGTTATTTTCCGCAATCCTTCCGCTCCTTAGTTGATCAACAGCCACGGCATTGCCGCAATCAGGATTTCCAGCTAAGTGCCCCTTTCTTCAGAGCATACAGGTATGCCACAAGCAAAATCCCGACAAACCCTGACATGCTCCAGAACACCATGGCGCCGTATCCGTTGCCAACAAAATCACTGAACGTTAAGGCCCACGGATACATAAACACCACCTCAATGTCAAAAATGACGAACAGCATCGCGACCAGGTAAAATTTCACGCTGAAACGCGGCTGCGACTGGCCAAGTGGAAGCATGCCACACTCATATGGCGAATCCTTCATCTCATTGCGGCGTGCACTCTTTCCAAGCAGCACGCTGAGCAGCAAGGTCGTGACCGCAAACCCCGTCGCGATCATTAATTGCAGAAGTACGGGAAAATATTGCTCAAGCATTTGTTGGCCGGGTTACCGACAAGCTCAATGATTTCAGAATATTCTTCAAGCTCAAACCTAGGTTGGACGGATCAGCAAAGACAATGCTATCATCGCTCGAATCGCCTGGATTTAGATTCTGCCCGTCAAACAAACAGGGTCGCCCTAAGGCGACCCTGCTGGAGGTGTCTAAACTTTTGATGAATAGAGGGGCGTATAATGCGCAATCTAGGATTGCTGGGCTGCAGCATAGGCACTGGATGCCTGCTCAATACCCTCAAGCCCTTTGTAAGTCTTGCCCTTCTTTTCAACAAGACCGCGAGTCACAAGGTTCTGGAGTTTTTCATAAGCGCGCAAGCGGAGCATTTCTTCGCCGCCACTTACCGCATTCTTCTCCTTAAGATTCTCGTATACGCGCTCAAAAAGATCATTGAACATATAAGTCTCACTGTCTTGAAGAACTACCACCAGTTCATCTGTTACGTGATCGGGAATTCTCCGGGAAAACCGGGTTCTGCGTGTTGTAGCCATAGATGATCAACTGTATCACAGACGCGTCACATTACCACGGAATTCAGTCACCAATGACCATTTATATAACCAAAATACGTCGTGAGACCAGTTTTATATAATTACCATAACATTAATTGGTGATTATAGCGAAATAAAAAACCTGTTTTTTAATATTTAATCCTCCTTAAAGCTCCCGAACGCCCGTAAACCTTTGCCGGTAAGTTCAAAAATCTCGCTACTCGCCGGATAAACAGCATCCCCAAATAATTGCATGAATTTCCTCTGATGCTCTCCAATGGTGCTGGCCAGCTTAGGAAAAACATAAACGGTAAACCGATCCGGAATGACAATAAGCAGCTGATCGCCAAGGGTTTCCTTAAAGAGATCACGGAATTCATCAACAATAACCGTGGTGGCCGTAAGCGGATGATCTGATTCAAGGAGCGCGTATTCTATCACCTTCTTGGAATTCCTTTGATATTTGGGTTTGAGGGTTTTCAGGTGATCTGAGGCAGCCTTTTTCCCCTTGGCGAGAAATTGCTTCCAGCCACCAGGGAACTCCTTCCTGAATTCATCGCGTTGATAGTTACGCAATCCAATAGTCCCCTGATATGCAGCCGTATAAGTCGTCTCACGTGCCCCAGGAAGGAGTACGAATACCCCTGCCGACAAGTTACGGGGCTGAATAAGCAACAGATGCTTTCCTGGCTCCTTGGTATCTGAAATACTGTGATCCGGGCCCGCCAGACCTGCTGATAAGCCCAACATCGCCAGAAAAGATAAATACATGACGTTTGCCCAATGCCTATAACCCATCATCGGCTTGAAATATCATTCTCTGGCGGGCTTGTAGCAATCATCCCTTTATCAACAAACTGCAAAAGCTGATTGCCAAGTCAAATCAACTCTCTCCATTTCTCCTTATGATCACTTTCCTTGATGGTAAAATCGTTGAAACCCTTCCGGGCCGCCTGGTCCTTAATATCGGAGGTATTGGTTATGAGGTGCTGGTGCCTTTGTCGACAAGTGATAATACGCCTGATGTTGGTAAAAATGTTCGTATCCTCACTCACCTGCACGTGCGCGAACAGGAGCAAACTCTATACGGATTTCAAACCCATGATGAACGGGACCTGTTCCGTTTACTGATAGATCGCGTCTCAGGCATCGGTCCAAAATTGGGCCTCGCTATACTCAGTGCCATGGCTGTCGGTGAGTTCAAGGATGCCGTGATTCGCGGAGATATCACCGCACTCTCAACAATCAGTGGTCTCGGGAAAAAAACCGCTGAACGAATCGTCCTCGAGCTCAAGGATAAAATCGGAGTTACCGAGGCCTGGGCAGCGGCCAGCCAGACCGACACCGCCGGGAGCCCCGCAAAGGCAGTTAATGATGCGGTCCTCGCACTCATCTCTCTTGGTTACAAACAAGCAGATGCGGCCAAGGCAATCCAGAAGGCTGCGACCGAACACGAGGGTCAACCTGATGCTGATGAATTCATACGTGCTGCGCTGCGGGGATTAAAATAACGGCAAGCAAAACCCGCCTGCGACACGCCACACTATGAGCCAGAACAAGGATGCCATAGCCAACTCGGCTAAAGAACGTATCGACACGCTCCGTAAAGCAATCCCCGAAGGAGGGCTGTTGGCGGGAAAGCAATGGCTGTTATCACCACAGCCTCTCGCCCTTTCGCGCAAAATTGTGGATCAACTCGAGCGGCTCGGCCACCAGTTGTCAGTCTTTCAAGCAGCAGCCAATACCCTTTATCGCCAAAGCGTAAAGGGTAAAGCACCGGGCTGGCTGGCCAAATACCTTGATGCAGGGAAGCCGGCGCCTCTGGTAAATCACGGCAGGCATGCCTCGCTGCGGGAAGAAGTCCCAAGAATCATCCGTCCCGACCTTATCTGGGGAGAAGATGGCTTTGCGATCACCGAGCTCGATAGTGTTCCCGGAGGTATTGGGCTGACCGCCTGGCTCAACAAGGTGTTCGCGACTTTTGAACCAAACATCATTGGCGGGGTTAACGGAATGGCTCAAGGATTTGCCTCAATTCTGCCCAATGGGGCAGACATCGTTATCAGCAAGGAATCCGCTGACTACAAGCCGGAAATGAAGTGGTTCTCAACAGAACTCAATAATCTTTATGGAGATGATTTGTTCCATGTTTGTGATGCCGAAGATTACACACTTCGCAACCGCTCAGTATACCGTTTTTTTGAACTCTTCGATTGTGACAATATCCCGCCGGCAAATAACCTTTTCCAAGCAGCCGCAGAGGGAAAAATTGAGCTAACCCCACCCTGTAAGGCCTACCTTGAGGAAAAGATGTGGATTTCATTATTCTGGTCGCGGCCATTACGCGAATTCTGGGGGGCTCAACTTCGGGAGAGCCTTCGGCAGCGCCTCGCCGACGTTTTCCCTTACAGCTGGATTCTTGACCCGGCACCTGTGCCTCACCACGCTGAATTGCCCCGATTGGGTATCACTGAATGGCAACAACTCGGGAAATTCTCGCAAAAAGAAAGGTCACTGGTACTTAAAGTAAGTGGTTTCTCAGAGCTGGCGTGGGGCAGTCACAGCATCAAAATCGGTGAGGATTTGCCTGCTGATCAATGGCAAGAAGCAATAGCAACGGCCGTTGGGGACTTTCCTCATCAACCCTGGGTCATGCAGGAATTCAAGCGTGCACGGGTGTTCAACCACCCTTTCTTGGATAATTCCACAGGCGAAATCCGTGACATGCCGGTAAGGGCACTGATCAGGCCTTATTATTTCCTCACTGGCAAAAATCCTTCAAAACCCGAGGTTAAGCTCTCTGGCATACTGGCAACCCTGGTGCCAGCGGACAAGAAAATCATTCATGGCATGCGCGATGCCATTCTTGTCCCGTGTGTCGCGCAATAGCACTTAACTTGATAAATTGCCAAACCACCAACTTGACACCGGAAAGCCTAACCGGATGATTACACACTTATTAATCCATGCGCATCCTTTCCGGAATCCAACCCAGCGGTCGACTGCATGTCGGCAACTATTTCGGCATGATGGATCCTGCCATTCGTCTGCAAGATGAAGGTGAGGCATTCTATTTCATAGCTGACTACCATTCACTGACCACTGTTCATTCCCCGGAGGAATTGCGTGAAAACGTGCGGAATGTCGCCATTGATTTTCTTGCATGTGGGCTGGACCCCTCAAAAGCCACATTTTTCCGCCAATCAGATGTACCCGAAGTTACTGAGCTCTCCTGGCTTTTAAGCACTGTCACCCCGATGGGTCTTCTGGAGCGATGCCACTCATATAAGGATAAAACCGCCCGGGGTCATGAAGCCACACATGGGCTGTTCGCATACCCGGTGTTGATGGCCGCTGACATCCTCATTTATGACAGCAATATCGTGCCCGTCGGAGAAGACCAAAAACAACACCTTGAAGTCACCCGTGACATCGCGTTGAAATTTAACAACCGCTACGGAGAAGTCCTTGCCATTCCCGAGCCAAGAATACGCCAAGAATACGCTAAAGTCCCTGGCCTTGACGGGAAGAAGATGAGCAAAAGCTATGGTAACACTCTGGAACTCTTCGGAAGTGAAAAGGCAACACGAAAGAAAATCATGTCGATCCTCACGGATTCCACTCCTGTGGAAGAGGCAAAAGATCCATCCGACTCGATCATTATCGATCTGTATCGGCTGGTTGCCTCAAATGCTGAGGTGGAAGCCATGGAGAATGACTACAAAAATGGCGGTGTTGGCTACGGGGATTTCAAGAAACGGCTTTTTTCAGCCTATTGGGATTATTTTGAACCCATGAGAAAAAGGCGCGAGGAACTGCTTGCCGACCCCGGATATGTTGATGAAATAACAAGGGAAGGAGCCTCACGGGCAAGGGAATCAGCTGCCGCAACAATAAAAAGGGTTCGCGAGGCTTGTGGTATCTATTGAAACCCAACCCTGCACCTTGTTCTCCTGCATCACGATTGCAGAAAGCAAACAAACCGCTAAAACAGGGTTGCCTGAGTGGAATTATCCCCTTAGCATCCGCTTCCCTAAGAATTCTGTTGCATGATAAACATGCAAATGGCAATCGGTTCTCTAGAGGGCCGGAGTGTTGCCAGTAAGAATAGTGAGGTAACGAAACAACTCCAGACTGGTATGTTTGAAGACGAAGAAGAAGAAGAAGAAGAAAACGAAAATAAGCGCTATCGCGACGAGCCACTCCATACCGAGAAGATTTTTTCGGACAGGAAAACATTCTTTATAGACCTGAAGGCTAACAACCGTGGCAAGTTCCTTAAGATCACAGAGGACGTTCGAGGCAGGCGTGATACCATCATGCTTCCCGCTGAAACCTTGGAGGAATTTATTGATGCCCTGCAAAACGTTTCTGATGTTCTAGGGAGCGATGACTCCGAAACTTCCGAAGATTAACGGGACTCGGCCATTCGGCATCCCCCTTTGCCTTTTTGGATAGCAAGGTCTTCTCGCAGGCCATGGACATGCCTGTTGGGCACAATCCTGATTTCACTGTAATCAATGAAACCGGTGATTATATCGTTGTCGATAAACCGGCTCCATTACTCATTCACCCCAGTGTTCCCGGGAACCCGCCGACTCTTCTGGACGGCTTACAGGCCTTGCTGGCCTATGACATAGCCAACGGAGCTGCACTATCGATTATCAATCGACTGGATCGCGAGACCAGCGGCGTCGTCATTGTCGCCAAAAATAAAGCCACCGCCCGGAAACTCAGCATCGCCATGCAAGAACGCAGGGTCGAAAAAGAGTATCTCGCCCTCGTGCACGGCAAGCCCAAGCAATCCCGCTTCGCAATATCCGAACCGATTCTGCGCGCAGGAGACGTTGAGGAATCCGCAATTTGGGTCAAGCAAATCCCCCATCCTGCAGGATCCCCCTGTTGCACACACTTTGAAACCCTGCGACAGCATGGACCCCTGACCCTTATGCGTGCTTCACCGGAAACCGGTCGAATGCACCAAATTCGCGTGCATGCCAAACAAGCGGGATTGCCAATTGTCGGCGACAAAATCTACGGCCCTGATGAGAATTGTTACCTTGATTTCATCGCTGGTGGCTGGACTGAGAAACTCGCCTCCAAGCTCCTGATACCCCGTCAGGCCTTACACTGTCGACGTATGGCAATCCAGGGGGTCGGTGAATGGAAAGCGGAGTTGCCTGCAGAATTGGAGCATCTCTTGACCACCGATTGCCCTGCCCCTAAAGTGCCGCCCGCCAATAAAGAATAATGAACATTCACGAATATCAAGCAAAGGAACTTTTCGCGAAATTTGGTGTGCCTACACCAAAAGGAAAGGTGGCTGAAACTGCCGAAGAAGCACGAAACGTCGCCGAGGGAATCGGCGGACAGGTCGTCATAAAGGCCCAGGTGCATGCTGGTGGCAGAGGTAAAGGCACTTTTAAGAATGGGTTTCAGGGAGGAGTACACCTTTCCGGAGATCCCGATGAAATCGAGAGCCTTGCGGATAAAATGATTGGCCAGACCCTGGTCACTCACCAAACCGGAGAAACTGGAAAAATCGTGAACAAGGTTATGGTTGCCCAGGCAGTTGACATTGAGAAAGAATACTACCTTGCCATTCTCATGGATCGCGAGGGACGATGCCCTGTCATCGTAGCATCCGAGGAAGGCGGGGTAAATATCGAGGAAGTTGCAGAGAAAACCCCGGAAAAAATCCTGCGCCTGCCCATTGACCCACTCGCCGGACTTGAGGAAAACGACGTCCTTGGAATTTCTGACCAGCTTGGGTTCCGCGATGATATCGCCTCGCAGTTTGCCGGCCTCTTGGATTCACTACACAAGCTGTTTCTTTCGTGTGACTGTTCCATGGTCGAAATCAATCCGCTGGTAACTACGCCGGATGGCCAGCTGCTTGCCCTTGACGCCAAGTTTGGCTTCGATGACAACGCCCTATACCGTCAGCCAGAAATTGCGGCAATGCGCGATACTTCCGAGGAAGACCCTCGTGAAGTGGCCGCCTCTGAATATGACCTCAACTACATCGGACTTGATGGCAATATCGCCTGCTTAGTGAATGGCGCCGGCCTTGCAATGGCGACCATGGATATCATCAAGCATTATGGTGGCGAGCCTGCCAATTTTCTCGATGTCGGTGGCGGGGCAACCGAAGAACAGGTAGCCAATGCCTTCAAGATCATCCTCGCAGACAGCAATGTGAAAGGTATCCTCGTTAACATTTTCGGGGGAATTATGGATTGTGATGTCATTGCGCAGGGAATCGTAGCTGCTTGTAAGCAGGTCGACCTGAGCATTCCCCTGGTCGTTCGCCTTGAAGGCAATAATGTGGAGGCTGGCAAAGAAACACTTTCCCAATCCGGTGTTAACCTGATCGCGGCCGATGACCTGGCGGATGCAGCACAGAAAGCAGTCAAGGCAATCGCAGCCTGATCCTCCCCTCAACTTCCACTCCGTAAAATATTTTTATCCATGTCCATCCTTGTCCAGCCAGATACAAAAATTCTTATTCAGGGTATTACCGGCAGCTTCGGCGGCCAACATGCCAAGCTAAGCCTTGATTACGGGACGCAGGTTGTCGCAGGCGTTACACCGGGTAAAGGTGGGCAGCTCTTTGCCGACAAGGTTCCGGTGTTTAACAACGTAAAGGAGGCCATTGCAGAAACCGGAGCAACAGTGTCGGCCGTCTTTGTTCCACCGCCTTTTGCTGCTGATGCAATCCTTGAAGCTGTGGATGCAGATGTAGAGCTTGTCGTGGCAATTACCGAGGGCATTCCTGTAATGGATATGATGCGGGTAGCAGCAAAAATGGAGGGCTCAAGTACCCGCCTGATCGGCCCCAACTGCCCGGGTATCGTCACCCCGGGAGAAGGCCCCCAATCAAGTGGTGGTTGCCGGATCGGCATAGCCCCCGGCTATATCCACAAGAAAGGTTCAGTTGGTGTTGTTTCCCGGTCCGGCACCCTGACTTATGAGGCGGTATGGCAAACAACCCAACTCGGGCTTGGTCAGAGCACATGTATCGGGATTGGCGGGGATCCTATTAACGGCACCAGCCATTTGGATGTCCTGAAACTTTTCAATGATGATCCTGAAACAGAGTCAATAATCATGATTGGGGAAATCGGTGGCGATGCCGAAGAAGAAGCGGCAGCATGGGCTAAAGATCACTGTAACAAACCAATTGCAGCCTTCATTGCTGGAGCCACGGCTCCGCCAGGCCGCCGCATGGGGCATGCCGGAGCCATTATCTCCGGCGGCAAGGGCACCGCAGCTGCCAAGAAAGAAGCACTCCTTGATGCGGGTATTGCTGTTGCTCAAACACCCTCGGAAATGGGATCCACGCTGGCTCAGCTCCTATAAATCAAAGGAAAAAATCAGATCGGCTACGCGTATCCGCTAGGAATCAATCGATTGCCTCTGGTATCCGGAAGGATTCATGCGATGCCGATAACCCGAAGATCATATCCTATGGCAAAAGGACTTTGCCAAGTGTCACACCTTCCGCTAAGATTCTCGCCCCCGCCTCCGCCCCCAAGCTTGGGATTCGCCGGCTGATCAATCCGTTAATTAAAAGAACACATGGCAGTAGCAGCAAAAGGACTTGAAGGAATCATCGCCAATGAATCAAAACTAAGTAACGTCATCGGATCTGAAGGGACTCTATTCTATCTCGGCTACACGATTGACGAATTGGTTGAGGCTACCACTTTCGAAGAGGTCGTACACTTGTTGCACCGGGGAAAATTGCCAAACCTCGATGAACTCGAGGCGCTCACGGCAACCCTGCGCAGTCACCGCAATCTTCCCGAGGGAGTTGTCAACTTCTTGAAAACGGCGCCAAAGGATGCCGGGCCAATGGATGTAGTCCGCACAGGAATATCCATGCTGGGCCTTTATGATACTCGCGGTAACCATCAGGATCGTTCAACCAACGAGGATCGCGCACTAGCCATTATCGCAAAGGTGCCTCTTATTGTAGCCGGGTATCACCGCGCACGGCAGGGCCTTGATATCATAGATCCTCATCCCGAGCTCAGCGAAGCCGCCCACTTCCTCTACCTGATTAATGGAGAAGAGCCCTCGGCTGATGCCGCAAAAACCCTGGACGTTGCATATATCCTGCATGCTGACCACGGCATGAATGCCTCCACGTTCAGCTCACGCGTAACCATAGCAACTCTCAGTGATATCTATTCCGCAACCACCTCGGCCATCGGCACGTTGAAGGGACCACTACACGGCGGAGCCAACGAAGGCGTCATCCATATGCTGGAGGAAATCGGCTCTGAGGATGCCGTTGATGCCTATGTGGAAGGCAAGCTTGAACGTAAGGAAAAAATCATGGGCATCGGGCATCGTGTATACAAAGTACTCGACCCCCGGGCGCCTCATCTGCGCAAGATGGCGATTAAGCTTACTGAGGAGCTTGGTGATCCAAAATGGATTAACATGTCAGAGCGTATCGCTGAGATCATGCGAGAGCGCAAGGGGCTCAATGCCAACGTGGATTTCTACTCTGCAACAGTTTATTACAGCCTGGGCATCCCCACGGACTTGTTTACCCCGATCTTTGCCATCAGTCGGGCAGCGGGCTGGACTGCCCAGATTCTGGAACAACTCGATGACAATCGCCTTTATCGCCCCCTAACCGATTATACCGGCCCAAATTCCCAGCCGGCAATCCAGCCGATCAATGAACGTGATTAGTGGCATTTATCCCACTGACAATCCCGAAAAAGTGGTTCATCCTATGAAATTGGCTAAGCTATGAGCCATGCCATTCCATGGATAAAGAGGAAAACGTTACCGCATTTATAGAGCAAATCCGCAACCGTGTTGGAACGGTCGTTGTTGGTCAGGATCTAGTGGTCGAAAGATTGCTGATCGCACTTTTCACAAGTGGGCACATTCTTCTCCAGGGAATGCCAGGCTTGGCAAAAACATTACTGGTCAATGCCTTAGGCCGAGCGATACACCTCGAATTCTCGCGCATCCAATTTACCGTTGACCTGTTGCCTGCGGACATCCTCGGCTCGGAAATCCTAGATCAGTCATCTGCAACTTTTTCGACCAGGAAGGGGCCTGTCTTTACCAACCTATTACTGGCAGACGAGATAAACCGGGCAGCACCGAAAGTTCAGGGTGCACTCCTTGAGGCAATGCAGGAGCGTAGAGTGACCCTGGGCGATGAGACTTATCGGCTGCCTGTTCCATTCCTTGTCATAGCAACCCAGAACCCGATTGAACAAAGCGGCACCTTTGAACTTCCCGAGGCACAGCTTGACCGCTTTATGCTCTGCCACCGGCTTCACTACCCGGATGTGGATGAAGAAGAGGAAATCCTCAGACGCAACTTAAACCTTGGCATCCAAAAGGAAGGCAGAGGCGCAGTTGCCAACACGGAATTCGACATTGTCTCGGATGAACCGGTTGGCGGCGTAGAGGATCTCAATAGTGCCATTGATGCCACACACCAAGTACATGTCAGTGAGGTTTTCATTAAACATGTTGTTGAGCTGGTTGGCCGCACACGAACTCACCCCAACATTGAACTCGGCGGCAGTCCAAGAGCCGGTATTGCGTTGATAAAAGGGGCAAGGGCACGAGCCTTGATTCATGGTCGCAATTATGCCATCCCTGATGACCTTTTTTCCTTGGCTGAGGACGTCCTGTTGCACCGCATCCGTCTAAACTATGAAGCCCTGGCTGAAGGGTTGACCGGTGCCGATGTGCTCAATGAAATCCTCAGGGAAATGGGGTGACGGGCTTGCAGCCCGCCGCCATCAATTTCTCCAGTGCTTATGCAGCAATATTGCCTTGAGACCTGTGACCCGCTAAACTCGCGACAATTCCTGATCGCGGTCAAAAAGCTTGCTAATGATCTGGGCTATGGCAGCGATCGTTCCCCCTTCCTGGGCTCTGGCATTGAATACGTGCAATCACGACGCTATCAGGTCGGCGATCCCATCAAGTCGATCGACTGGCGCGTCACGGCACGAACCGGACAGTTTCACGTTAAAGAATACGAAAGTCCCAAAAGGATGCCCGTCTATCTGTTGATTGACACTTCCGCCTCCATGACGATTTCCTCCGGTCACCTCAGCAAATACGCTCAAGCCCTGCAGATCGCCGGGGGCATTGCTTTTGCCGCACTGGACCGTATCAGCCCGGTTGGCGTGGTCGGTGTCGGTGATCGGGACCTGCTCATTACACCCAGCCTCTCACAGGACCGCATCCTCCAATGGTTGCATCGACTTCGTCATTATCGAATGGATGAAAAAACCCGGCTCGGCGATAAGCTAACGCGCCTCCTCCCAGGCCTTGCCAGTCGCGCGTTAATTATCACCCTCTCCGATCTCCACGACCCCGAAGCTCTGCCTGCACTCAAGCTGGCGGCACAAAAGCATGACTGCGTTTCCTTGCAATTGATCGACCCGGCAGAAACCACGCTGAAGGGAACGGGGTTCGTTCGCATCCGGGAAGCGGAAACCGGAGTGTGCGCAACAGCAAAAAATCATATTGGTATCACAAACCCTGAAACGATTGCAGAGGAGTTCAGCCGTGCGGGGATTGACCACCTGCCCCTGTTGACCACAGGACGCATTGTCCACAAACTGCGCAATTTCTTCAAGACGCGCTCACTCCTTGGCCGGGACGCCCGATAAAATGAAACGCCTACTGTTTTTCTCCGCGGCTATTGTCATGGCCTATGCCCAGGAAAACCCCGTCAATGAGACAAGGGAAAGCCCCGTCGGCCTCTATCGTGAAATCAGGAACTTTGTTCTTCCGGGCAGTATACTGGAAACCAAGCCAATCCGGCAGGATACAGAAATCATTGTCCGCATTAACGCCGTTAGACCCCACGGCAGCTCCTTCAGGTATGACCTCAGCTACTGCGGGCTCGAGGCAGGCGAGTTTAACCTAAGCCGCTACCTGCAGCGCAAGGACGGCACATCCGCCGAGGATCTGCCAATACTTCCCGTGCGATTTGATGGCGCGCTCCCGGCCGGTCGCCTGCAACCTAACAAGCCAATTCCCGGGAACCTTCCACGGATCGGCGGATACAGGACATTGTTGATCGCTGCAGGCGTTATCTGGATCCTGTCCCCGCTTGTTCTCCTCTTGCTCAGAAGCAGGAAACGCCAACCGGAAATCTCATCACTTCAAGAACCGGAAACCATTGCCGACCGTATGCATCCGCTCCTCCAGGCCGCCCGCGACGGCAGGCTTGATACATCCGGGCAGGCAGAACTGGAACGCGCACTCATAGGATTCTGGCGTGAGCGCCTAAACCTTCACGGTGAATCACCTGCCACGGCACTGGCAAAAATCCGTGAACACAAAGATGCCGCAATATTGCTTGAGCAACTTGAACGCTGGCTCCACAAGCCCAACTCACAATCTCCGGTTGATCTAGACTCTCTTCTCGATCCCTACCGACAAGCAATTGCAGAAACCAAGGAGAAGGACTGAACACACAGCATGTTTGCCTATCCTCTGCTACTGTTGTTGCTTGCAATCCCCACTGGATTATTATTTTGGATCTGGCAAAGGGGAGGTGCAGGGCAACGCGTTGCCATACCGTTGGATGGTGGAATTCATCCGCGCCGGAGAATCTGGGTAACGCTCCTCAATTTCACAGCTTCGCTGCCGGCCTTACTGCTGGCGGTCGCCATCCTTCTGTTGGCCGGTCCTCAGCAATTATCCACGCCGAAAACCAAGAAAAAACTGACCAATATCCAATTCGCTCTCGATGTTTCCGGCAGCATGACAGCCCCCTTCGGCGAGGGTAACCGGTATGATGCGGCAATGGCCGCCATTAATGACTTCATTACCTACCGCGAAAGCGATGCATTCGGGCTAACCGTCTTTGGAGATCATTTTCTCCACTGGATCCGCCTCACTTCCGACCCCTCAGCGTTTGGATATGCCACCGCTTTTCTCGGACCCAAGCGACTCCCGGTCTGGTTTCGTGGCGGCACGAAGATCGGCATGGCGCTTACGGAATGCCTCAAACTGCTTGTCGAGCGCGAAGATGGAGACCGTTTGGTTATCCTGGTCTCAGACGGATACAGCGCCGACCTCAATGGTGGCCGCGATGTCGAGATTGCCTCCAAGTTAGCGGCTAACGACATTACCGTATACGCCATCCATGTCGCCCCGGGTGCACCGCCGGCACAGTTGCTGACAATCTCGGGACGCACCGGTGGTGAGGTTTTTGCCGCCGGAGATCCTGAAGCACTGGCAACCATCTTCAGGCGCATTGACGAAATGCAGAAAACCGGGATTGAAAAAATTGCAGCGGAATCGATGGATGATTTCAAGCCCTACTCCATTGCAGGAATGGTCACTCTCGGACTGTTCCTGATCAGCCTGACGGGCTTGCGTTATACACCATGGTAGGCCTACCAGAAATCGTTTTTGTTGCCGTGCTGATTATCGCACTGGGCTGTGAATGGCGGCATTCGGCAAGGGTTTCCCGAATCTCGCGACTGATTTTTGGGCCTTCAGAGAAACCCGCGTTGTGGGCCAGGGCCGCTCCCCTTGCAAGGTGCATCGCAGTTGCGGGAGCAGGATGGTCACTGCTGACCCTGCTTGAAATCAACCCTAAGGTTTACAAAGCAAAAACCATTGAGGAAACCGAAATTCAACATGTTGTCATTGTCCTTGATGTTTCCCCCAGCATGAAGCTTGAAGACGCAGGCAAAGGGGGATCCCTGTCGCGACGCAGACAGGCCTTCAGGCTGATGGAATCCTTCTTCAAGCGCGTGCCCATGGATCAAATGCGCCTGTCGCTGATCGCGGTCTACAATGGTGCCAAACCTGTGGTTGTGGACACCCGGGATGCGGACGTGGTGCGCAACTTCCTTGACGGGGTGGATATGTACACAGCCTTTGATTCCGGCAAAACTCATCTTTTTGACGGCCTCGAGCTCGCAGCTGAGATTTCCGAGGATTGGCAGCGGGACAGCACCACGATCATCCTGCTCTCGGATGGAGACACCGTTCCTGCCAAAGGAATGCCACAAATGCCAAAATCAGTTAAAGGCATCCTCGTAGTAGGTGTTGGCAACCCGGTAACCGGAACCTTCCTTGACGGTAAGAATTCCAAGCAAGACAGTTCCACCCTGCGGCAAATAGCACTTCGGCTGGGCGGAAGCTATCACAACGGCAATGAAAAAAATCTCCCCGGTGAAACCATCGCTCATCTAACATCAGTCGAAAACGAAAGCCCCTTTAAGAAACTCACCCGCCGCGAATATGCTCTGGCTGCTCTCGCTATCTCCACCATTATTCTTGCCATGTTGCCTGTTATGCTTGTGAGATTCGGCACCCTCTGGAAACCTGGCATACCACCGTCAAGCAAACCCTCAAAATGAGCTTGTTCCAACTCCCGGCAAACCGGCCATGGGCAGCAATTTGCGGCATTGTCCTGATCAGCGCCATTGCCGTCCTGGGTGCCACCCAGGAACGCACAGAAAGGAAAAAAACAAACCCGGCACCAAAATCTGACCGTAACTTCAGGGAGCAGATAAACAAAAACTTCGGTTCCGATGGCTCCGATATACTGTTGCTTATTGACTGCCCCCGGGGCGGTGACCTCTTTGATCCCGATGCCACGCTCGCCTTCAAGATTCTGCTGGAAAGGGTTCGGGCTCTTCCGGAAGTCATTAAAATTCCCGCTGACGGACTACTGATACCAATGTTGCCCGGCTCAGGAGCCGATCTTGCCGAGCATGAAGCCTGCCGCAAGCGGGCACTGAAAAACCCCGTGATCGCCGGCAACCTGCTCTCCCTTGATGCCCGGACGGCTCTCGTTCCACTGAGCATCAGGTTAACCGATCGGGGCCAGATGAGGGAAGCGGTTGGGACAATTGAGAGAACTCTCGAATTAAGTGAAGAAGCCTCCCCTGTTCGCGCAAGGCTGATCGGGCTGCTGCCGATTGACATTGCAAGGCGCGACGCGATGAAAATTGAACAGCGCCGTTTCCAGATCATTGGATACAGCCTTGCGGCCATTCTCGCCCTGCTGTTTTTCCGCGGCCTGATTACCACGATCGTGGTAACCGCACCGCCCTCAATCGGCCTTTTGTGGACGCTGGGGTTCCTCGGATTCACAGGTGAACATCTCAACAGCCCGTCCATGGTTGTCATGCCTATGATCCTGGCAATGATCGGGTTCACGAATGCAGCCCATGTTGTTTTGCAGCTGAATCGCGAACGTAAGGGTGGATTGGATGCCAGGCATGCCACGGCATCCGCCCTTCAAAAGCTTGGAATTCCCTGCATGTTATCAGCACTCACGACCACTGCAGGATTCGGATCTCTCATGATTGCCGAATCTAAAATGATCAGTGACTTCGGCCGTGACTGCGCAATCGGCACGTTACTCACCTTCGCGGCAGTCATGCTCATTCTCCCGATCATGACCAGGTATTCCGCCACGGAGAACCTGGAACTATCTCTAACGCAAAAATTCAAGCGCCTGTTCCCCGGTAGAAAATCAAAGAAACCGGACGGCTTCAGGAGCAAACGACTTGCCGCTTTCTTCCAGGGTTTTATCAACCTCGTCATCACGCGTGCATCAACCGTGGTCGCAGCGGCCACCCTTCTTACCATTGCTTTCGGGTGGTTAACCTCCACCCTTAAACCCGATATTTTTCTGCGGAATCAATTGCCTGACAACAGCGAAACCTCGGCTGCACTGGCTGACGCGGATGCCAAGATGGGTGGAATACAAGTAGTAAAAATAGCCTTGAAATGGAAACAGGATGGCAAAGAAAGGTTACAGGTGATGGCTGCAATAGAAAATCTGGTGGAGAAGGTGCGCCAAGAAACCAAGGCCATGAATTCGGGCCATCCTCTTCTCAGCAAACCGCTCTCCATTCGCACCATGCTCACCTCGCTCCCCGACATGGAAAACAGCCCCACAATCAGCCGGCGCCTGCTTGACGTCAATGCGCCCGGGTTTGCCAAAGCGGTAAGGTCATTCTACCGACCTGATCTAAATAGTGCCATCATTTCTGTGCGCGTTCAGGATCTCGGAGTCGCCAAATATGTGCCTGTTTACGATCTCCTGCAGGAACGACTGGAAGCTCTCAACAAGGACTATCCTGATTACGTTTTCGGCCTTGCAGGAGGAGCCGTCAGCCAGGGGCGATACCTGCACCGCATGGTCACCGACCTGGCCCGCAGTCTTGCCGTTGCGGTTGGAATCATCCTGGCCATGATTACCTTGGCTTACCGCTCGTTGCGCGTCGGGTTAATCGCAATGCTGCCAAACTTGTTTCCTTTGCTGGCCTGTGCCGCCGGCCTTGCACTCTTGAAC
The DNA here is from genome assembly GCA_024229495.1 of Verrucomicrobiaceae bacterium. GTDB lineage: Bacteria > Verrucomicrobiota > Verrucomicrobiia > Verrucomicrobiales > DEV007 > CACIUL01. The sequence continues at coordinate 24,765 of JAAESJ010000067.1, read as the reverse complement.
ATTCCTCTTTCCCTGGAAATCGTCTGTGCATTCACCATCTGTGTAGGTATTGCCGCCGATGATTCCATCCATTTCCTCAGTCGTTACATCACGGAACGCTCGAGCGGAATGAACACCAACGACGCCCTCAGCTGCAGCTTTATGCGTGTCGGGCAGGTCCTTGTCATCACCACGACAGTTATGCTCTGCGGCCTGGGCAGCATCCTCTTCAGTTCCCTGCCAATGTATCGCTCCTTTACAGCAGTTGCCTGCACCACTCTTGCGGCAGCACTGGTTGCTGACCTTATCATCCTCCCCGCACTGCTTAAGCTTTTCAGCAGCAAGTCGAAATTATCTTGAACCTCATAGCTGAGAACTTAAACTCTCTAACTAATTCCCATGAGCAAGTCTTTCATATTACTGTGGCTGCTGGTTCCGCTTGCCGCTGCCGCTTACCACTACGGACCCGGTCAGGACAAGCTCCGGGCAGATGATGTTGCCGCGCATATTGCAAGAGCCAAGGCGCACCTTGACGCAGAGCAATTCTCAGAAGCTGTCACCGCGTTTGATCAGGCAATCAGTGAAATGCCTCCCGGCCAAGCAAAGGAGATACCTAGGTTGCGACTGGAAAAAGCGAAAGCGCAAATGCAATGCTCAGGATTGCCTCAAGCCCATAAAGACCTTGTTTCACTGCTGGATGACCTTGGGAAAAATACAGCAACCCCCCCGGCATTGATTGCCGAAACCAAGTCGACCCTCGCCAATGCGCAATATTATATGACCTGGCTGCTTCGGCTGGAGGGTCACGCAAAAGAAATCTGGGAGCCAGTCATTGAATCCTCCAGGCAAAATTACCGAGCCGCTGCAGAATTTTCAGCGCAGACGGGTCAACCGGAAGCTGAAGAAAAAGCGAGGGAAAATCTGGAGGCTGCAATCAAGCTTGCCCGTGTTGACCTGGGCGAATTACAGGGCCTGCCACTGCCAAGTCAATGACAAGGCTGCGGTAGCGGAATCAGTCCCGGTCGGGTCGGCAAAGCGAAGAAAACAGGCAAGAAAGCCAAGGACTCCCGGGGAGCCGGTGAAGCCCCTCCACCGGATGGGATTGGATCGTAAATATACCTCCGGGAAAAGCTATCATTAGCAATCATCTCATTGCTTCCCGTCAACTTCATGACCTCCACTTACCTCATTGGACTCTCGTTAATTCTTTCCACGGCCTTGCTGATGGGACAAAGGACGTTACGGGCACCAAAGCCACTGCAAGGTGCTCCTGCAGTAATTGCCGGGCAGAAAGAGAAACCGGAAAATGCTGCTGCAATCGCGGAGGGGATCCAGGGCAAGAATAGGTCGACGGGAGGCACGCCGTCAGTGAAATCTTCAGCGAGGCCGCCGGACAAGGATGCCCTGCTATTGGCTAAATTTGCAAAGGTCGCCTTTGATCGTCGTCCTTCAAATATCCTGAAAAACTGGATCCATCGCGAACCAACTGACAAGCCAAAGGCACATACTCAGGAAGATCAAAAGCCTGGAGGCGGAAGCACGCCGGTAAAAAAGAATCCCGCCGACATTGCCCTTGAGCAACTCACCCTGGATGTCGCCCGTGGCGACTGGCCGGCAGTCGGTGTTTTCTTCCATTCCCAGTTTCAGAAACCCGAGAATGCACTCAAGGCCTACGGGTTGATGCTGGATGCCCTTGCTCGCCCGCCCCGGGTCAAGTTGCAGCCAGGCGCAGTGGTGACACCCTCAAACCCGAAATTTGCCGAGAAAAACTTCCTTTCTCCAGCCGATATCGTTGCCCTTGCCGACTCCTGTCCGGGGGCGCTACATGCCAAAACACTGTTGCCGAAACTCGGCACCCTGCTGAAGGCTGCCGTGGCGGCCGGGCACTTTCCAGATGTCATTGTGGAAATCCTCACCGCCGGAAGTGCCAAGCTTGGAGGCACGGGCGACAATGACAAGCGCCTTAATGCCGCGAGGCTTCTCATGGCCTCCGGGTTGCCTTCTGAGGCAGGCGTCTTCCTGCCCAAAGAAGCCCAGCAAGCCAATCCACAAGCTCTTGACCTGATCGCCAGCTACCATGTTGCCATGCATGCAAAGACAATGGAAAAAAGGCACCTTTCTTCTGCCTGGCAGGCAACACAGTCAGCCCTCGCTCATCCCGAAGGCAGTGAAGATGCAAGGGAAAGTGCCCTGGCTCGTGCCGTTGAACTCGTGCCACAAATCGAAGAAAATCTCGGCAAAGACTGGCTCGGCCAGAGCTTCACCGGGAATGCCCTGCGTGGCAGGGAGGTTTTAGCAACCATTGGCGCGTTGACTTCACGCGGCCGTGCTGAAAGAGCCTCTACGCAACGACTACGAAGGCTGACCCTACAAAAAACCGCGGTGCGCGCTCTACTTGAGTCCAAGGAAGTCCAGCTCAAGCCATGGTCAAAGGTATTGACACTGCTCGCCCTGAACTGGCTCGGGGAAGGGACATTAAGTTATCGGTATGATACCAGTAAAACTCTCGGACCAAAGATGCGCTGGGATCGTTTTGGTAACATGTATTACGAGAATCCAACAACTGCCTCCAAAACAGTCAGCAGCAGCACGCCGGCACCAATTGCTTCCGGCGAGCTGCTCAAGGTAAGCCCGGGGGAAGAATGGATCGCCCTGCTTGAAGCTGACCTGCGCCCAAGATTTTACACTCTCTATGCTCAGCTTTATCTCAAGGTCAATGAGCCGGAAAAAGCGTTTCCCTATATCGAAAAAATATCTTCCAGCCACCCGGATGCCGGTAAAAAACTAGCAGAGGAGTTCCTGAGGATCTGGGCGGACAATCACGATCCAAATTCCGGTCGAAACCGCAGTTACAAATACGGATACATGTACGGCTATAACCAGCGTGCCAACTCCATTCCCCTTACCCGTTCAAAACAGGAACGCAACCTTTCCGAACTCGCCGTATGGGCAGAAAAACTACAATCCCTGCCAACCGGAAAGCTTGACCAAACCAAGCTCTCCGAGGCTTTTACCAAAATCCACAGCAGGGCAGAAGTCTACAAGCTGGGAGCCCTTAATAAAATATTCGGTAGTTTCAAAAACATGGAAGCGAAGACCGTTGCAGCCATTGCCTCCACAATGAGAACCAACCTGGCAACCGTGTGGCGAAATCCCAAGACCCAGCAGGATCTCAAGACCAAGAGGAAAGACGCCGAGATTATGGCCGAGGTAACCCGCGGTTATGACAATGCCGGCTCAATCGTGCTTGATGCACTGCAAATTCACCCGGAAAACTGGCGGCTTTGGCTGGTTCGAGCCTGTATTGCCCTTGACCTGAATAATTTCTCGCAAGAAAACGGCAATAACAGTGAATTTACTATCAGGCGTAAGGAAGCTTTCGGGATGTTTTCCAAAGCAGCGGATTTTTATGCCGCGGCACTTCCAGAAAGTGAAGCCGATGAATCCACCCAGGTATACGAACACTGGATGTATGCCGCACTCGGTGCTAGTGACCTCGGCGCACTGCGCGAAAAACAACAGCCTTCACCTGCCCAAATCGCTTTAATAAAGGAAGCTCTGGAAAAACTCCCTGATGCCGCCTCACAACGCCATATGGCACGCTTTGCCAATGCCCTCGCTGCCCGTATTAGTGCAGTTAAACCCGAGCTGAAGCAACGCTACCTTAAGCACGGCCTTGCCATCGTGGGAAAGCACGAGCAGGCAGCAGAGGCTCACAAGGTCTTTGACTATTACAAAGACCTTGTCACCGAGATTCAACTTGTCGCAAGAATTGACGGCAATCCCACGGTGGGGCACACCGAGCCCTTCGGCGTCTTCGTCGACATTCGCCACACCACGGAAATAGAGCGTGAAGCTGGCGGATTTTCCAAATACCTCACCAATCAGAACAATGCCAGTTACGCCTATAATTATGGCAGACCGACACAAAACTACCGTGACAAATTTGAAGAAACCGCCCGTTCAGCACTCTCTGATCATTTTGAAGTCAGTTCGGTCAGCTTTCACGATAACAAGATCGCTTCACGAGGAAGCGGACGACCGGGCTGGAGAACTACCCCTTACGCTTACCTGCTGCTCAAGGCACGATCGCCCGAAGTGGACAAAGTCCCGCCACTACAGATTGACCTGGATTTTCTGGACACCAGCGGTTTCGTGATCCTGCCGGTTGCAACTTCCCCTCTCCCTATTGATGCACAACCGGAATCCGGAGATCCTCATCAGGCAAAAAACCTGGAAATTATCCAGATCCTTGATGAACGCAAAGCCCAGGAAGGAAAAATCGAGGTCGAGGTAAAGGCAACGGCCAGCGGGCTCATCCCAAGCCTGCAACACCTTTTAAACTTCCCCGCTCAGGATTTTACGTTAGTGGAATCATCCGGGGGAGATCTCGCGGTCCAGCAACTCGATGCGGAAGCACAAACAGCGGCACCAATCAGCGAGCGCACTTGGATGCTGACCTTCACGTCTGGTGAAGCTGCAATACAACCAGAGGAGTTCATCTTTCCGGAGCCATTAATTGAAGATAGTGACATCGTCTACCAGCGTTATGAGGACGCGGACCTTGTCGCGACCACGAAGATCACTCCGCTCAATGCAAGCTATGGGGAAACAAGCCACAAGCTGCCACTGATCCTAGGGGCTGGAATACTGCTCCTGTGTGGCTTTATCCTGATGATGTTCTTTGGCAGGAAGGCATCAGGGCCAGGGAAAACCGAACCGGAAAACCGCTACACCGTCCCGCATGAACTCACCCCATTTACCGTCATTGGGCTGCTTCACAAGATGCGTGATGAGAATTCCCTTGCCGCCGATATTCATCCGCAACTCAAGCAGGCAATAGAAAGACTCGAGCGCTACTATTTTGAGCAAAGCGAAGGCGATCCGCCTGATCTCAAGGCTCTAGCAGAGAAATGGGTGGCCCTGGCAGCCTAACGAGACCGGCAACTTTTTCCGGCGCCAATTACCGGGCTAGACTTCCACGCTAGCCACAGCCATTGCTGCCATTCCTTCCCCCCGACCGACAAAGCCCATGCCCTCGCTGGTTGTCGCCTTGATGCCAACCTGGCCGATGCCAACGCTTAAAACGCCGGCAATATTCTCCTTCATCGCCGGCACATGCGGCAGTATTTTCGGAGCTTCTGCAATTAAGGTAACATCCAGGTTAATGAGTTCAGCGTTCTTCTCGGCAAAGATCTCAGCCACCTTGCTGAGAATCTCAATGCTGCTGATTCCCTTGATCGACGGGTCCGATGGAGGAAAATAATGACCTATATCCGGCTCGCCAACTGCTCCAAGAAGTGCATCTGCGGCTGCGTGGCAAAGAACATCAGCATCCGAATGCCCCTCAAGGCCTTGGGAGTGGGGAATATCCACACCGCCAAGAATAAGCTTCCTGCCGCTCGCCAGACGGTGCACATCATATCCAATGCCTGATCGTGTTGCCATTTTTCTTATTTAATCAAGCAAGGGTTCCGTGCAGCGGCAACTTGCCATTCCATGCACAAATTGAAAGCTTACTGGAATCAATCGGACTCGCCACCATTTCAACACGCCCCCCTGCAGCCTCAACCAATAGCCTTCCTGCAGCAATGTCCCAAAGGCTGATAACCTCCTCAATATATGCATCAAGCCGGCCACAGGCAATATATGCCATGGCCAATGCCGCGCTGCCCATCATTCGTGACTTGCGCACCTGGCTTGCAATCTCGCGGTAACGCTCAAAGCCTGCCTGCATTGAGGCCTTGGTCTTTGAAAAGCCCACGGTCACCACTGCCTGTGCCATCTCCTGGCGCCCACTCGCCTGAATCGGTACGCCATTTAGCACCGGTATGCCTCCAGCCTCTACGCTCCACAACTCATTCATCATCGGGTCATAAATCACACCCAGAACCCAGTCGTCACTCTCACCACGGCGCAGGGCTATTGAAACACAGAAATGCGGGATGCCGAAAAAGTAATTAACCGTGCCGTCAATGGGATCCACCACCCACTGAAACTGGCTGTCCTCCACCCCGGCATTGCCCTCTTCGCCCACAATCTTGTGGTCGGGAAACCTGCCCAGTATAATTCCGGTAATCAATTCCTGGCAACGAACGTCAAGGTGAAGCTTGATGTCGTGATCCTCAAAGGCGTCCACCTCCTGGTCATTACCGTAGTGCTCACGCAATAGCTTACCGGCCGCTCTTGCGGCTTCCTCGGCGATATCCGAAAATTCCTTCATCAATATTATTTTTTTTCCGCGCAGTATTGCATCGCGTCAAGGATTGCGCCGGCAACAACTTTCTTTAACTGCCTGCTGACCACCTCCTCTGAGCCATCCGCTCCGAGAATTATCACCTCATTGTATTCACTATCAAAGCCGATATCACGACGAGACACATCATTGGCTACTACGAGGTCGCAGCCTTTCCGCTTCATTTTCTCCAACGCATTTTCCCTCAAGTTCTCTGTTTCAGCAGCAAACCCAACCAATAATCCTTTAAAATCAAATTCATCCCGCACCGCGGCAAGAATATCCCGGGTTCTTCCAAGTTCAATGACGAGGTCACCGTCAGACTTCTTTATCTTCCTTTCAGCCGTGTGAACGGGAGCATAATCAGCAACTGCAGCCGACATGACAACGGCGTCCACGCTATGAATATTTTGCGCAACCGCACCAAACATTTCATCGGCGCTTTCCACCGCCACCTTCCGGCAACCTTCCGGCGAGGCAATGGGGACCGGGCCACTCACCAGCAACACTTCATGCCCACGCGCATGTGCCTGTTGGGCAAGCGCATAACCCATCCTGCCGGAGGAACGGTTGGAGATATATCGCACCGGGTCAATCGCCTCACGGGTTGGCCCCGCTGTAATCAGGATACGCACGCGTTACGTTCCTGCCAAAAGTTTCCCGGCCTCTGCCACGATGCCGTCAACCGACCACATGCGACCAATGCCTTCATATCCGCAGGCCAGCATTCCCTCCTCGGGCCCAATCATCTTGACCCCGCGCGCAAGTAACTTCTCAATATTCTCACGTGTCGCGGGATGACCCCACATCTTGCCATTCATTGCCGGCGCAATAAGCACCGGCGCCCGGGTTGCCAGGTGAATGGCACTCAAGGCATCGTCAGCAATGCCATTGGAGAATTTGGCAATGATGTTCGCGGTTGCTGGCGCCACGAGGAGAAGGTCCGCCTCATCAGCCAGGGCAATGTGCCCCGGCCGCCAACTCTCCTTCTCATCATACATACCCGAAACCACCGGGTTCCTCGACAATACCTGCAACGTCAGCGGGGTAATGAACTCCCGGGCATCAGAAGTCATCACCACTGTAACTGAATGCCCATTGTCAGTAAGTCGACTGGCAAGGTCTGCCGCCTTGTAGGCAGCAATGGATCCAGTAACGCCTAGCAATATTCGCTTCATCAATCAGTCTGGGAGAATCGGTGGCAGTAGCACAATTGTCAAAGAAACCAAAACACCGTTTTATTACCCGGAGTTTCTCATGCTTTGGGGGGAAATTAAAGGGCTCCCTTCCCAATGAGAGGATTTCAGGAGGCCTGTTCGTCGAGATAGGACTGCAGGATTTCCATAGCGGCCGCCTGATCAATAATGGAGCGACTGTCTTTGATCGTTCTCCCCGCGGCATGTAGTTTCCCCTGAGCAGTAATGGTAGTCAGGCGCTCATCGTGGCTGATGACACGCAGATCCGGCAATGCCTTGGCAACCCTTGCCATGAATTTCTCCACTTTTACCGCCGCACTGCCACGAGAGCCATCGAGCCGGTAAGGCATTCCGATAACGATAATCCCGGCGCCACGCTCGGCGGCAATCTCCACAATGCGGTTAACGGGATCGATCCTGCGTACTTCTATGGTTTCCACGGGATGAGCCAGCATCCCGAGATCATCACTGCATGCAACCCCTACCCGGGCCTCTCCGTAATCAATCCCTAAAGCTTTCAATCTAAGGGCAAATTGGGTGGGATAATTGCTCATTGCAATACCATCCGTGAAAATAATCATGCCAATTGCCACACCATCGACAAGGACTCCTGATAGGCGGATGGGAAGATATTGCTCATTGTTGAAAGAATGGCTCTGCTAAACGTGTATAGATAAGCCACGCATGCCTGCATCAGCTATTCGATCCTGCCCTCTACTGCCTGTCCTGCTCATTTTCAGTCTCATCGGCCTGCCTTTCCTGTCCCGGGCAATGGATGACAACGATAAGCACCTGGCAAAGGCACAAGATGCGGGCGATCACGATGCCGTGCGGGAAATCTGCCTGCGGATGCTGAAAAAAAACCCATCCGACACCGGATTGCTGCGGATATTGGCCAAAATACAACTGCGCTCAGCTGAATCTGAAGCTTGCAGAAACACACTCGCACTCCTTGAATCCGCTCTGGGCAATCCTGACGCTGACCTGCTGGAAATGCGAGGTGACCTTGCAGACCTCCGGCAAGACCCAGCCTCCAGAGAGCAAGCCGCACTGCACTGGAAAACCTCGCTGAACCTGCAACCCGACCGCATCAGTGCAGTCAGCAAACTGGCAAACTACTACCGCTCACTACCCAGCCCGGCCGAGGAGGCAGTGTATATTGAGCAGCTCGCCTCACTGCGTGGCCACCCGGCCGAACTTATCAGACTGGCCCGGCATGCAGTGCGGCTGCGGGATTGGGACACAATAATCTCCTGCACCGCACGACTTCAGCAGAAATTCGCCAACCTGAAACCTGCCAAATTGTGGCAACCGGTTTACGACCGCCTGATGCGACACTCCGTAGCTCTCAAGCGCCTCGACAACCTGCTCGAGGAGATGGGGGAATCCGCTGAAATCCTTCTGGATCGGGCGTGGCTCTTTGACAGGATCGGGCTGACTGAGTTAGCCGTCGACGACGCAGAGCAGGCATACCGGATCACCCCCGAATCATTTGCCGTTAAATACCAGCTGGCGGTGATCCTTGCACATGCCGGCATGACGGCTGAAGCCGCAAACAGGTTGAAAATAGAAGTCTCGAAATATGCCCGGAGACCTCTCCATCCCTCGTTAAATTTTTTCTCCGTTTTAACGGAAATTGAAGACCGGATTGCAGGAAATCCGGATGCCAAAGCACATTGCGAACGCGCAAAAATGCTCCTTGAAATCAGGCAGGAGGAGTTGGCCCTGGACGACGCCGCAGCCGCCGTGGCGATTGATCCGGAATTGACCGGTGCTCACCTGATACTGGCTCGTGTCTTTGCGTCAAGAAACAAGATGGTCGCCGCGAAAGCCGCATATAACCGCATCCTGCACCTTGAAGAAAATCACCCGGCCGCACTTGAGGAACTCGGGATGCTGCACATGAAACTCGGTGATTACACAAACGCAATCCCCCTGCTCAGGCGGCGACTTGACCTGGGCCACGACACAAACCTGCAAGTTGCCTACCAGAAATGTTTCGCCTCTCTCCAATTACCAACCCGATGAACCGCAAGCTCAATATCCAACTTAACCTTTCCCCGAAAGTGGTGGTCTTTTTGTTACTGCTCTGCGGGTTCCCCTTCCCCGCATCAGCCCAGGAGAACAACACGGCAATCCGCCTCCGACCGGAATCAGGAACCATAGGCAAGGGTTCAGTGATTACTGTTTATTTCAGCGAGGCTATTGTTAACCAGAAGGCCATCGACAAGAAAAGTGAGGAATCCCCGCTGGTAATTGAACCGGCGGTAACCGGTGATTTTGTCTGGAAAAGCCAGACGGAAGGTCAATTCCTGGTCACTGGAAACTTAATCCCCGGACAACGCTACAAGGTGCTGCTGGCGCCGGGAATCCGGCGACTGGACGGTCACCCGGTCAATCGTTCCCGCTGGATTGATCGTTTCTTCCACTCTCCACCACTCACGATAACCACCAATTTCCGCAAGGGGAAAAAAAGCCTGCCGCAACAACCCAGGGTATCCCTGATGCTCAATTACGAAATCCGCTTTGCTGATGCGACCCGGGCGATCTATTTCCAGGACCGCGAAAGCCGTGAACGCTTTGCTACCGAGATCTTTTTGCCCGGCCTGAAATCCCGGCCTGCCCCGGAAGACAAGCCCGCGCCGGAAGCGGGCTCAATACTCTTTGTACAGCCGACCTCAGCACTTCCCGCAGGACGCACTGTTGATATCGTTGTCGAGGGTCTTTGTGACCATGCCACCGGCACCCCGATGCCACACCTCAGGAGTTTCCCGCTGGGAAAAACCACTGCCCTTGAACTCCGGAACGCCTTCGGTTCACAGGATGCCTTAAGCGATCCGGCAATCATGCTGCACTTTAACCAGCCTGTAGAAGCAGACAGCGTAAGTACATCCTGTATTTCAATTAAGCCGGAAGTGGAAAACCTCAAGCTGCTTCCCAGTGGCTCAACAATCCGGCTGGAGGGCAATTTCGATCCGGCAGGAAAATACAAAATCAGGATTACCGATCATCTCCGTGCCAAAACCGGCTTCGCCCTGACGGACATGGTCGTCAGGGATGTGGAATTTGAGGGCATGACACCCTCAATTTATTTTCCGACAACGCAATACTTCACCCGCCCCGCTCTCGGTCTCAGGCTGAAATTTTTGCACTCAAATACCGGACCGGTAACCTGGCAGATAAGCCGGCTTCCCGAGCACAAGATCGGCATCGCCCGGAAACGCCTATTCCAGGACGGTGAGCGACTCATCGACCAACTCGGGCTCAAGCCGGTTGCCGGCGGAAACTTCCCGCCGGCTGGCCGCACACAGGCAATCCACCGTGACATCAACTGGAACAATGAAAACAGCCCCGTAATTACCAACGGCGTCTACCTGCTGGAGGTCTCTGCCCCGGTATCCTCCGGGAAACTTGCAGCCAATCGTTCACTCATTTTCTTTAACGACGTTTTTGTCACCAAGAAAAAAACCACTGATGCACTGCTGGCCAAGGTCCGGGACATGTCGGCAAGTAAACCGGTAACCAACGTGGATGTTCGCATGGTGACGGCAACAAATGTCCTCCTTGCAACGGCTAGGACCGATACCGAAGGCATTGCCAGCTTTGATCGTGAACTGGTCGACAGGAAAGGGGCAAGCCACCTGCTCATTGATTCCCCCGGCGGTGGCTGTGCCGTGGTCTTTGTTGGCGGACCAACCTTTCACAATTCCGGCCGATATTGGAGCAAGACACCCTATCTTGAACCTGTAGGAACCGTTCTCGCTGACCGTAATCTCTACCGACCTGGACAAAGCGCCAAGTTCAAGGGATTTCGCCGCAATTGGGAAAACGGCAAGCTTTGCAATGCACCCGGGAAGGCAATTGGTTGGCGTATTACCGAGGGCTACCGCGGCAGGGCAATTGCCTCCGGCAACACCATCACGGATGCGTTCAGCGGTTGGGAAGCGGAGTGGTCAATCCCCGAGGAAATCAAGCTCGGTAGCTATTATTTGCACACCACCTTCTGCGGTTACACGAGAATACAGGTTGAAGAATACCGCACGCCACTCTTCGAAGTCAGCCTGGAGGGAAAGGGTAAATACTCCGGTCAATGCGCACTGGTCAGGGTTCAGTCAAACTACTTCCACGGCGGGCCTAACACAGGTGCCCTTTTGCGCTGGTCACTGGACTGGGAAACCGCGGCAATCGATGCGGGCAACCTGCGCGCTAATGACCGCTTCTCGGAAACCCCGCGAGCCTTGCCTCCCCTGGCTTCACAGGAGGGAGAAATCAAGCTCGATGCCAGCGGTTCCGCGCTGATTAGTGTCCCTATTCCTGAAGATGCCCCTTACTCGCGACCAAGGTATGGCTTCATGCTTAACGTCGATGTCATCTCCCCTGAGGGACGCACCATATCAAATGCCTTTTACGGGCAGGTGCAACCCTTCCCCAATGTCCTCGGGATTGACCTGGATGCGAATTACACCGGTGATGCCCCTGCACTCAACCTGAACGTCATTTCCCTCGATGCCAGTGACGGAATCGTCGCCGACCAGCTCTTCAAGGCGGATATCTTTCGTGTCATCACCCGCACCGTTAAGGAAAAGGTTGGCGAAGGCCTTTACCGTTATCGTAACTTTGATGAACACCTGCCGGTCAGCACCATCACGGGCAGGACAACGGGCACGGAAGCGAAATCCGTTATCGTCCACGTGGGCGGCATCCCTGGCCGCTACGTTGCAGTAGCCAGCCTTGAGACAGGGGGCCCGCGCTGCAGCACGCCCATTACCCTGGCGGGGGCGGCACGCGCAACCTACCCGCAACATACTGCAGGAAACTTTGCAATAAAAACCGACAAGGAGCATTATCGCCCGGGCGAAACCGCCTCCCTGGCCCTTGAGGCTCCCTTCGCCGGGAAAGCGTGGGTGAGCATGGAAACCGATCGTGTCCTGGATCAGTTTGTCGTGGATCTTGAACACAACGCCAGCAGGATCGACCTCCCCATCAAGCCGGAATACTTCCCGAATGTTTATGCCACCATCCACCTGGTGCGTGCAGGCGGAGCAGACCGGATTCCCGCCGAACGCTTTGGACGGGTCGAGTTACAAGTGAAGCGCGATGACCTGCGCCTTGAAGTTAACCCGGTAATGGCACAATCCCAGATTGAGCCCGGCAGGGAAGGTGCCGGCACCGTCTATGTGCTTGCCGACGGGCAACCGGTGCAGAATGCCGATGTTACCTTGATGGCCGTTGATGAAGCGGTGTTACAGCTCGGTGCCTGGCAGGCACAGGAACTCTTTGGTATCTTCTACCCCGACCGCTCACACAATGTCGCTACTTACCTCGGGCTATCCAATCACATTGCAGCATTCGACGAGACTGATGTGACCGAGAAAGGATTCCTGATCGGCGGGGGAGGCGGAGGCATCGCCCAACGCAAGAAACAACCGCGCCGGGATTTCCGCCCACGCGCTTTCTGGATTACTGGCCTTCGCACCGATGCGGAAGGCAAGGCTCACTTCAGCTTCAAGGCTCCTGAAAACCTTACCGAATTTCGAGTCACGGCAATTGCCCAGACCAAGGACCTGCGCTTTGGTCAGGGACAGTCAAAATTTCAGGTCAACAAGCGCCTTATGCTCCAGCCTGCGCTGCCAAGGTTTGTTCGCCATGGTGATGAGCTCGTGCTGCGTGCCGTCACCCGGCATCAACTGAATAATGCCGCAGAGGTTCTTGTTAGCTGCAGAGCAGGCCAGGGCCTTGAAACTTTAAGCCCGGCTTCGGCAAAAACAGGCCTCCTCGCTCCCAATGTTCCCGGAACCTTCGGCCAAAGGGTCAGGGTAAAGAAGGGCATCTCCGAAATCAAAGTGCGTTTTGACGCACACATTGCAGGTCAATCCGACATTACCGATGAAGTGGAGATCACACTGCCGGTTTTCCAGCCAGGCATCATGCAGCACGCCGCTCTCTACGGAAAGATACCGGGCAATGCCACGGAATTCGTGCTGGCAAAAGCAGCCCCCGAGTTCTGGCCGGAAGCCGAGGGCGATTTTGGGATAACCCTCTCACGCTCTCCATTCATGCCCAAGCTGCAGGGGCTCCCGGAGTTGCTGGAATATCCACACGGCTGCTTCGAACAACGCACCAGCAAGCTACTCGGCTATACGCAACTTGCAGGCCTGCTCGACTATCTGCCGAGCCTTGGAAAACGGCACGAAAATTACCGGCATCGAATTGAAGAAGGCTTGCAGTTTATTGCCCAGCACATCAGCGAAGCAGGCTATCTGCCCTATTGGCCCGGAAATCATATCGCTCACCCCTATGTAACCATTCAGGCAGCCTGGGTGGTTGCGGAATGCCGGAAGCTTGGATATGCGGTTCCCCAACGAATTGACAAGGTCCTTCCAAAGGCGCTCGACGCAATCATCCGAGGGCGCAAAACATGCAGCGCGGGCACCCGGGCATTTGCGCTTTTTGTCCACAGCATGGCAGATACCGGGAAAAAACCGATCGATGTCATTGAGGAAATCTACCTCCACCGCGACCAACTCAACGACGAGATTCGCGCCATGCTGGCACTAGCCATGCACAGCTATGGAGTCATGGCTGATGAGAAAAAATTACTGGCTCGCGAGATCGACAATGCTCCTCCCCGGGGAGCTTTCGACCCGTCAAATTTTTATTCATCAGCACGAGCCAAAGCTATCGCCTACATGGCACAATCCAGAATCGATGATCCGGAATGGTCACGTAACCTTGAGCCGAAGATGCGCACCTCCCTGCTCTCCATGATGGACGACTCCCGTCATCTCTCCACACAGGAAAACCTATGGCTGCTCATGGCACTGAACACCATGCTCGAAAATGAGGACTACCAGGCCCTCGCCTTTGAAGGAAGCGGGGCAGCCATTAAGTCCAGGAACGGATTTTCAATGGCCTGGGAACGCCGGGCACTTTCCAGGATCCAGCAAATGGAACTCAAAATGGACACCGAGCCCGTCTACTACCTTGTCGATGCCATGGTATTGAGGGACATGGAAAATTCCAAACGCGAAAACCGCGGCCTGCGGGTCGAGCGGGTGGTAAAAAACATGACCGATGCCACACGCGACGGCAGCGCCGGAAATCCATTCGCGCTGGGCGATGAAATCCTCATCACCTACCGCCTGCAAAGCGACAAAAACCATCATTACATCGCGCTGGTCGACGAACTGCCGGCAGCCATGGAGACCATAAATTTCAACCTGGCCCAGGTGGCCGAATTATTCAGCCTGCCCAAGGGAAGTGAAAACAACAGCCTTCACCTTGATCACTCTGAACTGCGCGATCGCAGCGCCAACCTCTATTTTAACAGCATGCCGGAAGGCAGCCATACCTACTCCATACTTGCACGAGTAACCAGCCAGGGACAATTCAGCTGGCCCGCCACGAGCGTTACTCCCATGTATGAGCCACGATTTGGTGCGCTTAGCGCTGCGCAGTGGATTTCCGTCAGCTCCAATTAAGTCCCCCGGATTGTGTCCTATATGAAAGAAACCCCCATTGCCGTGCAGGTGAAAGAGTGTGCCACCAGGCTGACTCATGCGGTTATGGCTTTCATCAAACCTGTTCCGGCGGCTATCGGAACCTTTGCCCTCCTGCCATTCGCGCTTTGGCTGTGGTCGGCAATAATCGAGGTTTCAATCCACTCGACGCCATTGCCGGATAACATGCTCGATGACCTAAATGGAACCCCGGTATTCCTTGACCGCGATGGTCATGTTATTGCACAACTTTCAACCGCACGGGCACGGGTCCATATTCCCGTGCCACTCGCAAGCATGGGCGAACACCTCCCGGCAACCACTATCGCCCTTGAAGATCATCGTTTCGGTCAACACCGCGGAGTTGATATGTATGCCGTCTGCGCTGCCGCATACCGCAACTTAACCCACTCAGGACACCTCTCCGGTGCCTCTACCCTCAGTCAGCAGGCCATCAAACTTGCTGACAGGCGCAAGGGCCGCTCACTAAGATCCAAGGTCCGCGAATCCATTCTGGCACTGAAACTGGAACGGCAATGGCATAAACCCAAAATACTGGAGGCCTATATCAATCGGCTTGATTACGGCAACCGACGTATTGGCCCTGAAGCCGCTGCATGGGCATACTTCGGCAAACCTGTTGCCTTGCTTACCCTCGCAGAATCGATTTATCTCGCCGGGTTGCCACAATCGCCGACGCAATACAATCCCTGGCTGCGTCCCGCCAAGGCATTGAGCAAATACAACCGATCACTGGAACGAATGGTGAGGCTCGACAAGCTAACCGAAGCGCAAGCCGAACGCCTTTCCGCCAATCCCCCGGTAATACGTCAGGGATCTCCTCCGCACAGAGCCCCTGCATTTGTCGACGCATTGGTAAAGAGCAGGGAAAATCGCGTAAAGGGGAAGCTCCAAACGACGACGCTTGACTCCGGGATACAACGTCATGCCGAGAACTTCCTTGCCGAGCAACTGGCTGCAATCAACCGGCACGATGTCCGCAATGCGGGAATGGTGGTTATCGAGAATTCGAACGGAGCTGTGCGCGCACTTGCCTCCGTTGCCACCGGGCAAGGACAAGCTGAAGGCGCATTCAACGCAACGCTGGTTGCTCGCCATGCTGGATCAACGCTCAAGCCCTTCATCTACCTGATGGCAATCGATACCCGTAAACTCACGGCAGCAAGCCTGCTGCCTGACACTCAGGATGCCCTCCCCCGAGTATTTCCGGGATACGAACCACAAAACTTTAACCGCAAGTTTGCAGGACCGGTCCGAGCCCGGGAAGCATTGGGAAATTCCCTGAATGTCCCCGCAGTCCTCGTCCTGAACCGGGTGGGATCACGGAAAGCCTTCGAAAATCTGACCCGCTGGGGGTTGCATACTAAAGAACACTTGGAGGAGCTCGGCGCGGGCTTTGTTCTTGGCAACCGCAAGGTGCGCCTGCTCGATCTAGCCACGGCTTATGCCGGACTTGCGCGATTAGGAATTGCAGCGCCGCCGGTTTTCCTGGCAAACACACCAGCTCCGCAAAACAGGCTGGCATCTTCTGCCGCAGCGCAGATCATTGCCGACATCCTTGCCGATGACCGTGCCCGGGCGACCTCATTTGGGCACCATTCAGCACTGCACATCAGGGGTCACAGGACAGCGGTCAAGACGGGTACCAGCAGCTCACACCGCGATGCCTGGACAATCGGATATGATCAGGATTACACGGTTGCTGTCTGGGTTGGAAATCTGAATGGCCGGACAATGAACGGTTTACACACGATTGATTGCGCAACACCTGCCTGGCGGCGCATGGCGGTTCATTTGGCCACAAATCGCGGTTCCCGGCCCCTGCCAAGGCCAACCCTGCCAAGGATCGCGATTGACTCGCTAAGCGGCATGCTGCCCGTGGAGCAATCACGATCCCTTACCCCGGAACTTTTCCTTCCCGGAACTGAGCCGGAAAATTCCTCCGGCATGTTCTACAGCTCGGGCGGAAACATCACTCTTCCCCCGGAATATGCCTTGTGGTGTTCCTCAAAATTTAACCACCTCTCAGCATCAACCCTAGGCAGGAAAGACGGCGGTCCTCGTATTCTCACCCCGCAGAATGGTGCAACCTTCGTCGTCGATCACGACCTGCCCCCTGATCAGCAAAAAATTCCGCTGCGCAGTGACTCCGGGGGAGTTGTCTGGAAAGCAAACGGACAGCGCTTGTTATCGCCTTTCCTTGCACTTGCCCCAGGCACATGGAAAATAACCGCTCACGCGGGCAACGGTAAAATCAGTGCATCAACAATCCGTGTGCTGGCCTCTTCCCCGTCGGACCAGGTGGAGAAACGTCATTGACAAAGGAGTCAGGGCATCGCCCTCAAAGTCTTCGCGGCTGATCTCCTCGAAATCCGCCCCTTGCCATTCGGGAAAAAATATTCCCCGGGCACTAGGTTGAAAAGTTGTGTGCAGAAGAGTCAGTATCAAGCGGTCTGCAAAGGGTAAGGCTAACCGGTAAATTTCAGCACCTCCACATACCACCAGCTCACCACGGCCAGATTCAGCCGCCAGGCTCATGGCCTGATCAACGCCTCCAGCCACGTGCCCATCCTCTCCCGGGTCATAAGCCGGGTTTCTTGTTATAATGATCGGCTGATGATCTTTCCCAAACCATCCGGACATTTCCTCAAAAGTGCGCCGCCCAATCAACAGGGCCTTACCCGCGGTGTAATCACGGAAATGTTTCTTATCCCTGGGCATCCCTTCCCAGGGCAATCCTCCCTGCCCTGTGCCTATCAGGCGATTTTTATCCATCGCAGCTATAAGAGTCACCATGACAGGGCGATCTGTTTTCCGTGTCTTTGCCAAGTATTGCAATTACCCACGCACAAGGGAAAAAACAAATCCCATATGCCGCCCTGGCCCCAGATAGCCCCAACCCCCCCACGACTCCGCTCCGCTCTCCGTGCTGCGCGCATGCGTATACGAGACGTCTTTTCAGAGGTAACCACGGCGACCCTGAATTTCCGGACAGCGGCACCACTAAGTTGTCGAACGCCGTGTTTGCGCTACCTTCTGCCGCCATGCTCGATATAAAGCGCATCCGCGAAGACTCCGAAAACATCAAACACCTCGTCCGCAGTCGAGGTGGAGACTCCCATGAATTCATCGACAGGCTCCTTGAATGTGATGAAATCCGGCGCCGAAGCGAGACAGAAAAACAAGCCCTTCAAAGTAAACGTAATGCCCTTTCAAAGGAAATCGGCGCAAAGAAGAAGGCAGGGGAAGACACCACTGAAATTGAAGCAGGCGTACGTGATATAGGCCAAAGGCTCAAAGCGCTCGCCGAAGAAGTAGACAAAGCGGAAATCAGCCAGCGCGACATGCTGTTGAGCGTGCCAAATACCCCTTATCCCGATTGCCCGGCCGGGGAGGATGAAACGGCCAACCCGGTAGTCAGGGAATGGGGCGAGAAAATCGACGCCCCTGACACGCTCGAGAATCATGTCGAGATTGTAGAACGCCTGGGAATGGTTGACTTCGAAGCGGCTGCCAAAATCACCGGCAGCGGCTTCGCCGTGTTTCGTGGAGCGGGCGCCAGGCTTCAGCGGGCATTGATACAATTCCTGCTCGATCGTCAAACCATTGATCATGGCTACACGGAAATCAGCCCGCCATTCGTGGTCGCCCGTGACTGCATGATTGGAACCGGCCAATTACCCAAATTCGAGGAGGACATGTACGGTATTGAAAATAACCAGCTGTTCCTAGCCCCAACTGCTGAGGTGCCGGTTACCAACCTCGAAAGGGATAAAATACTATCAGGTGAACAACTCCCAATAAAATACGTCGCCTACACGCCCTGCTTCCGCCGCGAGGCAGGATCGGCTGGTACTGGCAACCGGGGATTAATCCGCATGCATCAGTTTGATAAAGTCGAGCTGGTCAAAATTGTGCACCCGGATACCTCTTATGAGGAACTTGAGTCGCTGACCAAGGACGCCGAGTCCATCCTAGAGTCCCTAGGGCTTCATTACCGCAGGATCGAGTTATGCACCGGTGACCTCGGTTTCAGTGCGGCAAAGACATATGACATTGAGGTATGGGCGCCGGGTCAGTGTGAATACCTGGAAGTTTCCAGTTGCTCAAACTTTGAAGATTATCAGGCACGTCGCATGAAACTGCGATTCAAGGACCCCGAGAGTGGCAAAAACCGTTTTGCCCATACCCTGAACGGATCGGGCACCGCCCTGCCCCGTCTTTATGTCGCTTTACTGGAAACCCACCAGCAGACAGACGGCAGCATCCATATCCCGAAAGCCCTGCAACCCTACTACGGTAGTGAAAAAATCACCTGAGTGTGCATGCTATTAATGAAATTTTACACCACTAGCCCTTGATCAGGTTTATACATCGACTACCCTTACCGCTTGAGAAGACTCAACCTGTTACCCAAATAAAAATGAACCTGATTGCCGTAGTCGACCCTAAAGAACAAGCTGCCGCCCAGGACGCGCCCAATAAATTCTTCAAGCCTGAGGGCTGGGGAACAGGAGCCTTGATCTTCTTTATCGCCTCCGCTCTCATGGTCCTTTTAATCCTTAAGGCCGGGAAAGGGAAAAATTACGGGGATTAAGCATGATCAAGGGTCTAGGCCTTGATCAAAGTTACGTCGCAATTATTGTTGCCCGATGGCAACGGAAATATCAAAAGCCACCGAGGTCCTGATCAGCCTCGCCCTTGATGAAGATCTCGATAAGCACGGGGATATAACATCAACGGCCTTTGTTGATAAGAACCGTGTCGCCAGTGGCAGCATCAACAGCAGGGAACCCTGCGTGGTTGCCGGTTTGGATATTTGCGCACATGTGTTTACCAGGGTGGATCCCGCCATTGCCGTCGAGATTCTCCTAAAATCGGGAGATCAAGCCGGTGCAGGGGATGCCGTCATTACCCTCTCCGGATCGGCACAATCAATACTTGCCGCCGAGCGCACCGCATTAAACTTCCTCCAGCGACTATCTGGAATCGCCACCATGACCCGGAGTTTTGTGGATGTCGTGCAGGGCACTGGAGTAAAGATTCTCGACACCCGCAAAACCACCCCGGGATGGCGCGAACTTGAAAAAGCAGCCGTTATCAGCGGAGGCGGACACAATCACCGCATGGGGCTTTATGACATGGCCATGGTCAAGGACAATCACTTGCTGGCCGCAGGGACTATGGAAGACACTCAAAAGGCCATCGATGCCCTTAAGACAACCCATCCTGATGCTCGCATCGAAATCGAGGCTGATAATCTCGATCAAGTTGAACGTTTCCTCCAACTCCGTGGAGTGGACGTTATCCTGCTCGACAACATGGACCCTGCTCAGATGCGGCAGGCGGCCAGTATGGAGCGCGGCAATATATTGCTCGAGGCCAGTGGTAACATCAACCTAACAACCCTTAAGGAGGTGTCCGCTTCAGGAATCGACATGATTTCTGTTGGATCCCTTACCCATTCCTTTCGCTCCATTGACTTTGGATTGGACTTTCAAGAACAATGAACGAGCACCCGCCGCTTAATCATGCAGAGATAGAGCAGCATGCAACGAGGGAAGGGCTGCCATGGAAAATCCTCTGCCTGGATAACTGCCAGTCAACCAACCGGGAAACCGTCACCCGGATCAATAAGGATCCTCAACTGCTGCAAAGCGGCATAGCGCTCTTCTCTGAATGGCAGGAAAGCGGTCGCGGTCGCCGGGGAGCCCGCTGGTTGTCTCCCAGATCAAGGAACCTGTTATTATCCGTTGCCTTGCCCCCTCCTGTTGCCCCCGAGCACTGGGCACGCCTTACCCATGCAGCCGCCCTCGCCGTCTACCAGACGCTTCGAACTGACTTTCCAGTCACCATCAAGTGGCCAAATGACATCTATCTTGCCAACGCGAAAGTTGCCGGCATCCTTATCGAGAGCATCACTCCCTCTGTATCTGCCGATCAAGGAATGGCGGTTATTGGCATCGGGTTGAACATCAACAGCACCCCGGAGGACTTTCCCGAGCACTTGGACTCTCCTGCCACCTCCCTGAGAATGCACTGCACCCCGCAGGATCCCTTGTTGCCCCGTGAACCGATCGCCGTAGCGCTCCTCTGCTCCCTGCATCGCATGGTTTTACGCTGTATTAACGATTTTGCTACAATGGTCGATGAGCTGAAAGCTGCGAGTGCTCTGCTCGGCCACAAAGTCACCCTGCAGCTCCCGGACGGTCAAACCCGCACCGGGCTGGCCAAAGACTATGGAAGTGAAGGCGAATTATTGCTTCAAGTTGAGGGAACTTCCGCATCTGCCCCGCTGCTGCGCATTGCCTCTGCAGATCACGTTCGACGCAATTAGGCGCCGCCGGAGCCAACAAATAGGTTTTATTTATATCTAGTTTTCCTAAATTTTCAGCTGGCTAAAATTACCATTGGGTATATTTTAGAGAAATACCTGTTTATTATGGAAAATATAAAATCAGCAGAAAGGCCACAATTCCTCTTTGCCGATCAATTTATTCTCGAGGATTCCGTCAACGCCGACTTCTATGCGCATCTGCTCAAGGGATTGACGCACAAGCTCAACAACCTGCTCGCCGTCATTCAAGGCTTCTCAAGCCTGATCCTTATGGACGAAGGGCTGGAAGAAACGACTGCCGAAAACCTTTCACATATGAAAGAGGCGGCCATTAATGCCTCCAAGCTCTCAGAGCGTATCCTGCCGGCTGCCGGTTGCAGCCACATCTCCACTCAAGATCTGCAAATATCAGAGTTCCTGCCAATGGTTGAGGACAGCCTCAAGGAACCTTTCAATGCCGCCGGCATCCCCATCAATATCAAGTGCCCTGCTGAAATTCCCCCGATAGCCGCCGATCCAAGTCGCCTGAAGGATATATTTCTGCAACTTTTGACCAACGCAGCTGAATCCGCTGCGGATACCGGAGGCCAGGCAAGCTTCGAGATTTATAAGCCCGGGGAATTCTCACCGGTGAGTGAAAATCGCGTCGATATCCTGGTAAGAAACTCCGGAGCCGTCATTTCCGCTGAAAACATGGCAAAAATCTGGGAGCCCTTCTATAGCTCAAAAAACAACCAGCATCTGGGAATAGGGCTCACCACTGCCGCCGTGCTTGCCACTCAGATGGATATGAACCTCGGGGTGCACAGTGCGGATAATGTCACCACGTTCTGGCTCAGCATCCCGGTTGCCTGATCTCGCGGGATAGAACACGTAAATCTTCAGGACATTGGCCCCCCCTTTATAGCAGGTGCCTGAAAAAATATCTTGGCTTTGTTCAAGATGTCTTTTAAATCGTTGTTCTCGTATTTTCTTATCAACCAGCTAACCAAATAATGTCTGTCCTCGTTAATAAACCGGCACCGGATTTTACCACCACCGCAGTAATGGCTGATGGTTCCATCACGGAAATCAGCCTTTCTGACTTCAAGGGAAAGCATGTTGTGCTTTTCTTCTATCCTAAGGATTTTACCTTCGTCTGACCAAGCGAACTCATCGCTTTCGATCATCGCCTCAGCGAGTTCGAAAAGCGAGATACCCAAGTTTTGGGTATTTCCATTGACGACGCACAATCCCACTCTTCATGGCGAGACACCGCTATTGAGGAGGGCGGTATAGGCAAAGTGGGATATCCCCTGCTCACTGATGAGGATCGTAAGATCACTAATAGCTTCGATCTCCTCCACGAGGACACCACCTTTGCCCTGCGTGGAAGCTTTATTATTGATCCGGATGGGATCGTTCAAAACCAAACCGTCAACAATCTTCCCCTCGGTCGCGACATGGATGAAACGCTGCGTATGCTTGATGCCGTCATTCATGCCGCATCCGGTGCCGGCGTTTGTCCGGCCGGCTGGAATCCCTCCAAGCCGGACATGCAGCCCACCAAGGAAGGCGTGGCTTCCTATTTGGCTGACAACGCTGAATCCTTGTAGGGCGAAGAGACACAGGCTTTCAAGCCCCCTGTCAGCGCATTCAGCGTTATCTCTGGCTGGTGACAGCCGGCTTGAAAGCGCGATGCATCGTCGTTTTCTGCTTGTCTTGTCAGACACGGCAGTCGTTGCCGTTGACCCTGCACGAGCTCCGCTGAGCCACGCTGAGTAAATACCGGCAACCGTTAGGTTGCAAAGCCGCCTAGAAACCCGGAAACCGGCAAGAGATTTCAACCCAAATCAGCCGCAAATATACAACTCTTTTTCTCCGTCAATGATTGATTATCAATATCTCATGATTAAAACGCAGAACTGAAAACAATAACATTACTGATAAATCGTCCCTTGCGGATTCTCATCCGCAGGTTATAATTTCTATAAGTTGTTTAAGCCATCGGTCAGGGGAAAACTGGCCAACAGTCAGCCGTTACTGCATATCCCTTTTTGACCGCAAAAAACACCGCATCCGTTCGTTGAAAAACTCCCCGGCAACTCTCAGCCACCGGGACATGCTGAATCAACCCCGGCCCATTTAAGATTCTACCCATTCTGATTGATGCACACCGCTGAGCTACGATTCAAGATTGCCGACAAACAGGTGCTGCCCTTCAGGCTTAGCGACAAAATAACCACGCTGGGCAAGTATCCTGAAAACTCCATCGTTATAGACAACGCCACCATTTCATCATTCCACGCCGAGATCCACTTTAAGGATTCCATCAAAGGATATGAAATTATTAATATGGGCTCTGAAGGGACAACCAGAGTCAATGGCGCAAAAATCATGCGCCAGGACCTTGAAAATGGCGATATCATCCATTTCGGTCAGGTCGAAGCTGAGCTCATCATTCAGTCTGCCCGACAAAACGCTGATCCAGAGCGCTTCGCGACCCCCAATAAAACCAGCGTAACCACTTCAGCAAGATCAGCCACGCCAACCCCTGGAAGGGTGTTGGTCAAGTCAATGCCCCGGGAGCATGAGCAAGAGGTAAATGAGGAACCCTCCACAACGGGTTCCGTGCCACCTCACAAAATCAAAAAAGCCAATACCCGGCCGGTTAAAACACAGGCCAATCAAGCCGGTCAAAAAACCAAGCTTAACATCCAGGTGAAGCAGGCCGACAAATTGCAAAAGACCAGGCAAAAAAATCTTGCTCCCCATCAAAAAAGCACCCAAGGCAAAAAACAGCGGCAATTCAAAAGCAAGAGTGAAGCTGCTGAGGACAAGCTTAAGAAGCTTAAAAAAGAGTATAAATCCATCAAGCAAGAAGTTGAGGGATTGCAGGCTAAAATTCAAAAGCGAAAAGAAAGGCTCGTCGGGCTGGATGCCACTAAAGAGGCCCTTGAGAAAACAGAGAGAAAGCTGACGAGCGCAAAGGAAAAAGCCAAGTCAGCCGCAAAAAAACATAGCGCTATTAAAATCACGCTGCAGCAATCCCAAGAGGAAAAAAAATCACTCAAGGATGAGCTTAAGCAACTGACAGCAGCTCGCGACGCCCTAAAAGGTGAACGTAATACGTTGCAAAATGACAAGAACGAAGCCCAGAGCTCAACGGCTAAGCTGAAGAAGATCAACCTCCGCCTTGAAGCCGAACAGTCAAAAATAACGGCTGCCAACAAGCTGCTGAAAGGAGAAAGCCGCAAGTTCACGCAAAAGCGGCGAACGGCAGAAGACAAATTAAACCATCTCGAAGCAGAGCGGACGCGCCTCAA
Source organism: Verrucomicrobiaceae bacterium (assembly GCA_024229495.1). Lineage (GTDB taxonomy): Bacteria > Verrucomicrobiota > Verrucomicrobiia > Verrucomicrobiales > DEV007 > CACIUL01. The sequence continues at coordinate 193 of JAAESJ010000067.1, read as the reverse complement.
TCAGGGAAACAAGTCAAGTGCCGACAAGCTTGAGAAGCTCAACGCCAGCCTTGCAACAGGCAGGGTCGCCAATACCGAGGCGAAAAAAGAGCTCACCAACACAGAGAAGCAGAATGCCGAGGCAACGGCACAGCTCGCCGGGCTGAAGAAGGAAGTTGCCGCACAAGCCCGGAAGGAGACCCAGGCGAAGACG
>JAAESJ010000066.1 GCA_024229495.1 Verrucomicrobiaceae bacterium | reverse complement strand
GAGTCCGTTCTCGGCGGCGTTTGCTTGGCCTGCGAGCAGCACGCGGTCACCGGCGGCGAGGGTTACGCCGTCAATCTCCGGGGAAGCGTTCTGCAGGTCGACATTGGCAAGGGCGGCCACGCGGGCAGCCGAACGCGCGGAAAGCGCATCAACATATTCCTTGGTGGTGGCGTGCTTGGGATCGGTGATCGGGCCCTCAAGAAGGACCTCGGTATCGAAGATTGTCCTGTGATTATCGAAGATAACCTCATCGCCGCGGAACAATGTGATATCATTCCTGAAATCAACACGATGACCATCAAAGATGGAGAAGTCACTTCTGAAAAGTGATTCAATACTCCTGAACTCGTTGATCTCTCCAAAGAGACGGTTGTGGAACCCGTCAAAGCGGATGTCCCCGAATGGGCCGCCCTCAAGATAAATCCGCTCGGCATTGATTTGGCCAGCCACATCGAGGTCGTCAGCAATCATGACGGGACCTGAGAAGGTTGAGGCGCCGGCGACATTGGCAGTCCCCTCGATATTCACATTACCATTTTCATCGCCGACCTTCTCGGCTCTTGCTGCAATCTCAGCCTTTTGAGCATTGAGGGCGAAGGGAACGGCGAGGATGCGCTGGCGCGGGCTTAAGACGTCATTATCAACGCTGAGCTCAATCCAGTGTTCACTGTTGTTTTGCAGGGCAGTTGTCAGGTTTTCGCTATTGGCTCCAAACTGGAAGCTGTAGATACCGTTGTCATCAAGGGTGACCTGTCCGATGTCCTCCTGGTAGAGGGAAGTGCCTCCGGTTGCGGCGTCCCAGATGCTCAGGGTAAAGGTCTTGTCGCCACTTTGTGGTGTGCCGTCGGCAGCAGTCAGGCGGCCCTGGTAGTTGATCAGTGCCGGGGTGTCGGCAAGGACTGCAGGGAGCCAGAAGGCAGCCAGCAATGCGGTGAGGATGAAGTTGCGTGTTTTCATGGTTTATTCAGAGATTTGGATTTCGATTCGGAAAAGGTAAAGTGAGGAGTCCGGTTCAAGGTTGGCCGGAGGAGGGTTCGGGATTTGATCCGGGTTGAAGGTGAACTGGTGGGTTTGCCCGTCGCCTTTAAACTCTTCGGATAAGGTCCAGTTGCGCAGGTCGGTGGTGACAAAGACCTGGTAGTCGCGTCCGGCCACAGTCGGCACCGGCATGCGGTAGGTGGCATTCTCGAAGG
>JAAESJ010000065.1 GCA_024229495.1 Verrucomicrobiaceae bacterium | reverse complement strand
TGCCTGTCGGACGGGACCGGGGACGTTGCCTTCGCAAAGGACAGCACAGTCGACTCTTACTGCAACAACGATGCGCCAGAGGACAATGAGGACTGGTGCCTTGAGATGGACGAGTACGTTGCATTGCCGGCCTTCGGAAAGGCCCCAAGCCACCCAGTAATGTACAACCCCTCAATGCTGGACGTACAAACGAGAACTGCAATACTAAATGCGTTGATGTCGATAAATTATGAGACCTATGTCGAGAATTACTCGGCGATGGGTAACACATACACCGGATGCTATGACATTACAACCCATGTAATTGACGAGACATCTCCAAGAAATTCCTGCGGATCGGAGATATTGGCAAATATTCTGAACACACCTGCACTGGTCAGGGTAACTTCCCAGGAGCACTTGGGGAGCTATTCAGATTTGATTAGCAATATCCCCGGAATCTCGAATTACTTCGGAGATAAGTTCGGTATCGACGGATGAATATCACAAGTTGGCGAGGGTATGGCACACCCAAAATCAGCGAATGACGCGGCAACGTTCAGTTTTATTGCCCCCGCCAACACCAAATACAGGTTTAGGTCCCCCTAAAGTAGGGGACTATCAGTGACTGGCGAAGATTTGGCCGTGAAAGATGGAGAGCACGGACCAATAATCAGATTGCACAATATTGTGATTGG
>JAAESJ010000064.1 GCA_024229495.1 Verrucomicrobiaceae bacterium | reverse complement strand
GCCTTTCCTGCCTTTCCTGCCTTTCCTGCCTTTCCTGCCTTTCCTGCCTTTCCTGCCTTTCCTGCCTTTCCTGCCTTTCCTGCCTTTCCTGCCTTTCCTGCCTTTCCTGCCACCAACGACATGCACAGCATAAAAACCGCTGCAATATCGGCAGGTAGCCATTATTTCGCAAAACGGCCATTAATCCGCGCTCTTCTCAGCTTCCTGTCCGTTACGGTTGCCTTGACCCTGCTTTGCGCCGGCGAAGAACCAAACGCCCCTGTTCCCCGTCCCTCAGCCAGCAAAGAGGGAGCTCTTGCCGAATTGGTCAATGCTCAAACCCGGAAACTGCTGCCGGAAAAACCGGGCAGAAATCACATCTTTGACGCATATGTCTCAAAAACATCGCCGGATGTTGCGTGGAGTCGCTCATGGATAAAAGTCATCGATTTCTCAGGAGTCGCCTGGGATAACCCACGAACACTGACCCTGGTCTCACCAAGGCACGCCCTGATGGCGCGGCACTACCAGCGCAAGGCGGGAAGCAAGGTCACGTTCCATGACCGGCGCGGCAGGCCGGTAACACGCAAAATCAGCGGTATCGAGAACCTCATCCATGACATTGCCGTGGTCATACTGGACGAGGATGTGCCTGTCACGGTAAAAGCCTACCGCCTGCTGCCACCGGGCGAATCGTATTCAAAGTTACTCCGGGGCAGCCACACATTGATCACCGCGTGGGCGAAGGGCGAACGCAAAGTGCGCATCCATGCCATTTCCTCCATCAATGCCGGGCTGGTCACCTTTTTCTTTTATTCCCAACTTGCGGATGCCGCAACCCTGCCCGCCAAGTTCTTTGCACCCCTGATTGCCGGCGACAGTGGCAACCCGTCATTCCTCTGGTTGAATAATGAACCGGTGCTTATCGAAACCCACACATACGGAGGATCTGGAAGGGGACCATTCTTCAGCACCCCGGAGAATTTCTCCAAGATCAATGCGGCAATGCTCAAGCTGAGCAAGGCGCATAAGGCTCCGGTGCATCAACTGCAGACAGTCAGTATCAAGTAAGGGCCAAAATCCTCCCTAACAGTTATAGCCTTTACTCAGGCAGCGGGTTCTTGCCTGGGTCATAAGGCATTCGGCTCCAATCCGAGCAGAATGGCGAGGCAGGCAGGCCCGCCTTGTTGTAGAGGTTCCACGGACGCTGCTTCGTGCCCTGCGGATGGCAAGCGTAGCGCACCGCCGTCGGATGCTTCACCTGAAGGCTATTAACCAACACAGTCTGACCATTCACCTTCGCCTTGGCCGGATGCCAAGCACCATCTTCCCCCGCCAGCTCGAATCCATGCAACACGCCGTCCTTGGCCTCTTGTATTTTTCTCACGCCCCCGATATGCCCGGCCATGAGGCCTTCCTTGGCATAATCGAAACGCACCACGACCTCCGCGCCCTGAATCTCAGCCTCCCGAAACAACGGGCCGCTGAAGGATATCCTCTTGCCGTAGAGCTTGGCCAGCGGCCAGCGGGCCAGGCGCTCCCCGACATCAATCTTGTTGGGCGGGTGAATATCCCCGGCATTGTCCAGGTCAATCGTCACCGCCATGCCGGTGTATTGCTGATCAAGTGCGCGAAGCTGCTCCTCGCGCAGATAAGTCCACGCGTAACTCTTCCACTGTGGCAACTGGACAAAATAAAGCGGCAGGTTCTCCCGCCCCCACGCATTGCGCCACCCCCGCATCAGGGCCCTCATCTTGTGGGCATATTGGCGCGGATCCTCCCCGCGCCCTGAATTGGATTCCCCCTGATACCAGATGGCGCCGCGGATTGCATAGGGCGCCACCGGCGCGATACGCCCGTTGTAGATGGCACCTGCCAGCCAGGCAGGGCTGCGGGCAAAGGTGCCGCCAGGCAGCCGCCTTACCGCATCAATGTCGCCGGTCTTTGCAAGGGTGGCCAATTTCTCCAGCGTGGGGTGGCCGGTAAAGGCATCAGCCGGGATATAGGGCTCGATGGGTGTACCTCCCCATGAACAATCGATGATCCCCACTGGCACTCCAAGTTCCTGGTGAATTCGCCGGGCAAAGACAAAGGCGACGGCGGAATGTCTTCCGACGGATTGAGGGCTACACACATCCCAGCTCCCCCCGGTGAGATTATCCCTGGGCACAGGAGCATCACGTTCATTGACCTTGCGCAGCCTAATGCCACCCAGTTCAGCCCCGTCAATCAATTCCTTGCCCTCGGGAAGGTGCCGGGCCATCTGCCCGGTGGTGTATGCCATGTTGGATTGACCGCCGGAAAACCAAACCTCGCCCACCAGAACATCACGGATCACCACGGCATCTTCGCCTGATGCAGAACGAATCCGCATCACCCGGCCTCCGGCATTCGCCTTCAACGCATCCAGCCTGACCCGCCAACGCCCGTCATTGTCTGCTTTTGCCCTGACCGACTGCCCGGCAAACTCAACAATCACCAACTGCCCGGCATCCGCCCTGCCCCAAACCGCAACCGGAAGATCCCGCTGCAAAACCATGTGGTCGGAAAAAATCCGGGCCGGGCTTGGGGCAGCCGGCATGGCTTCCGCCACCACAAGGGAAAGGGTGATGGCCAAAACTGCCCGGGAAGGGAGTAAAGGGAGCATTCTCGTGAAAGAAAACGGGTGCACGGCAGCTTGCATCACCGGAATCAATCCGTGCGGAGGAAGCTCTCATCGAGGATCACCTCCCTGACCAGTGACTTTAACCGGAAATCCTCCTTCTCCACCCGCCCGACGATGGACTCAACCGCCAGTGAATCAGCCGGACTGAGTTCTCTGGACAGGGCGAACCTCAACAAATGTGCCGTGAATGCCCTGGCAAAGCGCCTGTTCTCTTTGACCAGTGCCTGCTTGAAGTGAACGATTCCCTCAAAGGGATATTTCCTGAGCAGTGTTCCGCTCGCATCCACATCCCTGCCGTTTTCATACTTGTCCCGCCAGCGACCGGTAATGTCGAAGTTTTCGAGGGCAAACCCCAACGGGTCAAGCCGGGAGTGACACCCCGCACAGTCGGGATTCTCCCGGTGCTGGGCAAATTTCTCCCTGATCGTCAGGTTTTTGGCCCCACTGTCCTCGTTCAGGGGCGGCACATCATTTGGCGGCGGTGGTGGCGGGTCGTTGAAGATCACCTCGATGATCCAGGCGCCGCGGGCAATAGGATGCGTCCTGTTGGTTCCATTGTTCATACTGAGCATCGCAGCACTGGTGATTACCCCGCCATAACGCGGATCGGATACCGCAACCCTCTCGAAGGTCGGCGAGCGCAGCTTATTGCGGATTTCATCGTCAAACCTGCGCTGCAGATCCTGCTTGGACTTACGCAGGTCCTGATTCTTCGGGACCCTTTTCAGCGCTACCTCTGACTCTTTGATCCTCTTGGTCAACTCTCCCCTCTTTGCTTTCTGGTCCGCGCTCAGAGCCTGTGTCAGATCCTGCTCCGATACGTAAAGAGCACCATCACTGGAGGCGGCGACCTCCTCCGCGCTCAACGCCCGATTATAAAGCCGGGCACGGGCCAGGCTCAAGGAAAGATACTTGTTGCCTCCGGGCGGCAAATGACGCAACCCGAAAATCACGGAACTCTGGTTCTTGGGGAAACTGGCGGCCCCCTTGCGATAGGATTTTCCGTAAGGCTTGCCATTACGGTAAAGGGTGGTGGTACCATCCTCCTTGTAGACCATAACCAGGTGCAGCCTCTCGTTTGGCTTCTCCTCAGGTGTGGACTCCGGAAAGTCAAGGGTCCGGGAATGACCATTGCTGCCGGAAATCCAGTGCCGGGGCTTCCTCTCGCCGAGGACGATGGTATCAAAGAAATCACCCTGCCCCTGAATACCCATCACGCCGCCGCCCCGCTGGTTGATATCATGGACCTTGCACCAGACCTCCAGCGTCTTGGCCTTCAGGTCAACCGGCAGTTTTTTGCTCTGCAAATAGCTCTTGTTAAGAACGATCATGCCCTCCTCATAGCGCGTCTTGCCGTGCGCCTGCAAATCCAGTGAGCCTACCGAGTCTTTCAGGTTGCCGTTAAATTCCCAGACCGCATAGGGCTTGAGGTCCACCAGTTTAGTCACGGCATTTTTCCTCCTCTCGGTAAGGATCCCCAGCCTCACCGGCTTGAGCAGGGCATCCAGCTCTGCTTGTGTGCTCTGGATAGTGGCACCGAGTGTTCTGCGCTGTTCATCCCTTGCCCGGTTTGCAGTGATGATCTTTGCTTCATCGAATGGAGGCACCTTGAAATCAGACGTATACCAGTCCTTGAGAAAAGCGCTCTGGTAACTGAACTCCGGCTGAATGAGATCAATGATGGGGCGGTCCTCAACAAAGACGGCATCAAAGAGGAGCAGTGGCTCACAGAGCATCTGCAGGCTGGCAGGGTTGCTCTTGTCGATATTGAAGTAACGGGATTTCTTGGGATCAGGCGTGGCCGCCAGGATGTTCTCCAACTGCATCCACTGGGAGGGAAAGGTGTCCAGGAACCGCTCGATCTTCGAGTCAGCCAACATCCGGTCAATGCTTCGGTTCAAAACCCCCGGCTGAAGGAGTTCCCCGGATTGAGCCAGCGTCAGTAACTCCTCATCGGGCGTGCTGGCCCAGAGAAAATAGGAGAGGTTGGAGGCAAGGTTTAATGCCTTGTCGTTGGTGGAATGCCGATAGAGAAAAAGCGGCGAGGACAATGTGGCCGAGGCCACTTTCTTCATCACTTCGGTGAAGGGGATCTTTTGTTCCATTTTAGCCAGTGCATATGCAGTATAGCGATCCAGGATTTGGGGGTCGTCGCGCCCCCGAAATGCACGACGAAGGAAAGCTTGAATGCGTCTGCGCATTTCAGCCGGCATATCGGCACCTTCAGCCGGGGGCTTGAAGAAGGCATCCCAGATGCCCACGGTGTTCTCATTGAAATCGGGGCTCTCCAGGATGGAAATGCTGAGCCGCAGGAAGGCCTCAAGCAGTAATGGGGAGAGCGTCAGTTGATTGGCCTGGTTATCAAACCCATGGGAAGCCCTGAGGTCTTGAGGAAAGGGTTTTACTCCCTTTAATCCCCCGGACGGGTTCATTGCCTGCGAGCGTACATTCACACGATCCGGCATCCTGGGGGCATTGAGGTAAATGGTTTCCCGCGTCATTAGCTTCTCCGAGAGCGCGAATACATTGCGGTTGATGCCAAAAAGATCGCGAACGGTATTATTGTATTGGAACCGGTTGAGGCGCTGCACCGGATTGGGCTTGGCCTTAATGCCTTGAGCGGCAGTTTGAAGAAAGCCCTTCAATGAGGCCAGCGATGCGCTCCGGCTTGCGGGTTCAGGTTGTGGCTCTTCTTCCGGGGGCATGTCCCCGGCATCAATCACCTCAATCAAATCCCGGATCAGTTTCGGCCTTGCGAGAAACTCCTTCATATTGCCAATCTCCTTGAGATTGACCTTGCCCTTTACCTTCTCTCCCCCATGGCACTTGATGCAATGGTTGGCAAAAAACGGCTTGAGCGTCTTCTCGAAGTCATCAGCACCCTCCAACACGGGCAAAAACATCAGGAGCTGCGACAGAGCGACCCCTCTAATAAGCTGCTGAACTAACATAAACCGGTCGTTACAATAAAAGTTATCAGTAAAATAAAATGCACGATATCAAAAGTATTCTCAAGCTACAAGCAGTAGAAACCGATCACGTTCTTAGATTAAGGGTTCCTGTGCTATCAGAGAAACGATTGAGTTCGACTCCCATGAGTTGGGCAATACTAAGCCATGCATTACTGATCGGGGTGCCATTCTTGCATTGTATATGAACGCCATGCTTCAACTGCCCTTGGGCACCGCCAGCCATTATAAGCGGTAAATCAAAATACTGATGTGTCGCGCCATCACCCAACCCGACACCACAGGCGACAACGGAATTATCAAGTAATGAACTGCCATCCTCTTCCTTCATGCTTTCCATCCTTGATAGAATGTATGCATATTGCTCCATGTGAAACAGATCGATTTTCTGTAATTTTTTATAGCCTTCACCTTTTTGGTTGTGAGACATGTTATGATGGACGACCGGACGCTCGAAAACCCCCTCATATAACATCGGAGCATCCCATCTTTCCGGCCCGATCATAAAGGTAGAGACATTAGTAATGCCGGCCTGTAAGGCAGTAAGCATAAGGTCAGCCTGCAGACGGATGTATTCTCCCCGGGGTATTACCTCATCAGCAGGTCGTTTGATTCGAGAATCTGAAATGAGCTTCTGGAGCCTCTTCATCCGAACTTCAATGTCCCGGATCATGCTCATATATTCATCAAGCAGCTCCCGGTCATGATGACCCAGGGTTTTCGACAATGACTTGGCGTCGTCGATTACCAGGCTGGTCACCTCATCTAGATGATTTTGATACTTGCTGCTGGAGAAAAGCCGGTCATATAAATCCTGCGGATTCTTCGTTGATGGCGCCATTTTATCAATGTCGTACCATGAAATGTTATCAAACCTCGGAGATTCCTTGGGGGCCCGGAAACCATTGCAACTAACCTCCAAGGTTTTAAGTGGACCGGATCCCCCCACCTTCTCGCCAATAATGTGATCCAAGGTTCGCCCCTGCAGAAATTTCAGTTTCTTACTCTCTGCTTCCTCGGGTGAAACACTGCTGAGATAACAGGAAGCACCCTGTTCGTGAGCATCACCTCCCAGCTTGTAAGGTCGATCAAGACCGGTGATCAGGGAGATGTTATTGGCATGAGCGGAAAGGGGACCCATTGAAGAGGTCAGCTCCAGCGGATAAATACCCTCTGCTGTTTTTTCCGCGAGCTGCCTCTTCTTTTCAGATTTCTTAACGGTGACAAAACCCGGTAACTTTTTTTCCTCCTCCCCGGGAATGAAACAACGCCTGACTAACCCATTGGGAATATAGACAATGACCAACTTCTTATCCGGCCCGGGAACGGGCTCTCTGGCCGTTAAATACGACGGTAAAAACGGAAGTGCCAACATGGCACCATTACCGATCAGAAAATTTCTTCTGGTCTGCCGGCTGTGAAACATTTCAGGTCCACAAATCGGAGATTACGACAGATACGGTATGAATCCATCGGTCGATGAAGACATCACCGCTTGTTGACCGGAGATCAGGCATCCTAAGTCCACAAGTCGGAGATCACGCCATGACTATCGGCATAGGATTCCATCTCGACGCCCATCAACTTGGCCAGTGTCAGCCAGAGGTTGGAGTTGAGCGTACCACTCTTAGACTTAATAAAGCGACCCTGCTTGATCTGGCCCTGCCCGCGCCCGGCGACAATCATCGGCAGATCATAAAACTGATGGGTGGCTCCATCACCCAGTGCGGCTCCGTAAGTCACCAGTGAATTGTCCAGCATCGTGCTGCCATCAGACTCCTTGATCTCCTTCATGCGCTTGAGCAGGTAAGCGTATTGCTGCATATGAAAGATATCAATCTTCTGAACGCCAAGATACCCATTGCCCTTTTGGTTATGGGTCATGTTGTGATGCTGCACCGGCTTATCGAAAACCCCCTCATACATCAGGGTGGCATCCCAGCGCTCCGGGCCAATCATGAATGTGGCGATATTCGTGATTCCCATCTGGAAGGCCAGCAGCATCAAGTCGGCCTGCAGGCGGATATATTCCCCACGCGGAAGGATTTCCGTCTTCGGCACCTTGACGTCGGCGTTGGCCATCAACTTCTCAAGCTTGGCCATGCGCACCTCGACATCACGCACCATGGTCATGAATTCATCCATGGTTTCCCGATCATCGCTGGAAAGTTTCCCTGACAGGGATCTGGCATCAGCCAAGACCAAGCTGGAGACATCAGCCACGTGCGCGCGGAAGCTGTCCTTTGAGAACAAGCGGTCATAGAGTTTCCTCGGGTCGCGGATCGAGGGAGCAATCTCGCCGGGACCATACCAGGAAATATTATCAAACTCGATGGGCTCCTTGGGTGCCCTGAACCCATTGCAACCAATCTCAATCGTGTTCAAAGCCGTCTTGTGGCCTACCTTGTCTCCGATCACCTGGTCCAGACTCCGGCCATTGGGGTGACGGATCCCCTGCTCAGCAGCCTGCACCGGGGAAAGGCTCGTGAGGTAACAGGAAGCTCCCTGTGCATGCACGTCCTGACCATTCTTGAAAGTACGGTCCAGCCCGGTGATCAGGGTCACATCCTTGGTGTGCTCCTTCAAGGGCTGCATGGTGGAGGTTAACTCCAGAGGATAAATTCCCGGCTCGTTCTCTTTGCGCTTCTGGTTCTTGGTCTTATCCGCGTTAAATCCACCAACAAACCCCGGTAATGTCGCCTCCTCCTCACCCGGGAAAAAACAACGGCGCACAATCCCGTTGGGGATATACATGATCACCAGTTTCTTGTCAGGCTTCTTCCCTTTGCCGGCAGCCGCCATTGCTTCCGGCGCCGAATGCAAAAACGGCAATGCCATTGTTGCTCCACCTGCTGTTAAGAATTTTCTTCTGGAAATCATGATCAGGTCAATTTTTGTACGATTATCAGGGCGCGGAAAAGGATTTTCCCAACCTCACTATATGACAAAACCGCAGAATTTTCAATAATCTCACCCTTCCGGCCTGAAATGAGAATGCGCCCGGAAATTGAAATCGAGACCACCAGCCACCCGATACAATCAAATACCACCACAACCTGCCTTGTCTGTGCCAATACAATGCCAGGATGTAAGCAATGACCAGAAGCAGTAGGATTGAAATCATATACCTCTACCCTTCTCTAAATCGATATTGCCGGATATCATTACCTGAACAAGAATACCCATAAATAACGAACTATGAAAAAAATATGGATCTTGGTCTTGGCAACCATCTTGAACAGCAGTGCACACGCTGCAGATAAGAAGGAAGGCAAGGAACAAAAGAGTGAGACGCCCTACAGCAAGATGGTCAGTGCTCTCGAGCTTACAGACGAGCAAAAGCCAAAATTCCGGGCCCTACAGAAAGAACACAGTAAATTCCTAGCACAACAAAAGAAAATTGAATCCGCCGAGAAGAAGAAGGAGACCGGCACACCTTACTATAAAACCCGCACAGAAAAGCTTAAGGCACTGCTTTCCAGGGACCAACTGAAGGTTTGGTGGAAATACCAGGCCGGGCAACGAGCAAAGCGAGAGAACAAAGCCCAGGAGAAGAAGTGACCTCTTCTTGCACCTGACCAGTCTCTAACCCTAATCAGGGGAATTGCCATCACCTAAGGATTCCAATTGAAAAACTGGAGCGGGTGATGGGAATCGAACCCACGTCTCAAGCTTGGGAAGCTCGCGTTCTACCATTGAACTACACCCGCGACGGTTTCTCTCATAAAAAACGGGGCCAGTTGAACCGACCCCGTTAAGAATAGTGGAAATGCTTTGCGATTGCCAAGCGGATTCCGGGATCCTTACCAGCTGGTATGCCAATCCCGCGCTTCGTTTTCCGATCCCTTTTTCCTGGGCTTGCCCTTCGACCAGACAACAACGGTTTGCCTTAGCTCGATCTCCCCGGAACCACTGGGATCAGGATTTTGCACCTTATTGTCATAGTTAGCGTCAATGATCATGTAATAAGGCTGCCCCCATGGGTCTGCCATCCCGATACTGTCGCCTTCACCGTATACGCCACCCACGGGCATACCGTCTCTGGCATCCTTAGCCCGCTTGCCCTGGTAAAATACCTTGCCTCGCCTGTTAAGGGGATTTCCCTCGACGCCGGAAAGAATACTCATGATCTGGTCATCCTCGGTATTCAACTCAACATCCTGATCCCCGCCAAAGGGAAACCGGCCATACTCAAGCTGATAACTGGAAATGGCCTGCTTAAGGTCCTGCACATCTTTTTCCGCCTCCGTCTTCCTCACCGTTTCCATCACCATGCCATAAACGGGAAACGCCACCGCAGCCAGAATCGCGATAATGACGATGACAATTAAAAGCTCGATTAGCGTGAATGCAGAAAGGCGGCTGCGAATTGGTCGGGTGGGAATAAAACGGGATCTCATCTCTGGGGTGGGTTGTTGCGATTAGGGTTTACAATGTGTTTACACATGAACCGACTTCAGATTACCAGTTTTTTTTGCGAAAACAACGCTTTTGTGCAATTGGTAAATGTCTATCCGCTACTGCTACAAGGCGTATCACAGCGATTTTTCTAGGTTAGGAGGCAGGATCTCACGGCAATTAAAGCTGCTGGTAGCGGGCATTTTTACCCCACGTTTATTTTATCTAATATTATGGCTCCGGCCAAACCAACATCCAAAATTCCAGGCCGCAACAGCGGCAATCATGGCGAGCAACTGCAAAAGCGGCTGCAAAAACTTTTAAACAGCACCGCCTACAAGCCGATGAACAAATCGGAACTGGCGCGTGCCCTAAACGTCTCTCCAAAACAACGTCAGGTCTTGCGCAACCTCCTCAAGAAACTTGAGTCAAGCGGAACGCTCAGGCAGGTGAGGAAAGGCAGGTATGTCCCGCGTGGCAGCAATGACACTGTTGGCATCCTGCGCATCCAACCCGCCGGGCATGCCTTTGTCGATCCGGAGGGCAACACCCGTGAACGCGGGGTATTTATCCCTCCGGGCGCAACCGGAACCGGACTACACGGTGACAAGGTCGCCGTGCGTATCGAGAAACGCGACTCTGCACCTCACTGGACCCGGCACATCAAGAATGGACAGGCACGAAACCGACTCGAAGCGAAATACCGGAACAACTCGGGTTCAATCGAGGGACGCGTAGTCAAGGTGCTGGAGCGGCGCAATGATGCGGTGATCGCCACCTTCCTCCATCGAGGTCAATTTCAATACGCCAAGCCGGACGACACGTTGCTTCCTGAAACCATTGAACTGGATGCCCACGGAATACCAAACCCGCCACCAAAACCAGGGGAAAAGGTTGTGGTGGCAATCGAACACTGGGAATCACGCCGTGATCACCCGCGCGGGAAAATCACTGAGATACTCGGCCCCCCGGATACGCCTGGCATTGATATCCTGCAGGTAATCTGTTCGCGCAGGTTACCCCGTAAATTCCCGCAGGAAGTAATGGTCGAAGCCGGTAAGTTCCAGGGGCAGGTCACTAATGAAGATATTGACGGGCGGGACGACTGGCGCAATCGCCCGGTATTCACGATCGACCCCGACGATGCCCGCGATTTTGACGATGCCATCCTGGTCGAGAACCGCAAAGATGGTGGATGGGACCTGGCTGTGCATATTGCCGATG
>JAAESJ010000063.1 GCA_024229495.1 Verrucomicrobiaceae bacterium | reverse complement strand
GGTAACGGGAAAGGTGACAGTGCGGCCATTGCGATTCGCGATCTTCGGGTCGACTACGGGGATTTCGTGGCGGTCAGCGATATCAGCCTCAATGTGCCTTTTGGTGAGGTGTATGGGCTGGTCGGCCCCAATGGGGCAGGGAAGACGAGCACCTTCAAGGTGCTCGCGACCTTGATGGAGCCAACTTATGGCGAGGTGATCCTGGCGGGAATTGATGCCATGGAAAACAAAGAAGAGGCGCGCTGTATTCTTGGTTATATGCCGGACTTGGCGCCAGTGCCTTCAGACCTGAAGGCATGGGAATTTCTGGATTTTTATGCAGACGCGTATGCTCTGGGTTCATCCAGGCAAAGAAGTGAGCGGGTGGATGAATGTCTGGATATTGTGAGTTTGGGAAACGAGCGGCAATCATGGTGTAATCAACTTTCTCGGGGGCAGACCCAGCGCTTGGTCCTGGCCAAGACCTTGCTTCATCGCCCCAAGGTGATGATTCTCGATGAGCCGGCGAGCGGGCTCGATCCCCTCTCACGCCGTGAATTGCGCCACAGCCTGCAGGCAATCGCCCGTGAGGGGGCCTCCATCCTGGTGAGTTCTCACATTCTGAGTGAACTTGCCGAGATGTGCTCGTCCCTCTGCGTGATGAATCAAGGAAAGATCCTTGCAGCGGGAACGGCTGATGAGGTTCGCCGTGACCTGGGGAGAGCTGAACGAAAGCTCGTGATCGTTGTCCTTGATCGCCATGAGGACACGGTGTCTTGGCTGAAAAAACAGGCAGGGGTTCTGGAAGTGGGGGTCATGGATGATGACGGGAAAAAGATCTCGGTGCGATTTGCGGGTGATGATACACAGCAAGCCGCATTATTGTCAGGATTGGTGCAGCAGGATATCTCAGTAAAAGCCTTAGAGGAAACAAGTTCCTCCTTCGAGGAGATCCTAGTGGAAATTGCGGAAGATAACCGGCAACCGGAGGAGGGAGTCACTCGTGGGAACTGAAGAAGCAGCCCGTGACGGGCATTCACCAATCTGGAAGCTTTGGGCGAATCCGATTGTATGTCGTTATGCGCGCTCCCGGCTGCGTCCGCGTGGCCTTGGTGTGGCCTTGCTCATCACGCTGATGATCGCGAGCTTCATCTTCTTTTTTTCACGCGCCGTATACGAAGGGCAGGGCACTTCCCGGGTTGACTTGGCGAGAGTCCCTTTGGTTGCTCTCTTGGTCCTGCAGGGACTTATCCTATTTGTCCTGGCGACAGGTCAAATGGCAGGCGGAATTACGGCTGAGGCCGACGAGGGGGTAATCGATTATCAGCGCCTTGCCCCCATGACGCCTCTTGCAAAGGTCGTGGGCTTTCTCTTCGGGTTGCCAATCCGCGAATACGTTCTCTTTCTCGTGACGCTGCCATTTTCACTGTGGTCTCTCTGGCGAGGCGAGGTTCCCTTTGCGATCGCCTGTCAATTGTATGGAGTCTTCATGATAGCGGCGGTGTTGTATCACCTGACCGGGCTTGTTGCGGGCACGGTGGTCAAGAATCGACGCTGGGCCTTCCTGCTCTCGATGGGGGTGGTGTTTCTGCTTTATACCATTGTGCCGCAGGCCTCGAAGATTGGATTGGTTTACTTTAAATACGTTACCATTGGCCCTGTCTTTAAGGAGTGCCTTCCTTACCTTGTTCCCCGTGATGTGGGTGCGGGAGTGGAGACCCTGCGCAACCTGATGCCGCCGGCCCGTTTTTTTGACCTCGATTTACCGCAGGCTGTGTTCACTGTGGCCACCCAGGCGATCCTGATCATTGCCATGATTGTCATGTTGTGGAGGCGGTGGTTCCGTGCGGAATCACATCTCATGGGCAAAGTGGGCGCAGTGGGCCTCTTTGGCTGGGTTCAGGTGATGCTTCTTGGTAATGCCTTGCCTCTCGTTAATGAAGGGGATGTCTTTCCTTCAGGGATCCGGCGCAATTGGCAATTCAACGATAATGTGTGGAGCCCTCACCCTGACGAGGTGGCGGTGATGTCAGGAGCTTATGGGCTTGTAACTCTGGTCATTCTGTGGGCGATGATTGTGATGGTTACCCCAAATCGTGACCGACAAGTTCGCGGCTGGCGACGTGCGCGAAAATTAGGACAGGAAAGACTGGCGCCGGGATCGGATCCGGCAACCTCGTTTCCCTGGGTGGGAATCATGGTCTTCACCGGAGCCGCCGGGTGGTTTTGGTTTACCAAGGAGGTTGTGGAATCGCATTGGTTTGCCGGCACGCTGATGCCAGTTGGCGCCGCAGGTGCATTTTTTCTGGTCTTGGCAACTGCTGGATTTGGGTTTCACGCGTTGCTGGAGTTGAAGAGTCCCCGTGTTGCTGGACTTTATGCCCTCCTGGTAGGAGCGGCTCCTTTGCTCGTGGGCATTGTCCTGGGAGCAACCAGCGAAAATTTTGCATCATTGGCAATTTGGATTGTGGGGGTTTCCCCTGTGGTTGGTCCAATCTATGTGACGGGTTCCGTTCTTCCTCTTGTTGATTTTGACGCGGATTTCATGAGCGATCTGCCGCGGGCTTTTTGGTTTTGGCAAGCAGTGTCGGCCCTGGTTGCGCTTAACCTGATTGGTAAATTGCGGAGGTTACGCAAGGGAATTGCAGCGAACTCATTGTGCGGTGATGATCGATCATCCATGGCAGAATAGCCGGAATTCATGGAATGATTGGCTTGATGGATTTTTCATGAGTGTTGCAAAAGTGCGTGTTTATTTCATCACCATCTACCGCAATTCCGGAATCTATTCCAGGAGCCGATAACAGGTTTGCGAAGAAACGCAATATCCCCTAGGCTCCAAGTGATGGCACTGAATCGCCGAGATTTTTTTAGAATGGGCGGCTTGTCGCTCGGTGCCATTTCACCCCTCGGATTGTCGTTGCCTGAGGTGTTGGCAAATGAAGCAGCCAGTGGAGGTCGCAAGCAGGTCAATGTGATTTTCATGTTCCTTCAGGGTGGCGCGAGTCATATCGACATGTATGACATGAAGCCAGATGCTCCAGAGGAGATTCGAGGTAAGTATAGCCCTGCGCGCACGAATGTCCCCGGACTTCACCTCAGTGATCAATTGCCCCAGCTTGGAAAATGTGCCGACAAGTTTTCGCTGATCCGGTCCATGCATTCTTTCTGTTCCAAGCACGGGGAAGGTGATGTGGATATCATGTGCGGCAGTCCCCGTGATAAAATCCTGCAAGCGCCGGGCATTGGTGCGGTTTTAAGCATGCAACAGAAACAGCATGCGCCCGTGCCGCCATTCGTTCACTTGGGAGATATGAAGCACCCGGCACACAGTGCACCCGGCTATGGCGGATACCTTGGGCGTGCCTATGATCCCTTCCTCATTAAGCAGGATCCCAATGCCGCGAATTTTTCCGTTCGGACATTTGATTCAGCGGAGGGCGTGGACGTAAGCCGGATGGCTGGTCGCAAACACCTTTTGCAATCCCTGGATCTTTTCCAGGCCCGGCGAGAGAGGCAACTTGAGTTTGCCCGCGAGCACAGCGCCTTTACCGAGCAGGCTCTGGGCCTCTTCACTTCGACCAGGGCGAAACAGGCCTTTGATCTCTCGAAAGAACCGGAAAAACTTCGCGATGCCTATGGGCGTAACAACGTTGGGCAGGGGATGCTGCTGGCCCGTCGCCTGGTTGAAGCGGGCGTGCGATTTGTCACCATTCAGGGCTACCAGGATACCGGCATCTACGCCTGGGATCATCACTGGGGAATTTTTGAGCATCTTGAAAAGCAGTTGCCCATTTATGACAGCGCTTATTCCGCCCTTCTCAACGATCTGGATGATCGTGGTTTGCTCGAGACCACGCTGGTGATTACGGCCGGGGAATTCGGACGCACGCCCAAGATCAATAACAACAAGCGTGGACCGGGTCGGGACCATTGGGCGGATTGCTTCAGCCTCACCATGGGGGGAGGGGGAATTAAAACCGGTCGGGTCATCGGGGCTAGCGATAAACATGGCGCGCTACCCATCGAACGTCCTGTTTCCATCGCTGACTTTGTTGCCACCGTGTATCACGTTTTGGGACTTGACTCAAAGCGTGAGTATGTTGCCCAAGGTCGGCGGATGACAATGCTTCCCGAAGGCTCGGTCATCAGGGAATTGCTCTAATCCAGCAAACTGACGATCTTCCCATCGAGTCTCCTGCGCTGAATGTTTTGAATCGCGCCTTACCTCGTTACTGCTTGTTTTTCAGGTCAGGAAATTCCCCGTCCCCGGTTAACTCTCCGTCTAGGATCCAGGAAAGATTGAATCGCGCCAGATAAGACCCCTTGAACGGATCGTGCTCGTAGTGGAGGTAAATCCAACCTGCAGTTGATGTGTTGGGGCGACCAACGCTAAGTGAAGAATAACCACTGCGCCCTGCGTCCACGAGTCGCTTAACGGGCCAGGTTTTTCCGCCGTCAAAACTTGCCCATACCGTGATGCGTTCGCGGTGTGATGCGTTTGTGTCAAGGTTGCTGAAGATCAGGATGTCCTGTTTCCTGGAGGGTATTCGGGTTAGGCCCGCCATGCATCCGTATGGGCGTCCCTGGTCTCCATCAGGCAAAGAGTTTACGATTTTCCAGTCCTGCCATGTTTCCCCCCCATCGAGACTCCATGCCTCGCGGCGTCTTCGGTTGCGCGGCCGTTCCGGCCAGTGGACGCGTGAGTTGTAATAGATGCGGCCATCGGCAAGCTCGACCAGCGCCGCTTCACCGGTTCCCTTTTCGGGAAATGGGCTGCTGGTTTCCCAGGTTCGTCCACCGTCATCACTGTAGATGGCATTGGTGTATTGCTGCGGCCAGTGTTCTTGTCCGTTTTTCTGAGCGTAAAATCTAGAAGCGCGCAGCAGTCTTCCCTTGTGCGGGGCGTGGGTTAACGTGATCCCATGCTCGTTCATGTGCATGGAAGGGATGTTGCCGTTGATATCCTTCCTGATCACGGTTTTTTCTGGTTTCCATGATTTGCCATCATCCCTGCTGCGATAGATGGTGAGCGGGGCAGGTGGTTGCCGATCCTCTACGAAGGTGAGGATGTCGCCGGAATCGCTGTCAACGATGGCGCCACCACCATTATACCCGGAGCCGGAAATGCTTACCGGGTTGCCCCAGGATTCCCCCCCGTCTTCACTGCGGCGTGCCGCAACTCCGGAGTTGCCCCAGATGGCGATTACTGTACCCCGGGTGGTGACGACGACATTAGGGTAGCGCTGGTTATCGTAAAGACGTTGCTTGTCGTAGGCGGGGGCTCTCAGGAAAGCATTCAGTTCTTTTTCGGCACTGGCCGAGATTGAAAGGCAGGCAGGAAACAACAGGGAAATCACGGCTGGTCTGATCACATACATGAGGAATTTCTTGAGTGGTTCAGAAACAAGAGGGATGCAGTGGCAATGCCCCACCTTGATAATATCAGGTGGCCCATGAACAGCGCAACCTGATTCCTATGACGTCCATCAGTATGTGCCGAGGCATTGAAGCGTGTGCTTGTGCGTTAGGGGTTGGCAGTGTTAATGTGTTGGGGTGAAGCAGTTCGGTTATATCATTGTCGTGGTGATGCTATTGCTGCGTTGTGGTTTGGAACAGGTGGAGGCCGGTGAGAAGGCTGACTTTTTTGAATCCAAAGTGCGGCCGGTTCTTGCCACACACTGCTTCGAATGTCATGGCAACAAGGACAAGGGAGGGTTGAAGCTCGACAGTCGTGATGCGGCCCTTAAGGGTGGGGAGAGCGGAGTGGTGATCGTTCCGGGAGAACCGGGGAAGAGCTCGCTTATCAAGGCGGTGCAACATGTGGATGAAGACCTTGCGATGCCGCCCAAGAAAAAATTACCACCACGCGTGGTCGCAGACCTTGTGCGCTGGATTCGTGATGGAGCGGTCTGGCCGGAGGGGGAAGCTGTCGGTTTTGCCACCGGTAAGATCACGGAGAAGCAACGCCAGCACTGGGCTTTCCAGCCACTTAAGGTTGTTAAGATCACAGAAGGGCATCCGGTGGATGAACTGATTCAGGCCAAGTTGAATGAACAAAAACTCTCTCAGGTAGAATTGGCGGATAAACGAACCCTGATCCGTCGTGCCACCTTTGACCTAACAGGCTTGCCTCCTTCACCCGAGCAGGTTGCGGAATACCTGGCGGACGAGAATTCCCGTGCCTGGGAATTACTTGTGGAGCGCCTGCTTGCTTCCCCGCATTATGGGGAGCGCTGGGGGCGTCACTGGCTTGACTTGGTACGTTATGCCGACACTGCAGGGGATGCGGGTGATTACCCTGTTCCCGAGGCCTACAAATACCGAAATTACGTCATTGATTCCTTTAATGAAGATAAACCCTATGACCGGTTTGTTCGCGAACAGGTTGCCGGTGACCAGTTGCCTGCAACCAGTGATCAAGAACGCTGGGAGCAAACCATTGGCACCGGCTATATTGCCATCTCACGGCGCATCGGGGTAAGTCCGCATAAGCTCAAGCATATCACTGTTGAGGATACCCTTGATAACCTGGGCAAGACTTTCCTGGGGTTGACTATTGGTTGTGCGCGTTGTCACGATCATAAGTTTGATCCCATTCCCACGGCGGACTACTACGCGCTCTATGGAATGTTTGAGAGTTCGGTTTATCCGCACCCAGGGGCGGAACACAGCCCGCACCGGCACAGTTTTGTCTACCGCATGGGTAAGGAAAAGTCGGATGAGGCACTTAAGCCGTTCCGCAATAAGCTTGCGCCGTGGGATAAAAAGGAACGTGACCAGTTTGCCCTCTACCAGTCGTTTCAGAGAAAGGTCATTACTGCTAATATTACGCGACATTCGGTTTGGGATGAGCTCGAGAACATTCGCGATCAACGCGGTAAAGTGGCAAAGATGTTCCCCGACCTGGACATCGCCTATGCCATTGTTGATGGAGAGGTTGGCGACTCACAGGTGCATAAACAGGGAAACCCGAAAGACAAGGGGGGCAAAGTGCGCCGCGGGTTTCTGCAAATACTCGGCGGCCATAAATTACCTGAAAACACCCAGGGTAGTGGTCGCCTTCAACTGGCCCATTGGTTGACTGAACCGTCCAATCCCCTGACGGCAAGGGTCATGGTAAACCGTATCTGGCATTATCACTTTGGCAGGGGATTGGTGAGTTCTACCAGTGACTTTGGTGTGCGTGGAACAGGGGCCACGCACCCTGAACTGCTGGATTACCTGGCGGCATATTTCATTGACCGCGACTGGTCGATAAAAGAAATGCACCGTCTCATCATGAGCTCGGCGACCTATCGGCTTTCAACCTCGGAAGATCAGGGAAGCCTTGCCCGGGATCCGGACAATCTGTTGTTGTGGAGGGCAAACCGGAGTCGGCTTGATGCTGAGGAGTTGCGCGATTCGCTGTTGAGTTTTAGTGCTCAACTGGACCCCGCTCCCGGAGGGCGCCATCCTTTTCCTCACCGGCTCACTTATTTTTACCGGCAACACGAGCCGTTCCAGGAAAAGTATGCGTCGAATAAGCGAAGCGTTTACCAGATGCAACAACGAATCCAGAAGAACCCGTACCTGGATATGTTTGACGGCCCGGATGGGGGGTTGCACCTGGGGGAGCGCAAGGCCACGGTCACCACATTGCAGGCTCTTTACTTCATGAATTCAGAATTCATCCATGATCAGGCCGAGGCGATTGCCGGCCGGCTGCCCGGGGAAGCGCAGGTGGAGTATTTATATGAGCTCATCTATAACCGCCCGGCTCAGCCTGAGGAACTGGAGTTTGCCAAGGCCTATTTGGACAGGGGTAACGGCAGACAACGCTGGGCAGGGTTTATACGCAGCATGTTGAGCAGTAACGAATTTCTTTATGTGGACTGATATGCAAATGAATCGACGCAATGTCATTCGCTCCCTGGCCGGCGGCGGTTTGATCATGCCCGGGATTTTATCCGGTTTATTGGCCGGTGAGGATAATCCCCTGGCCCCGAAGAAGCCGCATTTCAAGCCCAAGGCCAAGCGAGTTATTTTCCTGTTCATGACAGGCGGGGTGAGTCACGTGGATACCTTCGACCCGAAGCCTTTCCTGAACAAGAATCACGATCAGGCGATGGCCAAGGGGAAGCGCTATTACAAGGGTTCAGGCTGGCCGTTTAAAAGGTATGGGGAATGCGGCATGGAGATCAGTGATCTTTTTCCGCATATCGGTGGCATGGCTGATGATATCTGCATGATCCGCTCCATGCAGAACATCAATGGCGATCACTTCGGTGCCACCATTGGCCTTCATACCGGCTCAGACACATTCAAGCGTCCCAGTATCGGTTCGTGGGTAAGCTATGGGCTGGGCACCTACAACGCCAACATGCCGTCCTTCATGGTAATTTCTCCCGGGTTACCTTACGCGGGCGGGCAGGTGTGGGGCTCCGACTTTCTGCCGGTATTGCATCAGGGCACCCGCATTATTCCCGGTCCTGAACCGATTGCGAACATGCACCGACGTAAAATCACGTCTGACCAACAGCGGGAAGAGCTTGGTCTCCTGGAGCATTTAAATCGCCGGCATCTCAAGGGAAAGGAGAGTGATTCTAACCTGCGTGCCCGCATCAAGTCCTTTGAAACGGCAGCAGGCATGCAGACGGCTGCTCCTGAGGCCTTTGATCTCTCCAGGGAAAGTGATGCAACCCACAAGCTCTACGGATTGAGTCGAGGTGACACAAAGAGCTTTGGTTGGCAGTGCATGGTGGGCAGACGCTTGATTGAGAGTGGGGTTCGTTTCGTGGAACTCATTGATGGAGACACCCGCATTGATCATAACTGGGATGCCCATGCCAACATGACCAATTACAATCGACTGGCTCGAAATGTGGATCAACCGATTGCAGGATTGCTCCAGGATCTCAAGGAGCGGGGAATGCTGGAGGATACGCTGGTCGTTTTTGCCACCGAGTTTGGCCGTGGTCCCTTCCAGCCGGTACCCGGGGTCAACGGACGGGGGCATCATTCGAGGGTTTACAGTTCGTGGTTAGCCGGGGCTGGGGTCAAAGGAGGCACAGTCCATGGCGCAAGTGATGAGCTGGGTGACAATGTTGCCGAGAATCCGGTCAGTGTGCATGATTTTCAGGCGACGATCCTGCACCTGTTGGGCATCGATCATGAACGGCTAACCTATCGGCATGCAGGTCGTAATTTCCGCCTGACTGACGTCCACGGTAATGTCGTTAAAGAAATTATCGCCTAGCGATTACCAAGTCCCTTCCCTGTAACCATAATGCCCACACCCGTGCAAGCGGGTTGTCACTCTCGATGGAGTAGCGCATGGGGCGCTTGTGCTCTGTGGTGTAATGGTGTTAGGGTTGGAGTATGTGGATGCGATATATTACTTTAGCGATAGTGTTTGTGGCTCTTTCACCAGTTGATCTGCGTGCGATTGAAAACAAGCAACTCAATGGCCAGCCTACTGAGGCCAAGACGGCTTCTGAACAGGTGGGTAAAACCGAAGATATCCCGCCGTTGATTAAGCAATTGGATCACGATGAGTTTAAACAGCGTGAGTCCGCCGAGAAAGGGCTTAGGGAACTGGGTGTGATTGCCATTCCTGCCCTTGTTCAGGTAGTTAACAGCAAGTCCCCAGAGGCTTCGGTGCGGGCTTTTAACATCATAGCCCATCACTTCAAGAGTGGCGAGGATGAGGCACGGGAAACGGCTGCCGAGGTGTTGCAGAAGCTGAAGGAATCAGGTGAGTCCTTTTCGGCTCGCGCCAAGCAGGTCATTGAGGCTAAGGAAAACACTCCACGGGTTGGAAATCGCTTCAATCTCCAGGTTGCCGGTAATGCAGGTTTACAACGGCGGGTGGCGGTCACGGTCAAGAACGGCATAAAGCAGGTTGACGCCAAGGAGGGTGGCAGGCAGGTCAAGATTGTCGATGACCCTCAAAAGGGCATTACGGTTGAGGTAACGGAAGAGGAGAACGGGAAAAGGGAAACGAAGAAGTTTGCCGCCGGAAATATTGACGAGCTCAAGGAGAAGAATCCGGAAGCGCATAGACTGTATGAAAAATACGTCGGCAATGTTCGTGCTAACGGCGGCAATATTCGTATTCAGATTAAGTCGAATACTCCCTGATCGTCTGATAACATTGGCTACGCTTCGACCTCTCCCCCACTTGTCAGCGCAAGTCTTTTGTGCGGCGCAGTGTTTGCTTGTGCAGTATGGGGTGGAGATGTTAGGTGTGTGACATGAGAAGGTTATTCATTTTTCTTACGGGATTATTGATTTCCGATGCACCTGCTGCCAAGCCTGAGCCGCGTGAGATGCCGGCTGCCGCCAAGAGGAATATTGATTTTGCTGATGACATCAAGCCGATCCTGGAGCGAAGCTGCACCAAATGCCATGCCAATGGTAAGAGCAAAGGCGGCTTCAGTATTGATCACCTTCATGCTTTTTTGGGTGGAGGGGATAGTGGTCCGGCGGTGATCAAGGGAAAGAGTGAGCAAAGTCTCCTCATCCAATTGGTGCTGAGCACTGACCCAGATGAGCGCATGCCTTCCAAGGGGAATCGATTGTCGCTGGAGGATATTTCCCTCCTTAGGGCCTGGATTGATCAGGGGCTCAAGTGGGAGAAGGGTTTCACTTTCGCCAAGTTCCGCAATGCACCGGTGGCGCCGAGAAATGTGTCGCTTCCCAATGGGCCTGAAACCAATCCCGTTGACCGCCTTTTGGCACCATATTACAAGAAGCATGGCATTGACCCTGATGTTTCTGTTTCCGAGCACATTTTCGTTCGGCGTGCTTTTCTGGATACTATCGGCCTGCTTCCTAGTCCGGCTGAAATTGCTGCCTTCCGGGATGATAAGCGCCCGGATAAACACGTTCATCTTGTTGAAGGGTTACTGCAGGACAAGAAGAATTACGCTGAGCACTGGATTACTTTCTGGAGTGATTGTTTCCGCAACAGCTATACGAGGCAATATCACGGCGGAGGTGGAAAGAGGATCACGGACTGGCTAAAGAAGTCCCTTGAGGAAAACAAACCCTACGATCGTTTTGTACGTGAACTGATTAACCCGGTGGGTGGTTCTGATGGCTTCATCAAGGGGGTGGCTTGGCGCGGTACCGTTAACGCGTCTCAGGTCGTTGAGATGCAGGCAGCACAGAATGTGGCTCAAGTCTTTCTCGGCCTTAATATCAAATGTGCCTCCTGTCACGATTCCTTCATCAATGACTGGACCCTGAAGCAGACCTATTCTCTGGCGTCTATTTTCTCTGACGGACCCATGGATGTGCATCGTTGTAACAAGCCCACGGGGGAAAAGGCGGCGCCAGCATTCCTGTATCCTGAGATTGGAACCATTGATGCCGGTTCGCCCCGCAAGGAGCGCGTGAAGCAGTTGTCAGAGATTATTACTTCCCCGAAGAACGGGCGACTTTCCCGCACTATGGTCAACCGGTTGTGGGCGATATTTTTTGGCAGGGGGTTGGTCGAGCCGGTCGATGAAATGGATAATCCGACATGGAGTCAGGATTTACTGGATTGGCTTGCAGTTGATTTCGTCGATCATGGATACGACCTGAAGCATACCATGAAACTTCTCCTGACCTCCAAGGCCTATTACAGGCCATCGATGGCACTTGAGGAGGACGCTGAGGATTTTGTCTTCAAGGGGCCGGTGGTTAGGCGTATGTCTGCTGAGCAATTCCTCGACGGCCTTGACCAGGTTATTTTTGCTGCTAGTGGGGATGCCTCAATCCGGAAGACCGGTCGCGCAAGGGCCGGCCTTCGTAATCTCGATCATCTCATGCGCACCCTTGGGCGACCGAAGCGTGATGTAGTGGTTACTCGACGCGAATCAATCGCGACCACCGCGCAGTTGATCGAGTTGTCCAATGGGAAGGCTCTGGCCGATTTGATGGTGCGCGGAGGTAAGGCTTGGGGAGGAGAGGGACGCGAGTCCGGGGTGATTGTTGATGCACTTTTTTTCAACGCGATAGGCCGGGCGCCTTCGGATCGGGAAATGAAATCCGCACGGGCGGCCGTTGGCGAACCTGCCAATGCGCAGGGCATTGAGGACCTTCTCTGGATGTTGGCTATGCATCCGGAATTTCAATTAATTCAATAATCAGAATCAAGCACTGGACGATCATCATGAATATCAATACTCACCGTCGTGACTTCCTGTCTTCCGCTTCGGCGGCAACGCTCGGGGCGCTGGCTGCCGGATATCCTTCCACGTCAGCTGCCGCAGCTATCAAAGCTAAGGCGCAGGAACTGGATCCTACTGCCGACACCGTGATCGTGCTCTGGATGGCCGGCGGGATGGCCAGCACAGACACCTTTGACCCGAAGCGGTATGTTCCTTATGAAAAGGGGCTTGACCCTAAGCGCGTTCTTTCAACTTTCCCTGCCATTGACACTGCCGTCGATGGTTTGAAATTCACTGAAGGACTCGAGAAGATCGGCGGAGTGATGGATCGGGGAACCCTGATTAAGACCTACCGTGCTGCGGATCTGGGTTTCATTCTCCATAGTCGCCATCAATATCACTGGCACACCGCCTATGAGCCACCGCTTACGGTGGCTGCACCGCACATCGGTTCGTGGATTTCCCGTAGCCTTGGACCGCTTAATCCGGATCTGCCTGCCTTTATTGACATTGGGCAGACTTTCGACAGTGGTGAAAAGGAATCCTTAAAGGCTTTTCATACCGCGGGTTTCCTTGGCAGCGAGTTTGCCCCGTTTTTCCTTGTTGAGCCGGATCAGGCAGTCGAGGCGGTTAAGCCCCCGGGGGGTATGAGTGACACGCGGTTTTCCAGGCGCTATCAGGCCTATAAGAAGTTACTGGCCGATAGCCCGATTCAGCAACATGGCTCAGAATATCAACGGGAGTCCCTGCTGAGGTCGATAGACAATGCGCACCGGCTCCTATCCAGTAACAAGGCGCGCCAGGCTTTCGATCTCAGCCTTGAACCTAAGGAGAGCTATGACACGTATAAGGTGGGTGGTCGATTCGGGCTTGGTTGCCTCCTGGCCCGTCGCCTTACCGAAGCCGGGGCCCGGTTTATTGAAGTTACCCACGGCTATTATCCATTTAAGTACTGGGATACGCATGACAATGGTCACACCAGGCTGAAGGAGCTTAAGGCCATGATCGATGCTCCCATTGCCCAACTGGTCCTTGACCTTGAAGCGCGCAAGCTGCTCGACCGCACTCTGATTGTTGTCGCCAGTGAATTCAGCCGTGACATGATGATGGAAGGTAAGCCTGAGAAGAGGGTAAAGGATCAGGTGAAAGTGCCTCCCAAGATTGATGGCCTTCAGCATTATGGCATGCATCGTCACTTCACCGGGGCAGGCAGCGTTCTGCTCTTTGGCGGTGGTGTGAAAAAGGGCTTTGTCTATGGCGAGACTGCTGATGAGCGTCCCTGTACCACGGTGAAGAACCCGATCACTACTGAGCAGCTGCATGCCAGCATCTATCGTGCCCTGGGAATTCCCCATGATCATCATTATAACGTCGAGCAGCGCCCTTTTTATGTGACACCTGACGGTGCTGCTGATCCGGTGAT
>JAAESJ010000062.1 GCA_024229495.1 Verrucomicrobiaceae bacterium | reverse complement strand
GAATCAGAGGGCTCCGAGATCCATTTTCGCCGAATTCAGATCATGGAACTTCCCGCCGGCCGGGCAAAGGATCTCGGCATGACCCTTGGGGACAAGAAGAAATAACCACCAGGCAAGCCTGCGGGGGGTGCCAATCGCGAGTAAATGAAGTTACTTCCCGGCGGGTTAGAAGGTTACTTCAGGTTGCCGTCCTTGAAGGTGAGTTCATTGTCCTTCTGCCCGTCCTCCCTGTAACCGCACACCGGACTGGCATCCAAGTCTTCACGGAATCTTAATCTTGGTTTCAACGCAGCCAAGTCAGCGCTTGGCCGGCGGCATGATCGGGCTTTCCCAGCCGGCGAGGTCCAAAGGTTTCACCTTCTTGCGACCTCCGCCAAACTTGAAAGTAGTCGGCTTGTAAGGTCCCACGAAATCGACGTTCATGTCCGCCTTGATGCTTTTCTCCAAGCCCATGCACCAGAAGACGCCATTGATGATTACGCGGCGGACGCCTTCGCTGATAATATCCTCGGAACCACCTTGAGTGCTGGCGAAAACGCGTCCTTTCTTGCCTGACTTCGATTCGTATTCACGCACCCAAATGCATGGGCTTGGCGGTTTGTTGGCCAATGGTTTGCCATCCGGCTTCATGGAATCGAGGACCTGATTCTTGCCGAGGATGACGGAACCCTCGATTGGCACTGCGCTATAGGCACCCGCCATGGCGTGCATGTCCGTTACGCCACGGGTCACGGGATGATCCTTCTGCTCGGGCAGCACGAACATCCGTGTACTGAAGCGATGGTTGCTGCCATAATGTCCGGCTCCTTCTCGTGGTCGCCAAGTTTCCCCGATCACTTGGCGCCCAAAACCCCAGTCGTAGCTCTTGTCCCGTGAATTGTAGTTATACTTGCTGTTCTTGCCCTTGAGACCATTGAAGCCGTGGGTGGTGGTCCGCAAACCAAGCACCGGACCACCGCGGTCCAGGTAATCCGTAAAATGCTTCATGGTGGCATCATCGGGAGCGAGGAAGCGCAGGAACAGAAACATCATGTCGGCATCCTTGAGCACTTCCATGCCGGGAATCTTGGAGGAGCCCGGCTTGATATGGCCATTGTCATCCAAACCAAAGAGCACGGTGCACTTGAAGCCGTAGCGATGGGCCAGGATACGGGCAATCGCCGGGCATGTTTCCTCACCGCGGTATTCGTGGTCACTGGCTATGAACACAATGTGCTTGCCCTTGCCAACTCCCGACTTGCCCTCATACACGAGGGGCTCAGCTTGGAGCAATGAAGAGAAGCCGGTAAGTGCGCCGCAGGCAGTCAGTAGATAAAGGATTGTTTTCATCAATTAATGTTCTTAAGGGATTCGCCCTGCTTTGTCGATAGTCAAACGTGCATTTAGCATGCACAACCTCAATAGGCATTGCTCAATGCGGTTGATCTCGTCACATTACCGGTAAAAGAAAAGACATCATCCCCGGGTAATCTTTCATTCATACAATACGGGATGGGAGAACCACTACCGTATTTCCGTCCACTCCATTTCCCCCTGTAATTATACCCCTGCAATTATCATGAGAATATTAACCCTCTTCCTCCTCATTCTGTGCATTCCCTGCCAGGCAAAAAACCCGTTTGTGGAGCAGTTTGACAAAAATGGCGACGGCAAGCTCTCCAAGGAGGAGATCCCGCCTCCTGCGAGAAGAATCTTCGAGAAAGTGGACACCAACGGGGACGGCTTTGTCACACCGGAGGAGGATGATACATTCAGGAAATCCAGGGGAAAGGGTAACAACCGTGGCAGAGCGCGCAATTCCCCGGTGGCAAAGCCGAATCATGAGAATGTTCGCTACGGTGAGCATGAACGCCATGTCTACGACTTGTGGCTTGCGAAAAGTAAATCGCCAGCCCCACTGGTTATTTACTACCACGGAGGGGGATTTCGCGCAGGCGACAAGGGCAGCATCAAGCCGCAACTACTTACAGCATTGCTGCAGGAAGGCATCTCCGTAGCCGCGGCCAATTACCGGCTTTCCAGTTCCGCCCCCTTCCCCGCACAAATGCATGACTCCGCCAAGGCTCTGCAGCACATCAGGCTTAACGCAAAGAAATACAACATCGACCCTGAAAGAATCGCTGCGACCGGAGGCTCTGCCGGAGGACACATTTCACTCTGGCTGGCATTCCACGATGACATGGCGAACCCGGAGAGCAAAGAGCCCATTGACCAGCAAAGCACCCGACTGACAACGGCAGCCGTTACCGGCGCCCAAAGCTCAATTGACCCGCGTTACATACAGAAGCTCTTTAATACAGACCAGGTAAATCTCGCTGTTGTCCAGCTCTTCGGCATGAAGGGCCCTGAGGACATTGATAATAAGAAATTCCACCCCCTCTTTGAGGAAGCATCACCCCTTAACCACCTGACCCGCGATGACGTTCCCGTCCTGGCATACTACAATCAGGCCAATGAAAAACTCCCCCCAAATTCAAGCGGAAGAGCGCATATCCACCACCCGAAATTCGGGATAGTCCTGAAGGAGAAGATGAAGAAAGCAGGACTTGAATGCGAACTTCTCCTCAGGGAAGATCACCCGAGAGAGCCCATCGATAAGTTCATTTCATTCTTCGTTGAAAAACTCGGCAAGGGATCCCAATAAGAAACCAGGGCAGAATAATGCTCCAGAAATTCCCCGTCCGGCGGTATGCATTCTCGACACACGACACCCCGTATATTTTCACGACGGTGTTTTGCTGGATGTGAAATAAGGTGTGAAATTCCTTGAAGAAACGGTCTGGATTCCCTGTATATTACATCCAGTGACCGTTCGCTGGATTCTTTTTCTGACACTGCTAACCGGGGCAGGATTGTCCGCCCTTCGGGCACAGGAACCGGTGTCCGTGAACCGCACCCCGCTCTTTGAAGCAAAATTCAAGCCCCTGCTTGCCAAATATTGCCACGATTGCCACGGCGAGGGTAACAACAAGGGGGACGTTTCACTTGATGACCCTCAAAACGGTGCACACAAGCTCGACAACCATGAGCTCTGGTTGCGCATCTGGAAAAACCTTCGCAGTGACCTCATGCCTCCTGCGGGAAAAGATCAACCCACCGCACATGAACGCCGGGAAATGCTGGAGTGGATTGAGGGCAACGTCTTCCTCCTCGACCCGAACCGACCTGACCCGGGACGAGTAACAATACGACGCCTAAACCGGGTGGAATACGGACATACGATCCGGGACCTGCTGGGTATAGATTACAACGTCACCGAAAATTTTCCCCCTGACGACACCGGCTATGGCTTTGATACCATTGGTGACGTCCTGACGATCTCACCCCTGTTAATGGAAAAGTATCTTGCCGCCGCCGAGAACATCATGTCGCGCGCAATCCCCAAGCAGGTGGGCAGAGCGCAAGCGGTGAGCATCCCTCCTGCCGAATTCAGGCAAAAGGAGAACACTTCCAGGACAGCACGCTTCATGCGGGCAGGAATCAAGCACACGGTGGGCAGGGACTGGAAATCCGACAGCACCGGCATCCACCGCTTTCAGGTGGACTATCAGGTCACCGGCAGGGAAAGCGCCAAGGATTACAAAGCTCAATGGCAAATTCTTATCGACGGCAAGAAGCAGGATTCACGGGAAATTCGCCTGGACGGCAGCACAGGAGCCACCATCTCCCTCGACCTTGATCTCCATTCAGGGATGCACCGTATCGAGTTTGAGATGATACCTCAGGACGGGGACTTGAATAACAATGTCCCCCTCGCCGTAAAGGTGTTGAAGGTGGAGGTCCTCACTCCTTCGGGATCACTCCCTTGGCAGGATTACCCGGAAGGCTACCGTCGAATTTTCCCGGAAGGCAAACCACCACGGGAACCCGGGTTGCGTGATGCTTACCTGCGTAAAGCAATGCATCGCATTGCAAGTCTCGCGTATCGAAGACCGGTGGAGGTGGATACGCTCGACCGGTTACTCAAGCTGGTTAAGGCAAAGCAATCAGAAAAGGGGGCGAGCCTGGAAGACGGCATCCGCCTTGCGATGACAGCAGTGCTGAGTTCTCCATCCTTTCTGCTGCGCAGCGAAGAACACCTCGGGGAAGATACGCAAACACTGGACATCGACGAATATTCCCTTGCCACCCGTCTCTCTTACTTCCTGTGGAGTTCAACCCCTGACTCCGCGCTGCTGAAACTTGCTGCAACAGGAGAATTGCGGAAAACCCTCCGCAACACGATTGACCGCATGATCAATGACCCCAAGTCGGAAAGGTTCATTGCTAATTTTGCCGGCCAGTGGCTGCAAACGCGCGACGTTGAGGGCAAGTTCTTTGACACCCCTCGAGTTCTCGGAATTGATGACGGCAACAAGGCCCGCCAGATCTTTAACCTCTACACACGCCAGGACATGAGGAGGGAAACTGAATTGTTCCTTGCCCACCTACTCAAGGAAAACCGCCCCGTTGTGGAACTGGTTAGCGCCAATTATTCATTCATCAACGACCGACTGGCAGAATTCTACGGAGTCGATGGGGTCGATGGAAAGCAGTTCCGTAAAGTAAGCATGAAAGGCAATCCCCGGCCCGGAGGCATCCTTACACACGGAAGTTTTCTCATTGTCACATCCAATCCGACGCGCACCTCACCGGTTAAACGCGGCTTATTTGTACTGGAGAATATCCTCGGCGTCCCCCCGGCTCCGGCCCCTCCAAATATACCGGACCTGGAAGAGAGTCGTGCAAAGCTCGGCAAGGACGCGACCATGAGAGAGATGATGGAACTCCACCGAAGCAAACCTCTTTGCCGTTCATGCCATGCGCGAATGGATCCTATCGGGCTTGCTCTTGAAAGCTATAATGCCATTGGCCAATGGCGAGCGAGCGAAGACACGGACACCGCAGGTAAACTTGTCACCGGCGAAAGGTTCCAGGGTGTAACCGGACTGAAGGAAATCATAGCAGGACCGCGAAAGAAAGACTTCCATCGATGCCTGACAGAAAAACTTCTCACTTACGCACTGGGACGCGGAATCCAATATTATGACGCCCCCGCCGTGAAGGGGATCATAAGCCAGGCCGAACAGGCAGACGGAGGGTTGCGAGAATTTATTTATGCAATAGTTGAAAGCGCTCCCTTCCAGCAGAAGCGAAGAGGGAACAAAGATTGACCTTGCTTAATGATCAAGCCCTTGCAAATTTAATTCTATCAGGAGCCTTCATGAATTCGCGCATTGAACAGATTGGCCGGCGGCGATTTCTTCGTGGCATGGGAGCCAGCGTGGCACTGCCGGCAATGGCCTCACTTGCCGCTGATGAGAAAACGGCAGGCATGCCGGGAACAACTTCCACAGGCGCTCCCCTGCGCACCGCCTACCTCTATGCCCCAAACGGAGTCATCCTTGATAAATGGAGACCGGAAGGATTTGGCTCGGATTTCCGTTTGAACGATTCCATGAAGCCCCTCGAAGGGTTTCGTGATGACTTCCAGATCATCAAGGGATTCGCCCAGAAAACCGGCAATCCCGGACTTGAGGGCGCCGGAGATCATGCACGGGCAAATGCCACGTTCCTTACCGGAGCACGCCCCCTGCGCACCTCCGGGGCAAATATCAGCGTCGGCATCTCCGCAGACCAGCTTGCAGCAAATTTCCTTTCTCAGCAAACACGGTTGGCCTCCCTTGAGCTTACCTGCGAGAGAACCCGCAATGCGGGCAGTTGCGATGCCGGTTATTCATGCGCATACCAATACAACATTTCCTGGCGTTCCAAACATCGGCCAATGACCCCGGAAGCAAATCCTCGCGCAGTGTTCGAGCGCATCTATGGGGCAGGAACGCGTGCAGAACAGGCAGCGAGCCTTGATCGGCGGCGCAACGAAAAACGCTCTATCCTGGACTTTGTTCGTGAATCTGCGCGCAAGATGGAAAGCAAGCTTGACCATTCTGACAGGGACAAACTTGATGAATACCTGAGCGGAGTGCGCGAGGTTGAGCAACGCATCGAGAAAGCAGAAAAACTTGGGCTTCCCGATGATCCAGGCCGCCCCGCACCCGAGGCCGGGGTTCCCCGCAATTATCGTGAACACATCAGGATCCTCTTCGACATGCTACTGCTGGCATTCAAGAGTGACTCAACGCGGGTTGCCAGTTTCCTGATCGGTCACGATGGCAGCAACAGGAGCTTCAAGGATATCGGGGTCAGCAGCGGTCACCACGACCTTTCCCATCACGGAAATGACAACGACAAGATGACAAAGGTCAGCCTGATCGACAGGTTCTACCTTGAGGAGTTTGCTTATTTTCTGGGTCGTATGCGATCAACCAAGGACACCGATGGTCACACGCTCCTTCACAACTCGATGATCGTCTGGGGCAGCGGTCTTTCCGACGGCAACAGCCACAGTCATGAGGACCTGCCTGTCATCTTGGCAGGCAACGCCGGGGGAAAATTCAATCCCGGTCGCCACATCGACGTTGGCGCCGCCCCCCTCAACAACCTGTTCGTGCGAATGCTCGGAGAGATTGGCCTTCCCGGGGCCAGGTTTGGCGATTCAACCGGGGCCGAGAAGCGCGTTTAATACCCGCTCCGGGATTATCCGCCCGCCATCAGGGCAATTACTGCCACTACGCCCGCCACGCATAGAGCGCACCCAATACACTTCACCACGAAGTGCAGGGCTGAAGCGGCAATGATGTCACCATACCTGCTGATCAACTTCAGAAGGAGCACAAACCAACTGAACACACCGCCACAAACGCCGAGTCCAAAGCCAAAAGCCCGGCTCGGTTCGGGACTAAGCATGCCTGCCGCCTCAATGGCAGCAATCGCGCCTCCCCACGTGCCAATCATTCCCGGATTACCGATGATCATTCCAAAACCCAGCAAAAAGGCAGTAGCTCCCCTCCTCGGACTTGCTGACGCATCAGAAGCCGGCTTATTCCTCGTGATACCCCTTGCCCAGAACCACGCACCCAGCGCAATCAACACGACCGCACCAAGCCACTGAAACACTCTCTCAAGATCCGGAAAGTGCCCATAAATCATCCCCAGCCCGGCAAAGGCGAATGCGGCCATAATTCCCTCCGCCAGAGAGGCTCCGAGCGCAATTGCCCGAGCCTGGTGGAAATCTCGTGCCAAACCGCGGGTCATCACAAGCAGAGCAACAGGCCCGGCAAGTGGAATGGAGCCCAGAAACCCCATGAGCCATCCCGTCAATATCTCTAGCCCTAAGCTCATTTCAGCCAGGAAGAGTTGATGCATCTTTTCAATTTACACCCGGATTATATCAACCTCCAGCGACAAGCGATACTTCCCTTACCACAAGCCGTTAAAAAATAACGGCTTACTGTATAGTAGCCTTTATTTGTCGTGTGGTATTTCAATTTGAGCCCGTTCCAATAATGGTGCATAGGTTGCATCGCTCAAGGTGCTCACTTTTTCACGGAGGGGTGGCAGAGCGGTTGAATGCACTGGTCTTGAAAACCAGCAGGCCGAAAGGTCTCGTGGGTTCGAAT
>JAAESJ010000061.1 GCA_024229495.1 Verrucomicrobiaceae bacterium | reverse complement strand
GAAAAAAGGCTCTTTCTTTTTCTCTTTGATAAAACGGACCGCTTCGCTGGTCAGGAGATCCGTCACGTGCCCCTCTTCCTCAATGAGTTCATCATTCCTGTGCCAAGTCTTGGTGTATAGACCATGCTTATAGAGGTGATTCCATGGATTAATTCCACCCGCCAATGATCCGTAAGACTGATCAAAACCAAACTTGCGCGGACCCCATTCAGGCTTCGAGCCCAAGTGCCACTTTCCACTAATCGCGGTTCGATAGCCGGCACCCTTGAGTGCCCTTGCCAACGTCATAGTGTCCCATGGGAGGACCCGTTCATTACTGGGCTTGGTATTACCAAATCGAGACCAGTACCGTCCGGTCAAAAGCGCTGCCCTGGTCGGAGTGCACATTGGGGCCACATAATGAAAATCCAGCTCCACGCCCCGGCTCTGGAGCTGGTCAATGTTCGGAGTCCTTATCGATGAACCGTGATAACCGACATCGGCCCAGCCCAGATCATCGGCGACAAGAATAACGATATTGGGCCTATTTTTCTCTGCCTCTGCAGACTGTCCATAATCAGGGAAAATGACTAAATAAAGTATGATTAATGCCCTTAATGTGTTCATACCCCGG
>JAAESJ010000060.1 GCA_024229495.1 Verrucomicrobiaceae bacterium | reverse complement strand
GCGGATGCTGCGCAGGACACATCGATGATGACTATTGCCGGTAGCCATAGCCACCTCAATACCTCATCAGAAGTTTCCTCAGGAATAGAGCCACTCAATACGAACCAAGAAACATAGGTTAGCGGAATAGGCAATATTATCGATGCCGATATCACTGAATTTGCAGGCCTCGCCATCGGCCCTAGCATGGCAGTCCACCAACGTCCGCAGCCCTCCTCTGAGAGCCTACGAACTAGGGCTGGTGAGACAACGGCGGTAATGAAGGCTGGAGCGAGAACGAGGGCGGCGATCAAATCGTACCCGATATGTGTGCTCACCGAGGCGGTCTGAGGGATGTCAATTCCTCCAAGAATGGTGAATGACAGTAGAAGTGCCAATATGGCGGGAGTGAGTCTCCCAATTGTGTCAATGGGGTTTCTTCTCTCTACCTTTAGAGCCCACTTGGCCAACGATATTATTGGACTCGGGTCATGCATTGGACAAGCATCTGGAAGTTTCGCGG
>JAAESJ010000059.1 GCA_024229495.1 Verrucomicrobiaceae bacterium | reverse complement strand
GCCGGTGAACTACACCGCGAAGAAATAGAGCATGATGCAATGGTAAGCCTCATGGTAGGTCGTGAACTCAAACGCAATTCGCATGAGAGAAAGAATCGAGAATCACTGACAGAGGGCCTATCTATCACCAATCTTCGTACCGCCACTTATCCGGACTGCGAGTTAAGCCTCCAGGTCAGGGGTGGCGAGATCCTTGGTATGGCGGGCCTTGTCGGTGCCGGGCGCTCTGAATTGGCACAAACCGTCTTTGGCGTCGATCCGTCTCTGGGTGGCTCCATCACACTGGAAGGCGTGCCTGTTCAACTCGGCTCGGCCCGGGAATCCATTCGTGCCGGCATCTACCTGGCCCCGGAAGACCGCAAGAGGACCGGACTCATCCTTGAGTTTGATATTAGCCAGAACATCTCACTGGCCTCCCTGAAGGATCACTCATCCGGCCTCGCCCTCATCAACCGCTCATCCGAGCGAAAGGAAGCCGAGCAGCAGGTGAATGCACTGAAGATAAAGACACCCTCCACTGAGACTGCCGCCATGAATCTAAGTGGCGGCAACCAGCAGAAAGTCGTGCTCGGCAAATGGCTGTCCATGAACCCCAAGGTCATCATCTTTGATGAACCCACGCGCGGCATTGATGTCGGTGCCAAGGCCGAGATTTACAAGTTGATGCGTGCCCTTGCCGTTGAAGGTGTTGCGATATGGATGATTTCAAGCGACATGGAGGAAGTTCTCGGCATCAGTGACCGTATCCTTGTCATGCACGAGGGTCGCATCACCGGCGAACTGGAACATGAGGCGTTCAGTGAGGAAGCCGTCATGCACCTTGCTGTTGGCGGCAGAAAAGACGATGCCGCCTGAATCATAGAGCATTTAGTTGATGACACATCGATTGGTCCAATTTACAAAGCAGCACCGGCGAGAAACCGGGATGCTCGGCCTGTTGCTCACGCTGATGCTGATCACCACCATTGGCACGACAGATACGAATGTTGACGGCTTATTCGGCAGCAGGTTCCTGACTGCCGACAACATCAAGAACGTGACGCGTCAAATCGGCATCTACGGAATCTTCAGTATTGGTGTCGGAGTTGTCATCATCACTGCCGGCATCGACCTTTCCGTTGGCTCACTGATGGCGCTGCTCGGCGTCATCTTCCTCTACCTTGTCACTCCGGTTGACACCAGGCCTGTTGGAGACTCTGATTTCCAATCCTATTTGGTCAGCGTTATCCCGGAGGTCCATTGGTTCACAGCGGTATTGGTGATCCTTGTCATTGGCACCCTAATCGGCCTTATGCAGGGAATGCTGGTGGGCAAATTGAAGTTACAGGCCTTTGTCGTTACCCTCTGCGGTCTACTCTCCTACCGTGGTCTGGCACGGTTCTTCGCAAACGACACCACGGTTAATGTCGGAGACACCCAGCAGGACCTCAGCCTAGCCAAAAGCTTGGGAGATGGCAGCCTCGGGGACGTGCTGTTCGGGAAATTAGACAAGGGAATACTGCACAGCGTGCCAATGACCTTTGTCTACCTGATCGTCTTTGCCGTTATCGCCCACATCATCCTTCACCGCTCGGTATTTGGCCGCTACATTTTTGCCGCCGGCCGCAATGAACTCGCCACCAAATACTCAGGCATCAACACCGGTTTGGTCATTGCCTTTGCTTACCTCATTGCCGGTTTCTGCACGGCGTTTGCCGCGATTCCCCAATGCATCTACTCAGGTTCAGTGCAACCCAGCACACACGGCGCGTTCTTTGAACTCTACGCCATTGCCGCCGCGGTATTGGGCGGCTGCAGCCTGCGCGGCGGCGAGGGATCCATCGTGGGAATATTGATCGGAACAGCCATCCT
>JAAESJ010000058.1 GCA_024229495.1 Verrucomicrobiaceae bacterium | reverse complement strand
CTAAATTAGCCTTAACAAAGGGTAGCGTCATCCTTCTTAATAATTTAGAAAAAAAACTCCACAGTTTCGCTTTGAAAGATGGCAAGAAGTTATGGCAGGTGGATATGGCAAAAGCGAGCTCTTATAGAACATTTAATTTTGCCGATCAAAGCGTGATCGGTATTGTGAGTATAAAAGAGTTGGAAGTTTATTCCAGTAAGGATGGACGCCTTCTTTGGGAGAAGGGCAGTGAATATATTCCGCGATTCACAAACTTGCAGCAAAGCGGGCAATACTTGACCGACGAAGGTATTTGGATGCGAGTGGGGCGTTATGACTGGGATATTTTTTCACCAGAAACAGGCAAGATTATTCGAGAGTTCAGATCGGGAGTAGTAAAATCCAAGAATGGTTGCCAAGGTGCCATTTTGTCAGGGAATCATCTAGTAGCGTCGCGTAGGGCAAGTTTTTTTAACAAAAAGACGGCTGCCACAGAGAGCTCCATCACTTTCTCCCGTGGTGGATGTGCGACAGGAATGATACCTGCCAATGAACTTCATTACACAATTCCCCACGCATGTGGCTGTTTTTCTCAGACGGTAAGAGGCCGGATAGCACTACGAGGAGGCCACACAGTACCGACGGATGATTACAAAACCGATCTAGTTGTCAGCCCTAATAAGCAGAAGGTGGATGAGAGCTACAAGGCCCCATGGCCAACCTTTATGGGAAATAGCAACAGAACCAGCATGTCTTCTACAGATCTACCGCTAAAGATGCGCCAGCTTTGGAAAAAGCAATTGATCAAAACAGATGACAAAATCAGCACACGTGAGTGGGCACTTCGAGTAGGGGCATCACTCACGCAGGCAGTCGCAGATGAAAAACGTCTTTATCTGGGCATTGTGAACACACATCAAGTTGTTGCAGTGGATCAAACCAGTGGTGATATTGTTTGGAGCTATACTGCCGAGGGGCGTGTTACTGTGCCTCCGACACTGTATAAGGGTCTATGCCTTTTTGGCGACCATGCTGGGGTTGTCCATTGTCTGCATGTTTCAGACGGTTCGTTGCGTTGGCGTATGCGTGCAGCAAGAAGTCCAGAACTGATCATGGCCTATGGTCAGTTGGAATCCCCCTGGCCTGTAGAGGGAGGTGTGTTAATTGCAGATGATAAAGCTCTATTTCTTTCTGGACGGGCGAAAGGAGCCGATGGCGGAGTCACAGCATTTGCTGTCGATCCTCTTACTGGAAAGCAACTTTGGAAAAAAACTGTTGAGGGAATATTGGGAATTGCGGGTGTCTTGTCTGGAGATGACAAGGGTGTTTCGGCTATGGGATCGAGACTCAATATTGACAATGGTGAAATTATTGTTGCTGAAAAGAAAAAGGACAAACCTTTTCAAGGGATTGTAGTTCCTGGAAAAGTTGATCTGCTGGACCCATCATGGCTATATATGGATCTGTCGAGACGCAAAGATATATCAGATCGAACCTTCAAGAAAGGTAAGCTCTTTATAGAAGGTTTTCACATTGCCGCTTCTTCTCAAAAGGATAGTACTTTGGCAGTTTATATGAGCAAAGGCCCAGGGAACAGCAATAATCTTGAGGCAGCGGGAACTTATGAATGGAAAATGAGTACAACTGAAAATCAGTTCGTCGGAATGCTTCGCAACCTCATACTGGTTAATAACATGATTGTTGCAACTGGTAAGCAGGATGGCAAACCGCATGTGATTCTTATATCACAGAAAGATGGTTCGAAAATTGGATCATTTCAGTTGCCATCAAAGCCTGAATACATGGGCATATCAGCTAGTAATAAACGACTCTATATCAGTTGCTCAGATGGCACCCTGCTAAGCTATGGTGAGTAAAAATGGGAACCCAATTTACTTACAAAAAAATCAAATAACCCCTTTCCATCCCTTCACCCACCCCATCATCTCAGGTAAATCAACAATCACGGTAAGACCCAAGTCTCCCGGGAGATCTCACAACTCTCGACACAGATTACACAGTCCTCTCCACGACTAATTCTCTGAGCCATCATCTGCGAATTCTTCTCGCCCGCAGCGACAATAATCGAGACCAATCCGGGCGTGAAGGAGCTGTTTGCTCTAGACCTATTTAATCCCCATCACTTCACTGCTGACGACAAACTTTCGCTCATCGCGCACGTCCACATACCAGACCGTCGCCTCCTTGGGTGGCGCGGCGCCGTGAATCTTCAGGCCATCAACTTCTAACGGCAGGGACTTCCACCCGCGCGTCTTGTTTTCCGGGTGCGGCCCGGTGGTGTAATGCAAGTTGGCTGTGAGCAGCTTGGTCTTAGAGTCGATATTGGCAGTGAGTTTCCCGTCCTTCACGACCGGGCGTGCCACGACGGGCATCGGTGTAGCGCCACGCAGGTATTGGTCCACAAAGCCGAAGAACTCCGGGAAGTTAAAGATGTGCCCATGTCGCATACGAATCTGGATGCTGTAGTTCTTCTCGCCCTGCACCAGCGCACAGGTCTTCGCGTAGCTGTCCATCGGGTAGGCAAAATCATTGGTGCCATTGAGGAACATGACCGGCATTCTTGCCGAACCGATATAGCGGGAGGGATCCCACAAGCGGTGCCACTTGTCGGACTGCGCCCGGGTCATCTTGCCAAACTCCGATGCCCTCCAGACACTGTTGTCCCGCAAAAACCCACAGCCATAAACCGGCATGGCCACCTTAAAGCGGTCATCCACCCCCGCCACGATGCACGTAAGATACCCGCCCCAGCTGATGCCTGTCAGTGCGATGCGCTCGGCATCAACACCCGGCAAACTGCGCAGCAGGGAATGCCCCCTCACCACGTTGGCAACCGCATGGTAAGACCACTGGCTTGTGAGAGGCTCATCAATGGTGCCAAACTTAAATTCATGCCCCTGGTCAGGTCCACCATCGGCCATGGGCTTGCGCCCAGCTCCCCGGCCGGCCAGGTCCATGGCGATAGCCGCATAGCCACGGCTGGCCCAGAGTTCGGCCCAGTTGGCAAATGCCGCGCCTCCCCCGCCATGCACCAGCACAATGCCGGGCACTTTTTGGTCCCCATCCTTGCCGAGCGTTTTCGGTGAGGCGTAATAGGCAAAGGTGCGGGTAGGTTTGCCCCGGTATTTCTCCCCGGAATAAACCAGGGAATGCACACCGCCTTCTTGACTGAGCCACTGAAAATCGGGAGTTTTTTTCAGTGAGTCCAAATTCCATGGCGTATCCCCTGGCAAAGGCAGCGGTTGGGCTGCTGAAGCTAGGCCTGCGAAAATCAGGAAAAGCACGAAGCGAATCATAGGAAAGATAATCCGGTGCAAACCGGATTCACACAAGCAAAAGAGACTGCCGGATCCCTGCCTTGTCGGTGACCCTGTTAAAGCAGCCGGAAGGCTCACTTCAGCCAGCGGCTGCCCTTGCGCGCCGCTTTCTTGGCAACCGGCGGTCCACCGAGGTCGATTGTATTTTGCTCGATGTCCTTGAGCCTTGTCCGGGCAAGGGCGAGCATTTCCTTTACCTTATCGGGATGCTCAGCGCTTAGGTCCTTCTCCTCGGCTGGGTCCTTTGATAGATCAATGAGCACCGGGCCCTTTGCCGATCCGGCCACTTCCTTGACATGGTCAAAGTAGAGTTTCCAGTCGCCGACCCGGATCGCCTGGGGCACGGCCCATCCCTGCCAGTAAATCAGGTCCTTCCTCGGGTGAGGAGTAGACTTTCCGGTGAAGGTTTCCCAGAGATTGAGCCCGTCAATTTTCGGGGCTGCCTTCGCAGGCTCCCCAAGCCCAATGCCACAGGCATGGGCCAGTGTTGGCAGCAGGTCAATGGCAGTGGCAAGCTTGTCACTCTGACCTCCGGCGGGAATCACCCCGGGCCAGCGGAGAATGCAGGGCACACGGGTCCCGCCCTCCATGGAACTCCATTTCAACCCGCGATAGGGAAGCGCGCTGGCCCATTTCTTCTGTCCCGGCTCCGGGCCGTTGTCGGAGAGGAAGACCACGATGGTCTTCTTCTCAAGATCAAGAGCCTTCAGGCTTTCAAGGATCTCACCGACTCGCGCGTCCAGTTCCTCAACCACGTCTCCGTAGGCAGCATTGGCGGACTTGCCCTTCCAGTCCGGATGGGCCTGGGCCGGGAAATGCGGTGCGGTGAAAGGCAGGTAAAGAAAGAAGGGCCGTTCGCGGTTGGCCTTGATGAACTTCACCGCCTCGTCGGCAAACTGCTCGCTGAGCCTGCTGTTGTTGAAGGGCTCGGCCTCCAGTTTCTCGCCACGCCAAAGCTGCTTGGTCTGGTTATTGCTCTTGTTGATGTAGTAGGTCATATCAAAGCCCTGCTTCATGGGTTGCAGCTCCGGAGAGTCGCCCAGGTGCCATTTGCCAATCAGTGCTGTTGCATAACCGGCAGCCTTGAACACCTCGCCCATCGTCAATGCACTGGGAGCAAGCCCATTGACGGTCTTGATCCCGTATCCAACCACTCCCCCGCTCCAGCCAAGACGTGGCGGGTAGGCACCGGTGAGCAGGGCCATCCTCGACGGGGTGCAGACCGTAGCACCCGCGTAAAAGCCGGTCAGTTGCATGCCATCCTTGGCCAGGTTATCGAGGACCGGGGTCTTGTGTTTCTTACTGCCGTAGCAGGCAAGGTCGCGGTAACCGAGGTCATCGGCCATCATCAGGATCAGGTTGGGTCGCTCATCCGCCGATGCAGCCAGGGGCAACAATAAAGAGAGAGCGAGGGAAATTGGTAAAATTACTTTCAATGGATTCACAGACATCAGGGTAATTGAGCCTCCAGTTCCGGTTGCGTCCAAGGTATTTTTCGCGTTGCCGTGGCTTGCTTGATACCCTTGACCTGCGCTTCGGTCACCGGCCCTGACTGTTTGTCCCAAGCATAACGGATGTAACTGAGCACACGGGCAATCTCACGCTCACGGGTCAGGCCAAGTGCCGCGCCCGGGGCCATGAAACCTGCCTGATAGGTTTTGCCGTCCAGTGGACCGCTGAGACCGTGGAGGAGAATCATTACAAGGTTCCCGGGCTCACTGTGGACACGCGGCGAATCAACAAGCGATGGTGCCAGGGCAACTTCAGACCCCGCTACCTTTATTCCCCTGCCATCGGCACCGTGACAGGCAACGCAGGATTGAT
>JAAESJ010000057.1 GCA_024229495.1 Verrucomicrobiaceae bacterium | reverse complement strand
GTACGGTACCCAGGGGCGTACCCACATTGAGGCTAATTAGGCTACAGTCTCTTGTGGTAAAGGGGAAGTACTAGTATGATGTGGAAGGCTCCGCTTCGCTTCGCAAGTTTGTGGACTGTCACTCGAGTTTTGGCTTGCCGCTATCGCGGAATGTTCGGCCCTAACCGCTCCGCAATCAGAGATTGCTCCGCGCTACCGCCCCCAACGCCCCTCCGCTTCGCTACGCATAAGTTAGCACAAACTTTGCGTAGCGCAGCGGAGCCCCACACTATGTGACTGTCTCCCCTACTATGTATTTGCGTAGCGAAGCGGAGCCTGTGCGTAGCGAAGCGGAGCCCCACACTATGTGACTGTCTCCCCCTACTATGTAACTGTCTCCACCTATTAACGTAGAAAACAAACTTGCGCCGCAGGCCCCTCAAACCTTGGGAGCTCTTGAAGACGACCGACGCTTAACCAAGAAGGAAATGTTGCAACAAGCGTTTCTAATGGAAGGAAATAGGCTCATCTTTCAGACGGGGTGCCGCACCGAAATAAACGTAGCGCCGAGCGGAAAAAAACGGCTTTCGGATGTTTTGTTCAGGGCAGCTAGAACTGGGCGCACGATAGTGCGTCCCAGTTCTCGGTGGGCGATAGCGAGCCGGCTACCCTGAACAAAACAAACGGAAACCAAAAGTCGTTTTTTTCCCGCTCGCGCTGCGTTTATTTCAGTGCGCGCCCCTGTCTGAAAGTGAGACAAGTGGAGGAAAATTGTTTTTTCAGAAGTGGAATAACCAGCCTGAATGAATGGTGAAGTTGTTGAACATTGATTAGTTGAGGAGGGAGGAATAAGAGCGACCTTTATACTGTCCTAAAGTCCTGTATGATGACTGAGTGGGCGCTGGAGGCTGAGTGACTTAAGAATAGGAGGCTCGGAACGCTGAGTCATCATACAGGACTTTAGGACAGTATGAAAATAAAGGTCGCTCTTATTCCTCCCTCCTCAACTAATCAATG
>JAAESJ010000056.1 GCA_024229495.1 Verrucomicrobiaceae bacterium | reverse complement strand
TCCTGGAGGTAATCCTGCCAGGATATAGGTGCCGTCGGCCGATGTCCAGGTCTGCCGGTTTCCCGTCCATATCCTCGCCCCGGAAATTGGCTTGCCGGCCTTCATGGCCCGCCCCTGGATGCGCCGATTGGAGGAGGGGTTACCGACGTTAACCACCAGGGAGGATGTTGCCGTTTCCCCCTTGCGGTCGGAGCAGGTGACACGCACCAGATACTGGCCGGATGAGCCCCAGGATTTAGTGGCGAGCGGACTGTTGATTCCCTCACTAATAAACTCATCGCCTTCATCAAAGTGCCACGCATAGGCAAGGACATCACCGTCTGGGTCGCTGCCTGTCGCGGTGAAAGCAACGTCCGCATCCCTGTCCACGCTCAGGCTTGAAGCGCTTAAGGAAACCTCGGGAGGCTTGTTGTCGGAGTTC
Source organism: Verrucomicrobiaceae bacterium (assembly GCA_024229495.1). GTDB lineage: Bacteria > Verrucomicrobiota > Verrucomicrobiia > Verrucomicrobiales > DEV007 > CACIUL01. Next base: position 7,825 of record JAAESJ010000056.1, on the reverse strand, counting down.
ATCGGGAATGCCAGTAGCTTGGGCTGGATGAGGAAGTCCGAGCTGGAGTCACCGTTGTTCAGCCCGTGGATTGCCAGCACGTTGGTTCCTATGACAAGCTTATCAATTGCCTGGGAAGCATCAAAACTCTCAAAGTCATCAGCTGAGGAGTCAGAGTGCGAACTCGTTGCTCCTGAGTTCCATGACGGGTTGTTCGGGGCGTTTTCAGAGGCAATCCTTGTGCCGTTGATATAGGCGATGAACCCGTCATCATATCGCAGTTGCAGCGTCAGTCTGCGCAGGTTCAGTTCTTCTGCTGAGCTGATCTCGAAGGGAATGCGGATATAGGCGCTGCTTAGCTCATCATACATCTGGGATTCAAGGTCAAGCCGGATGAAGTTGCCAAAACCCGAGCTGCGCTCATAACCCACGCCGAGGAGTCCCTGCGTCCATGACGAGTCGTCAAAGGCCGGGACTGTCCATTGGGAAACCTGTGGACGCGGGTCAAGAAGGCCGGGAGCAATGGCTCGGCATTGTGCGCTTTCGCTGATCAACGTGACCGGGGGCACCTCATCGACGTGGACGAAGATGTCCAGGTGTTCGTCCGGAGCGGATCCCCCGCGGGCGATGGGTGTGACATGAACACCGCTTTCATAATCGGAGTAAGTGCGTCCGATTGCCAGTGGGGCATCCCATTTGTCACTGTTATCACGGCGGGACCTTGATCCGTTGTGTGGCCCGTCATCAGAGTATGGGCTCATGTCCAGCAGGGTGCTCCTTCCACCACCACTTCCCGACCAGTCAAAGACTGCGCCATTAAGCAGATAATCCTGGTCCGAACCGCGGTTGGCCGCTGTCCACGCTGCACGGTAACTGACCCAGTAATTGGACCGGGCACCTCCGGAGGGCAACCTGATGGCGCGCAGTCCGGTTGCGTTTTCCAGGTCATTCTGGTAGAGGCGGTGTGTGCCGTTGTCTGAGGCGTCGGTGACGTTCAGAATATCGTTCCCCCCCAGCCAGTCGAGTTGCCATTTTTCGTGCACGGTAAAATGAGGCAGGGCCGGGTTGTTGAAGTCACTGCTGCTCTCATCGCTCATGATGCTGAAGCGGTGCGCGTATTCTATTTCGCTAAGTCCCTCATAGGTTGAGGTGCCACGCGGGTTCAGTGACTTGGTGTAGTTGTAATAGGCGTGGCTCAGTCCCAGGTTGTGCCCGAATTCGTGGCCGGCAGTTCGCAGGCTGGTGGAGATCAGGTGACTGCGTCGACCGCCGACCTGAGCAATTCCCGCATACGATCCAAAGCCTCCGCGGGAGACAACCGTGTAAAAGTTGTAGTTGTCATAATCCCAGTCCTCGCCCTGCTCCTGCCCAAGGTCGCGCGCCAGGGCCCGGGCATCATTGAGCATTTGGCTCCAGCCGGCCTGGCGATAGTAATCGTAGCTGTTTTCCAGCCGAATTACGTCGGTGATCGTTGTCGTCCAGATGCACTTTCCGTAGGAGTTAATCTTGAGGAATTGCTCGACGTCATCCTGTCGACTGCGTGCTTTTTCATAGGAAAGGTCAATTCTGTCCGGGTCGTCATCACTGAACTGCACACGTAAGTAGAGAAGATCCTTGGAACCCTCAGTCCAGGTGCTTGGCAGTTCCGGAAGATTTCCTGCATCATCTTGATTTCCCCCGTTAACTTCCCCGCCGCTCATCAGCTCCCGGTAGGCGCCCCGCATTGATGGACCGAGGATGAGCTCCTCTGCCAGCAGGGTTTCTTCGAGTTGCTCGAGTTCTTCCAGATTGTTGAAGGAATAAAGGGTGCCGAGTATCTCGCCATAACTCATTTCGTTATCTTCCAGTCCGCGGTCGCGCATCTCGCTTATTCCGGGCCGGCGCACCGGGCCCGGGTTAATGGCTACGACACCTTCCGACTCGATGCCATGTATCGAGATGCGATCCTTGCAGGTTACCTGAAGGCGCTTGGCAAAGGTGAATGCCTCGAGTTTTCTGCCATCGTCCAGAGTTACCAATCGTCTGGTCCGGCTGTTGCCGTTTTCCAACCCGCAGGCAATCTCCACTTCATAGGAAGCTGCCGCAGAAAGAGGCTGCTCAAGAAGGCTGAGCATGGCACCGGGGAGTAAGGAGCGCTGCTCATAGGTGAGTGCCTCGTTGAGTGCATGTTTCGGGTTGCTGCGGATTAATTGTGCCATCCATTGTTTCCTGCCCTGTAGGAGTCGTATGCCCTCCTTGAGCCGGTCACCCTGATCAGCGGGGTTTTCCTGGCCCTGTGACACAAGCCATTGTTTAAAGAGATCCGGATTAAAGGCCGGCGTAGCAGTCATGGCCGGTGGAGCAGCCGGACTGAGAATTTTTCTTTCCGTGGCCGTTACTTCGGGCTGATGTTCTCGAGGAGCCAGCAGGCTGACAGCTACGCTTATAAATAGGATTACTGACGACAGGATCAGTGGTCGCATAAGGGAATGGGGTGGGGGTTTTTGGGGGTGGGAGAGGTTTACAATTTAATCATGACTTGGCAGAGAGCAAGCTCATGATTGCGAGAAAACCCGATCATTAACCAGGGTATTTCTAAGTGAATCAGTGTTAATCTGATTCCGGTATAGAGCAGGTGAATAACGCCTTTGTTGATGAGGGGTTGAACCCGCCTTGTAACGGAGATAGCTTGCCGCATCAATTGATGTTATGGAGTTGTCTTTCCCGGACTTTCCGCCCACCGGGCCCTGGCAGGCCTATCTGTGGTATATTGTGTTCCTGCCTCTTGTCTTCAGGGTATTTCTGGTCACCGGTCCGCTGTTCCGCGTGGTGAGAATACTTGCGCCTCACGGGGGATGGGCAATCAATCAGGTCAGGGAATTGCCAATCAAGGGCATTCCTCTCTTGATGCTCAATGAGGTTATTTCCTTTGTGTTGCCACCTTTATTGGCGTTTACCGTTCGCCTGGTGGTTGATCCTTTCGGGTGGCAGAACTGGTCGGAGGTCAATGCGTTGAGCTTGTTGTTGCTCTTCATTGCTTTTGTGGGCTGGACCTGCCTTGACCTTCAGAGGGTCCTGAGGGTGCGCAGAATTCTGCAGGGTTTCCTTAGCCATGATTTTGACAAGCTGCGCAAGCGTGCCGGGATGGTGTTGGGGATACGAGGCTGGTTGAAGCGTTTCGGGGGGAAGTCCGGGGAGGGGGATTCACCGGTTGCTGCCGCGCTCAAGGGTGCAGGGGTTGGGCGGTTTTTCAAGAGACCGGTCCTGGGGGCACTGCTTGGAATAGGGGTCAAGGCAGCAAGGCAGGGAGCTGCGGCCCTTGTCGGCAGGGCGGACAAGGTGATCGCTGAACGTTTTGAAAAGGCGGTATCCGAATACAATCAGAATCTGCGCCTGATTCTGCTGCGTGATATTTGCATGTCGGCCAGTCCGCTGCTGGTCTTGATTCTGCTGCCACGTGTTACGGGATAGGACTGATTGAAAGCAGCAGCAGATTTTTTGTTCGCATTCGGTGCGCGATGACTCGCGATATTGGCAAATAGAAAAAATCCGGTTTTTCCCTTCATAATTCGTATTTTTGTTCGTCATTGGCACATACAACACCATGAAAAAGAACGTATTTTTCCTTTTGCCCACTGTGATTTCAGCTGTTTTAAGTGGATCCCAACCGATTGCCGAGGCGGCTGATGATGCCAGTTTTATTGCCGTGGTAAAGACCCAGAGCTTTGCCCAGTTTAACCCGATAGTTCCCTCGCTCATTGATGAGGACGATGATGATGGCAGGGAGCCGCTTTCATTTGAGGTTTTTGTTCAGGGTACATCCACCGGTGCGATTAACTCGGGATCATTCAGCGGTCCCGGGTCGGTAGCTTCCGGAAGTCTGTCCCAGGACGGGCAACGCTGGTTCTTCGAGCAGTCTTTCGACAAGAAGCCACAACTTGATGCTGCTTTTCCCGGCAGCGGCGATTACGTGATCAGCCTTGAGGGTGAGAATGACGGTGATCAGTCAGTGACCCTGAGCTTCGCCGCGGAGAACTACCCGAATATTCCCTTTATCACCAATTTTGAGGCACTTCAGGCGCTGGACGCTTCGGCAGCCATTACTCTTGAGTGGAATCCCTTTCAGGGGGGAACGGCGGATGATCATATCAGCTTTTATATCAACCGGGAGAACTCTTCGGAGGGAGGAACGGTTTACGAGGCTCCCAATCCCGGACAACCGGGTGCCCTTGATGGGACGTCCACCTCATTGACCCTGCCTCCCGGCACCCTTGAGCCGGGCAGTGACTACACGGTGCAGATCGGTTTCTATCGGATTGGCACTCCCGATACCAGTTATGTGGATGCCATACCGGCATTCGGGAAACGGACGCGCTTTCCCATTGAAACGGTGCCAGTGACTGATGCACAGGAACCCTCGTTACGTGAATCCAGTCCCTCGCATGATGCCAATGAGGTTACCGATAACTCGGTGGTCATGTTCCGTTTTGACGAGGCGATGAACCAGGATGTTGACTTCAGCCAGGCCATCAACTGGACAGGGTTAGATTCCTCCAAGTTCAGCTATTCCTGGAGCTCCAGCGGCAAGCGGCTCTTTTGTAACTATACCGATCCGCTTCCGCTTTCCACCACCATTGGATGGACACTCAACCCGGTTGCCGGAAGTAGTGGTCCCCCGGCAACCCGGCTGGAGGACTTAACCGGAAACCCATTGCGTGATGCACCGCGCAGCGGCGAGTTTACGACGGCATCAACCAGCAGCTCCGGGCAGCCCGATGTGGACTGGTATTACCTGATCAAGGCTAGGTATTATAATCAGGATTCGAGTTCAACGACTTCCGGCGAGGATTACAATGTCCATGTGGGATTTGGCCTCAACGGCCTGAATACCGCGTTTCCCGTGGAGCTGACAGTCCCGGGAGCGGGCAGTTCCGTTGAGATGGACGGCCGTGGTGGAGGAAGTGGGCAGGATGAGAGTGCATCCTACGTGGAAAAAAGTGACTTTGATGCTTTTCTTGCCAACGGCAACTATACCTTCGGGTTTAATTCCTTCAATGACGCTCCGAGGGAAGTCACTCTTGAGCTCACTCCCGAGTCCTATCCTGACCCGCCATTTATCCAGGATTATGCCACCCTGCAGGAGATTGATTCCGCGCATGATCTCACCATCAACTGGGATGCGATGCCAAGTCCCGGGAGCGATGACTACATCGTGGTTTTTGTCAGCAATTCCGAGGATCGGGAGGTGTTTTTCACTCCCCTTCCCGGCCAGAGTGGAGAGATCATTACCGAGCCCCTGCCGGCAACGGCTACCTCAGTGGTGATCCCGGGCGAAACACTTCCGCCCGGTCGAAATCTGCAACTCAACGTGGCCTTTGTTTCAGTCAGTGACAAGGATACGGTGAGTTACCCCGGGGCTACCGGTTCTGCCGGCTTTGCCACGATCACTTCCATGGGTATTGAAACCGGGGGTGATGCGATTGCTCCGGAGATGGATATGTTGTTGATGACAAGTTCAGGTCAGATGCAGTTCATGGTAAGCGGTGAGGTAGGAATCACCTATACCGTTGAGTCCAGCAATGACCTGATCAACTGGACGACCGAGTCTTCACAAAGTATCGACAGTGAGGGCGGGGCCGGGTTGACAGGATCGTTTTCTTATACCGGTCAGGGAACCAGCGATGCTCCTTATCGGTTTTACCGGGTCAGGGAAGGGCATGGTTCATCATCCGGTGATTGAATCAGCGAAAAGCATATAAAGGGGGACTTTGCTGAATGTCCCTTGTATGGATCCTTTGCATTGGGTAGAGTGTGGGAAGGTATAAACCTCGGATACCTTCTGCTTAATGGAGCCTTCCTTCATAACCGGTGATAATGACCTTCCAGCCTCCACGATGGATGGTTGGGAGGAAGACCTTTTACGCCGATACCCTGAGGGGGCAGACTCCCAGCAGGCGGGCGCCTTCCGCAATTATGAGGCAGACGCCCGTCCCTGTGTCAGGGAGTTCTACAGGCTCAACCACCACAAGCAGACCCTGCAGTTTGCCAGGGAGAAAAAAGCCGATTACCTGCAGTTTAACAGGCGGCGCATGACGGTCTGGCAGGCTTTGGAGTTTCTCAATGAACTCGTCGATGACAGTGATCCCGATATTGACCTGCCGCAGATTGAGCACCTGTTGCAGACTGCTGAGGCCATTCGCGCCGATGGCCATCCTCGCTGGTTTATCCTGGTGGGCCTGATTCACGATCTGGGAAAAATCCTGTGCCTGTTTGGTGAGGAGCAGTGGGCGGTGGTCGGTGATACCTTTCCCCTGGGATGTCGGTTTTCTGAGAAGGTTGTCTTCCATGAGTTCTTTTCCGGGAACCCGGATCGGGAAGTGTCGGAATATTCAACGGCTAACGGCATCTACCCGGAAGGGTGCGGCCTTGATCAGGTAACCATGTCCTGGGGGCATGATGAATACCTGTATCATGCGGTCAAGGATCGCCTCCCTGAGCCAGCTCTCTACATGATTCGCTATCATTCCTTCTATGCCGCCCACCGCGAGGGCGAATACGGGCACCTGATGAATGACCGTGATCGGGAGATGTTTTCCTGGGTGCGTGCCTTCAATCCCTATGACCTCTATACCAAGAGTGAGCAGCGCATGGATGTTGCGGCACTGCGCCCTTTCTACGAGGAGCTAATTAACGAGTATCTTCCGGGAGAAATGGCATGGTGAGGGTTTCAGTGATAGCCTGTGGATGGTTGCTTGTGGCCACCACCATACCGGTGGCGGGGGAGCCCTTGCCGCTTGCTCGTGCCCATGCCCACAATGATTACCGCCATGGGCGTCCGCTGCTGGATGCCCTGACGAACGGGTTCTGCAGTGTTGAGGCGGATATTTTCCTGGTTGCCGGCAAGTTGCTTGTTGGCCATGACCGTGGTGAGCTTAAGCCACAGCGAACCCTTAAGGCACTCTACCTTGATCCCCTGCGGGAGCGATCCCGCGCCAATAACGGGCGCATTTATAAGGGAGGTCCGGTGTTTACCCTGCTCATTGACATCAAGTCGGGTGGTGAGGCGACTTATCGTGCCCTTGCCGAAGTGCTCGCAGAATACCCGGGGTTACTCAGTGGGACACGTGCCGGCAAGTTCACCGAGCGCGCTGTTGCCGTGATCATCAGTGGCAACCGTGCCAAGGACATTATTGCGGCTGATGATCCAAGGTTTGCGGGTATTGACGGGAGACTTGCGGATTTGGAATCCATCGCACCATCTCACCTGCTGCCGCTTATCAGTGACCGCTGGAGCAGTCACTTCCGGTGGCGGGGAGAAGGTGATTTTCCCGAGGCTGAGCGGATCAAGCTGCACCGTATCGTTAAGCAGGCCCATGCCAAGGGCCGCCGTGTGCGTTTCTGGGCAACACCTGAGAGGGAGACCCTTTGGCGCGAATTGGCAGAGGCGGGAGTGGACTTAATTAATACGGATGACTTGCCCGGCCTGAGGGCATTCCTCAGCCCGTAATCCGGCAGGTTTCATCTAGGGAATGAGAAGGCAAAGGTGTTATTTGCTGCTCCACTTGCTGTAGATATCATTAACCTTCGAGTTGTCTTTGTCGCCACCGAGGAAGACAAAAGCGTAACGGAAGCTGATCTCTTCACCATCCTTGAGGATGAGGTCGCCGGTTCCTCGTTTCTTGCCGAGAAAATAGGAGTAACCAAACGGGTTGGCGGCAATCAGGCCGTAGTCCCGTGCGTGCCAGGTTGTTGGATGGCGGGGATTTGATGGATGATCAAAGATGCCCACACCGACCGTTGAACCATCCACTTTTCCCCAGTAATAGAGCCACTTTGCCGGCTTTCCCCATACGCCTTTACCCTCAAC
>JAAESJ010000055.1 GCA_024229495.1 Verrucomicrobiaceae bacterium | reverse complement strand
TTTGACTCCATCCTGAGCGCCATGGCACTGGCTCAACAGCCGGTAATGGACAATGCCGGTAATCCAACCGGTGAAACCGAGTATATCATGTGGGTCATGGCAACGGCAATCATCCTCAGTGGTCTCCTGATGATCCTGCTTGCGAATAAGGTATCGGAATTCCTCGAGAAAAACCGCCTCTATGAAATCCTCGGCCTGTTTATCCTGCTGATAGTCGGGGTGATGCTGGTTTCCGAGGGAGCACACAAGGCACATCTCAAGCTGTTTGGAAACCCGGTCATGCCCATGACCAAGACAACATTCTACTTCGTCATCGCCATCCTCGTGGCCATCGATATCGTACAGGGAAAGTTCCAGAAGAAGCTCATCGCAAGGCGGGTAAAGCTCGAGTCTTCAGACAGTTGAAAAACCTGCAAAAGACGAGAACCCGATCAAAAGGAATACATCAACCTCTGCCCCCTTAGCGCCTCTCAAGCACCGCATCCAGTGCCTGGGCAGCACTTCCCACGATACCGGCCTCATTGCCGAATTTTGCCGGCAGGATACGCAGATCATCAGAAATAACGCTTGAGACACTGGCACGGATTTTCTTTTCCAGAGGATCAAACAAAAGATCAGCGGCATTTGCCACTCCGCCACCAATCACAAAGGCGTCAGGGTTAATCAACCAGGCAATACTGGCAAGCAGTGAACCGAGGCACTCTGCAACATCCAGCCAGATTTGACAGGCCTGAGGGTTCCCTGCTACTGCCATTTCAGCCACGCTTCTTGGTGTCCATCCCCCGGCAGGCATCGGTTGGTCATGCAACCGGGTAGCGGCCAGTTCACTGATTTGACGATTGCCAATGTGTCCCTCGAGAATACCTGGAAGCCCGTAGGGACCAGGACCGCCCTTATGATCAATCGACATTTGCCCGATCTCCCCGGCCGCAAAGCTTGATCCGCGGTAAAGCTTGCCGTCAATGATCATTCCGCCACCTATGCCTGTCCCAAGAGTAAGGGCCACGACGTTACTCAGACCAAGCGCCGCTCCGAAACGCCACTCGGCATAAGCCATGCAATTGGCATCGTTGTCAATGAAGACAGGAAGCCCTGTCTCCCTCTCGAGAATATCGCGCAATGCAATGTCCTGCCACCCGGGGACATTAGTCAGGGTATGCACAAACCCCCGATCAAAATCCACGAGACCGGGAACTCCACAACCCACGGCGATCATGTTTCCGTGCCGCTTTCCAATCCCTGCCACACTCTCGGCTATGGCGTCGATTAAATCATTAACTGAGCTATAGGATAAAGTTTCAAGAACAACCGGCTCTTCACCGCCATCCTTGAGAATATCAGGCAATGCCCCGATCTTGACCGAGGTTGCACCAAAATCAATCCCGATTGCCCGAAGGTTGCTGGTATCATTCATTTTTATTTGGGAACATTAAGACCGCCAATAATGCGCAGGCCCTCAAGGGTCAGGTTCTCGTGGACAAGGTGGATTGCCGGGATGCCGGCCGCAATAAGGTTTGCATAGCCGCCGGTGGCAATGACCGGTGGCGCTTCACAGCCCAGTTCATCGACAATTGCCGCGAGGATATCCTTCACCAGGCCGCGATAACCCAAGACAGCGCCCGCCTGCATCGCCTCCTCGGTAGACTTGCCAATGGCTGAACCGGGTTCCTCAAGGTCAATCCTGGGCAACAGTGCTGTATGGTCAAACATATATTCCGTCATGGCGGAAAGTCCCGGGGCGATTACCCCGCCCACATAGGCTCCTGCCCCGGAAAGAATATCGAAAGTCACCGCGGTCCCGAAATCAACCACCACTGCCGGCGCCCCGTAATAGCAAACAGTGGCAGCGGCATTGGCAAGACGATCGGCCCCGATGGATTCAGGAGCAGGATAATCAATACCAATCCCCAACTCTATGGATGAGGAAACACCCAGCACGCAATCCTTCCCGAAAACGGCCTCAACCACCTTGCTTTTATCGGGAACCACGGAGGAAAGAATAACTGTCGAGCTCCCCTCTCGCGGCTTCCACGGCAATTCCTCCAGAGCCTCTCGGGTAATATCCGCGGTGGGAATCAACAACGGATCAGCCTCGATTTCCGCGACCCCGGAGGGGGCGATCTTGGTCATTGAGTTGCTGATATCAATCAACAGGTAATGAGGCATCAAGGGCATCGGCTAGAAGGCTTGCCCTTGCACATGCCATCGGTAAAGAGAAATCTTTTCCAAATAAAAAAAAGAGGAACGGCGGGGCACAAATGCACCCCGCCGCCCTTCTCTCTGTTGAACACCCTACTAATGTTCCAGTAAAAACCGGAACCTAGGGAAGGTTCTAATCATCCAATATACTGCAGTTCTCACAGGTAAAACTCATGGTGAAAGGGTGCCCTCCAAACTTCAGCTCTGCGCATAGGCGGGGGCGCCGTGTTCCTCAAGGTCAAGCCCCTTGACCTCGGTCTCCTCGGAAACACGCACACCCATGACAAATTTAATCGCAGTAAACACCGTTGCCGAAAAGGCAAAGGCGAACGCGCTGATTGAAAGGGTGCCGATCAACTGGGTCATGAAAGCGGGAGCATCTTCACCGGGAGAGAGTTGGAAGAAGGGAATGCCCACTGCAAGGGTTCCCCAAATGCCAACAACGCCGTGAACAGATATGGCGCCCACCGGATCATCGATCCCCATCCTGTCAATGAACACAATCGAGAATACCACGAGGGCACCTGCAATGACGCCAATAATCATCGCTGAGGGAACAGTGACGGAGTCCGCTCCGGCAGTGATCCCGACAAGGCCTGCCAGGATTCCATTGAGCGCCATGGAAAGATCCGGCTTTTTCAGGAACAACCATGAAATGGTAATCGCGGCAAGGGCACCGGCTGCCGCGGAAAGGGCAGTGGTCACGCAGACAAAGGAAACCATTCCGGGATCGGCACTGAGGACCGAGCCGCCGTTGAATCCAAACCATCCAAGCCAGAGCAAAAACACACCGATACATGCCAGGGGCATGCTCGATCCCAGGATCGGCTTGATGCCCTCCTTGGTGTATTTCCCCTTCCGTGCGCCAAGAATGACACAGCATGCAAGTGCGGAGAAACCGCCAAAGGCATGGACCACGGATGAGCCGGCGAAGTCATAAAAGCCCATTTCATCAAGCCATCCGCCGCCCCATTTCCAGCTACCTGTGATCGGGTAGGCCAATCCGACAAGAAGAGCCGCAAAAACCATGAACGATCCCAGCTTTATCCTTTCAGCAACGGCACCGGAGACAATGGTGGCCGCCGTGGCACAGAACATCGCCTGGAAGAGGAAATCCGCCCAACCGGTCTGGCAGAGACCTGTTCCCCCATAGGAAAGATCAGCGTTGTCGGCAGGAGTGCCAAACCAGGGGCTTCCAGTGGCAAAAAAGCCATTGAAATCACCCGGGTACATCGCATTGAATCCCCACAGCATGTAGAGGATCAGGCCGGCACTGATGATGTAAACATTCTTGAAGAGAATATTGACGGTGTTCTTGCTCTGCGTTAAGCCGGACTCAAGCGTTGCAAATCCAAGGTGCATAATAAACACCAGGAAGGCAGCAATGAGGATCCAAAGGCTACTCAACCCGAAAAAAGGCGCGGTGTCATAACGGTCATAATAGCCCTCAGCCGCGGCCTTCTGCTCTGCTGTCAAGGTGCTGGCGTCGCCCCCCAGGGAAAGGAACTTGTAGATCGCTTGACCCGCCAAATCGACGGCACCTTCATTATAATCATCATGATCAGAATCAAGCATTTCTGCAGTGACTTCAGGTAATCCACCTTCAGCGGCAGGGGCTTCCTCCGCAGCAGCAGGGGCTTCCTCCGCAGCAGCAGGGGTATCCTGCGCGGCAGGGGCAACGCCGCTAGTGCCCATTAAAATGAAGACGCTCAGGGCGAAAACTCCCAGGTGTCGCATCAATAAATAAAATAAGTTTGTTTTTTTCATGTCCGTTTGAGTTCAATGGTTGTTGTAGAGGCGTGAGCCATCGCATCAGGCTGGTAAACCACGCCAAAAGACTAATAAGCAAAGAGCGTGCCAACTTTCGGATGAAATCCGAAATCGGAGAAAAAACCGGAAGTCTTATCGTGTATTACCGGGAAACCCGGTCACTCAGGCCCTTGGATGTGCCGTGTCATATGCCTTCTTCAACCTCTCAGTACTGACATGGGTATAGATCTGGGTCGTCGAGAGACTGGAATGGCCGAGCAGGGTCTGCACGCTGCGCAGATCTGCTCCATTATCCAGCAGGTGAGTGGCAAAGCTGTGGCGCAGCTTGTGCGGACTGATGCCCACAGGCAAGCCGGCAAGGGCCGTGTATTTCTTCACAATCCCGGAAACCCCGCGAGCAGAGATACGCGATTTTGATTTACTGATAAACAGGGCGCCCTCACTGATCCTTGCCTCACCACGATATTTCTGCAGGGCAGCCAGGGCATGAGAACCAAGGGGCACAATGCGTTCCTTGGAACCCTTGCCAACCACCCGGATCGTCTCGTTAAAGAAATCAAAATCCTCCACATCAAGGCCGGCAAGTTCCGCAAGGCGCAACCCCGTGCTGTAGAAAACCTCAAGAATAGCGGCATCCCGCGCAGCACTCCATGCCGGCGCCTGCTTCGACTGCTTGACCTTGAAGGGAAGCGCCAGCAGTTCTTCGACCTGCCTGATCGTCAGAACCAGCGGCAATTTGCGCTCGGACTTGGGTAACTGCACTTCAAGCAAGGGGTTCACCTTGAGGCTTTTCCTGCGGGTGAGGAACTTGTAGAAGCTGCGTAATGCCGCAAAATGCAACCTGATGGTTGATCGTGCCAGGTCGCGCTTCATGCACTCAAACAGATAAAGGCGGAAATCATCTGCCGTGCACGATTGCCAATCCTTGAAATTCGTGTTGCGCACACGGTATTCACCGAGGGCAAACTCATAGTTTGCCAGGGTACGGGGAGAAGCATTCCTTTCCACGGACATAAACTCAAGAAAATCGCCGGCCAGCGGGTCAATCCCTCCCTTGCCCTTTAATTCCATGGTCTCATCAGGCATCACTCAGTCGGTTAATTTAACCCATATAAAGAAAATCTCCATCACGATGATGTCATGAGCTTGACCTTGGGGAAACGGAGGCAATGGTTGGGCGTGTTCGCCTCCGGTTTAACCAAACGTATTATCCCCTGCCTTGACGTCACCGACGGGCGGGTCGTCAAGGGCACCAAGTTCCTGGAACTGCGGGATGCCGGGGACCCGGTTGAGTGTGCCCTTGCCTATAACGACCAGGGCGCTGACGAGCTGGTGTTCCTCGACATCACCGCCTCCTCGGATGGTCGAGATACCATGGTGGACGTGGTTGAGCGCACCGCAAGGAAATGCTTCATGCCACTGACAGTGGGAGGCGGGATCCGCACTGTGGAGGACATGCGCATCATGCTTCATGCCGGGGCGGACAAGGTCGGGGTCAACACTGCCGCAGTCAATAATCCGGAAATTATCTCAGGGGGCGCAGAGGCGTTCGGCTCACAATGCATCGTGGTCGCCATTGATGCCAAGCGACAAGCCGGGACGGGGTCCTGGCAGGTTTACACGCATGGCGGACGTAACCCCGTTGACCTTGATGCCCTTAAGTGGGCAAGGCAGGTTGAGGAACTTGGCGCCGGCGAGATCCTGCTCACCAGCATGGATGCGGACGGCACCAAGGACGGCTACGATATTGAACTCAACGCACAGGTCAGCCAGGCCCTCAACATCCCGGTGATCGCCAGCGGTGGTGCCGGCAAGCTCGAGCACATGGCGGATGTGCTTGATCGCGGTAAGGCGGATGCCGTGCTGGCGGCAAGCATTTTCCACTTTGGTGAATACACTGTCGGCGACGTAAAGGACTATCTTGCCTCAAGGGGAGTAGCCGTGCGCCCCCTGCATGTTGAAAACTGAACTAGGAGCAACACCAGGAAATTCACCGCCAAACCCCAAATGCCGGCATGGACTCCATGGGGTTTGGCGTTAAAAAACTCCCGTATCCAGTTTGGGCAACCGGAAATCACCTCGCTGCTAACCCCAAACGCACCAAGCATTGCTCCGGGATCCATGGTGAGGGCCACAGCAACTACTGTCCCGGCAATTACGCCGGCAAGGACAGCCCGTGCTGAAAGGCTCTTCCACTGCAGTCCCAGCATCACCGCCGGGGCCACCTGAGCAAGAATCTCAAGCTTGATCTCCAGTAGCCTCCAGATGGTTTGATCCTGCAGGAGAATCGTCAGGATCACGACAAGGACCATGACCACGATTGAGGTCATCTTGCCGATGCCGGTCAGGCGAGCACTCGAGGCATCGGGTCGCACCATCCGGTAAAGGTCATTGCTGACCATTGAGGATATCGCCAGCAGGGCCGAGTCAATCGTCGACATCGTCGCGGCAATGACCGCTGCCACCAGCAGCGGGCCCATAATCACAAGTGCCGGCACCTCCTCCACAAGCCTGCCCACCATCAACAGGGTAGTCTTGTCAGACTCTGCCCCCTCTAGCCCCGGAAGAATCGCGATTGCCATCACGCCGAGCAAGACCAGGATAAGGGTGGTCACCAGCGGCATGAAAGCCATCACCTGCAGCGAACGCTTGAGGGTGTTTTCATCACGCGACGCGTAGATGCGCTGGATGGCATGGGGATACATTGAAATACCAAAGAAAAACAGCAGAGCAGTGCTTAGCCATGCGATATTTTTTTTCAAGTCAGGTGGTAGCCAGATATTGGGCCGCACCACCTCAAGCTCCCCGGCAACACTGGCGGGACCACCAAGATGAAAAAACAAGGCAAAGGCAATCAGACCCAAGCTGAGCAGCAGAATCACGCCCTGCGTGACATCCGTCCACGCCACGCTGCGCATGCCTCCCATGGTCTCGTAGACAAGCATTACCGCAGCCAATAGGAGAACAGCAACGTTGAAATCCACCCGGCCGCCACTGACCACTTCGGCAAGTGTGCCGAGCGCAAGAAGATTGGTCAGCACGTAATTGCCCAGACCGAAGATTCCGAGCAGCACGATGAACACGGTAAGCAGCCGCGATGAGAAACGATCCTGAACGTAATCCCCCAGGGTCACATAGCGACGGCGACGGGAAAGCCGGTAAAGGCGGGGGGCAAACAGGAAATAACCGCCCACGACTGCCATCATGGCCACCACGGCGGAAAGGAAAGGGAATCCGCTGCGGTAAGCCTTGCCGACAAAGCCCATGAAGCTGTTGCCGCTGTATTGCGTGGCGTAAAGTGTCAGGAAAAGCACACCGAAACCAAAGGTTCGCCCTCCCAAATAGTGATCCTCAAGGGTATTGGCCCTCTTGGCTCGGTGCCCCAGCCAGCCGATCACCAGCAACGAGAGCACATAAAGGGCAATAAACACCAGGCCCCCGGTGCCCAGTTCATAACCGGCATCCTGTTTTGTCTCACTCATTATCCTCTTCAGTCCCGGCCGAGACATTCCAGCAACAGCCGATCAGGACTGCCACCAAAAGCGCATAGAGAGCAGCGGCAGAAAGCGCATAGACTACCCATGAGGGCAAGCCAAGGAAACGCACTCCTGAGTCCCCGGTAAAAAACCAGGGAACGGCAAACGCCAATCCAAAAACCGGCAGCAGTAAAATCAACAGTCGGGGCACTTGGCAAACAAAGCGGAGAATTCCCTTGCTGACAAGGGCGCTTGTCAGCCCTTAAGCCTTACTCACTGTCTCGGCAATGCCCTGCCCAAGAGCGCTCAGTGCCTCATCAATCTGCTGCAGGGTAATTACCAACGGAGGCATGAATACCACCGTGTCGCCAATTGCCCGGGTAAGCAGCCCGTGTTTTCTCGCGGCAGCACAACACCGGGCACCCAGGGTTCCGTCGCCTCCGGATAAATCGATTCCCGCAACCAATCCACACTGGCGCACCTCACTGAGGTGAGGGTTACCCTCTACCAAGGATTCCAGAGCTTTGGTAAGGTGTTCCACCTTTGGCGGCAGTTGCTCAAGGGTATGCTCATCCTCAAAGACGCTGAGGTTGGCCAATGCCGCCGCACAACCCAGCGGATTTCCGCTGTAACTGTGGCCGTAATAGAATGTGCGCTCACTGCCTCCAAGAAAGGCATCGTAAATCCTTGTGGTGCAAAGGGTGGCTGCCAGGGGCAGGTAGCCGCCTGTCAAGCCCTTGGCAAGGGCCATCAAGTCAGGCATGACATCCTCATGTTCACAGGCAAACATTTTCCCTGTCCTGCCAAAGCCTGTCATTACCTCATCAAATATCAACAATGCACCGTTTTCATCACACCACTGGCGTAACTCCCGCAGCATTCCCTGAGGCCACAAGCGAATTCCCGCTGCTCCCTGCACCAGCGGTTCAACAACAACGGCAACTACCTGCGTGCCGTCAACATCCTGCAGCTGTGCACTAGCCTCTAAATGGCACACCGGCATGCCAAAATCCTCAAACCTCTGGTGAAAAGCAGGGATTTTTCCCAAAGACGAGGCTCCCATGGTGTCACCATGATAGGCACCGTCAAAGGCAATGAGTTCACGCCTCTTCGGCTCCCCGACCAGCTGAAAATACTGGATTGCCATCTTAAGGGCACACTCCACTGCAGTGGATCCATCATCGCTGAGAAAAACCCGGCTCAGCGTGGCAGGCGGGAATAAATCGACCAGTTTCTCGGCAAGAAGAATGGCAGGTTCATTGGTGGTTCCAAGGAAAGAGCAGTGCGCTATCCTTTCCAGTTGCTCACGAATCGCAGCATCGATTACGGGGTGGCAGTGCCCATGAATATTCGTCCATATGGAGGCATTCCCGTCAATGTAGCAGTTGCCGACGGCATCGTACAAATGCACACCCTTACCCCTGTCAATGATAACAGGCTCATGATCATCGCAACACCATTGCCCCATCCCGGTGAATGGATGCCAGAGATATTCCTTATCCTTCTGAGAAAGGTTCACAACAATTCCAATTATCAACCACCCACTGCCCCGATGCAACGGTGACAAGCGCTTCGATATGGAGAGTAATAAGAAACAAAAATGCCCGCCTTTATACAGGCGGGCATTTTTGAGATAAATGACGTCAAAAGCGCCCTGAAATCAGGCACCAATAGACTGGGATTCCGCTTCTGGCTCAGCATCCGGGTCAGCTGATGCTTCGTCCGCAGGTGCCTCCGCAGTCTCTGCAGGTGCCTCCGCAGTCTCTGCAGGTGTCTCCGCAGGTGTCTCCGCAGGTGTCTCCGCAGGTGTCTCCGCAGGTGTCTCCGCAGGTGTCTCCGCAGGTGTCTCCGCAGGTGTCTCCGCAGTGTCTGCAGGTGTCTCCGCAGGTGTCTCCGCAGGTGCCTCCGCAGTGTCTGCAGGCTCGTCCGCAGGTGTCTCCGCAGTGTCCGCAGTGTCTGCAGGTGCCTCCGCAGTGTCTGCAGGTGCCTCCGCAGTGTCTGCAGGCTCGTTCACAGGTGCCTCAGCGACAGGACTAACGTCGCCTCCCAGCAAAGCTTCCAAGCTGGTTTCCACGACACCATCAGGGCTAGCCTCACTAGGAACCGCCGCTGCCTCAGCTCCTTCCACCTCAGGTGGTTCCACGGTCTCAAGAATCTCCACACTACGCTTAGTGCCAAAGCCACTGCCTGCGGGGATCAGGTGACCCATGATCACATTCTCCTTGAATCCGCGCAGAAAGTCAGTTTTGCCAAGGGTAGCTGCGTCAGTCAAAACACGAGTGGTATCCTGGAAACTGGCAGCTGAAATAAAGCTCTCGGTTTCAAGCGAGGCCTTGGTGATACCCAACAAAACCGGCTCGGCTTCCGCAGGTTTACCACCCTGTTCAACCATCTCCTCATTAACCCGGAGAAACTCCGTTCGTTCAACTTGATCGCCCCAGAGGAACGTAGTGTCACCCGGGTCGGTAATACGAACCTTGCGCAACATCTGTCGGACAATAATCTCAATGTGTTTATCATTAATCTCCACTCCCTGGAGACGATAAACTTCCTGCACCTCGGAAACCAAGTGCTCCATCAGCGCATGAGTCCCCAAAATCTCAAGAATTTCATGGGGTACCACAGGTCCGTCTGTCAGGAGATCTGCACGGCTTACCGTATCCTCCTCGTAGACGGTAATGTGCTTATTACGGGGAATGAGGTGCTCTGCCGTCTCGCCGGTCTCAGGATCGGTAACAATCAATTTCCGCTTGCCGCGTGACATGCCGTCAAAGCTCACAACACCCTCAATCTTGGCAATTTCCGCATTGTCCTTTGGCTTGCGGGCCTCAAACAATTCGGCCACACGGGGAAGACCACCGGTAATATCCTTGGTTTTGGCCACTTTCCGCGGAGTCTTTGCCAGCAAAGCACCACCCTGAACCTTTTCCTTGTCCTTAACAGCAAGGTGCGCCCCGGTCGGAACTGAATAGCTCGCCAGAATTTCCTTGGTCTTGGGATCAGTAATAACAACCTGTGGATGCAGATCCTCCTTGTGCTCAATGACCACCATCCCCTGGACACCGGTCGCTGCATCCTTCTCCTTCTTGATTGTAATTCCGGGAATCATGTCACGGAAGTCAATCTTGCCTTTCTTCTCAGTAATAATCGGAACATTATGCGGGTCCCAAGTCGCCACTTGATCACCCTTTTCAACGGCAGCGCCATCAGCAGGTTCAATAATGGTCCCGATCACCAAAGGATGCGCCTCCAGTTCCATGCCCTTGTCATTAACAATTGCCAGTGAACCGCTCTTGTTGAGGACAATGAATTTACCGTCCAGAGACTCCACCGTGCGCAGATCCTTGTAACGAACAAGGCCCTTATTTGAAACCTGAATAACCGGCTGCTTCAACGCCTGCTGGGCAACCCCGCCAATGTGGAAGGTTCGCATCGTGAGTTGCGTGCCTGGCTCACCGATTGATTGAGCAGCAATGATACCCACAGCCTCGCCCATCTTCACCGGCTCGCCATTGGCCAGGTTAAGACCGTAGCACCTGGCGCAACAACCCTGCATGGACTCACAGGTAAGAACCGAGCGGATACGCATCTGCTCATGACCAATGTCCTGAAGCTTTAAGCCTGTAGGCTCATCAATAAGTTGATCAACCTCAACAATCACCTCCTGGGAAACCGGATCAATAATCTTCTCACAGCTGGTGCGCCCATATACACGGGTAGCAAGGTCAACGATTTCTTCATCACCCTCATAGATCGACTTTACGGTAATCCCCTGCGTTGTTCCGCAATCCGGACTGGTAATAATGACATCCTGGGAAACATCAACCAGCTTTCTGGTGAGGTAACCGGAATCAGCCGTCTTCAGTGCGGTATCCGCCAACCCCTTACGGGCACCGTGAGTAGACACAAAATATTCAAGCACGGAAAGCCCTTCACGGAAGTTTGAAGTAATCGGCCGCTCGATAATCTCACCGGATGGCTTGGCCATCAGGCCACGCATCCCCGAGAGCTGCTTGATCTGTTGCTTGTTGCCCCGTGCACCGGAATCCACCATCATGTAAAGCGGGTTGGCAATCTCCTTGCCCTCATTATACTCGAGGGTCCGATAGAGAGCGGAAGCGATCTTGTCGCCAGCACCTGTCCAGATATCAATGATCTTATTATACCGCTCACCATCAGTGATAATTCCCTTGCGGTATTGCTTCTCAACAACATCAAGTTGCTTGTAGGCATTTTTCAGCTCGGCGCTCTTTTCCTGCGGGATCACCATGTCAGTGATTCCAATCGAGACACCGGCTCGGGTTGCCTCGCGGAATCCCAAATGCTTGAGATTGTCAAGGGCAGTGACCGTCTCCTGAGGTCCGGAAACCTGATAAGCCCGCCAAATAACATCGGAGAGCTGCTTCTTGGCGATCGTCTCATTGACGAAGCCAAGTCCCTTGCCATCGGCATTGGTAACCTTTGGCCAGATTTCATTAAACCTTACGCGACCCGGCGTGGTTTCAATCACCACGGCATCCTTATCCCCATAGATGGTTTCCTTGCCACGATCAGGGTTAGCCAGGCGGATCTTGCCATGTAAGGAAACTGCCCGCTGGGCAATAGCAAATTCCACCTCAGTGGTGGACTCAAAGAGAGGCAATCGCTTTCCATCTTCCGCCTTGTCCGTGATATGATGGCGTTCATGGGTAAGGAAGTAACATCCCAGAGTGATATCCTGTGATGGAGTGGTGATCGGACGACCACTGGAAGGCGAGAAAATGTTATTGGGAGCCAGCATCAACATGCGAGCCTCCATCTGAGCCTCAACGGAAAGCGGGACATGCACCGCCATCTGGTCACCATCGAAATCCGCATTGTAAGCTGAACAGGTAAGCGGGTGGAGACGAATAGCCGCCCCCTCAATCAGCACCGGTTCAAACGCCTGAATGGAAAGCCTGTGCAGGGTAGGTGCACGGTTAAGCATGACAGGATGCCCCTTGGTAACCTCCTCCAGAATGTCCCAAACCTCGGGAGTCTTGCGCTCTATCATCTTCTTGGCCGAGCGCACGGTATGCACATAGCCAAGTTCCTTGAGCCGACGAATGATAAATGGTTCAAAAAGAACCAGTGCCATTTTCTTAGGCAACCCGCACTGGTGCAACTGTAACTCGGGACCAATAACAATCACTGAACGCCCTGAGTAGTCCACCCGCTTTCCAAGGAGGTTCTGGCGGAACCTTCCCCCCTTGCCCTTGAGCATATCTGAAAGAGACTTCAGTGCCCGGTTCCCGGCGCCGGTGACTGCACGGCCATGACGACCATTATCAAAAAGGGCATCAACAGCCTCCTGCAACATACGCTTCTCGTTGCGGATAATAACCTCGGGCGTTTTTAACTGAAGCAGGTTCTTCAGACGGTTATTGCGGTTAATGACACGACGATAGAGGTCGTTAAGGTCAGAAGTGGCAAAGCGACCGCCTTCAAGGGGAACCAATGGCCGTAAATCAGGCGGGATAACCGGAAGCACTTCAAGGATCATCCATTCAGGCCGTGTATGGCTCTGAGCAAACCCCTGCGCAAGCTTGAGGCGCTTGGCCAGTTTCTTGCGCACCTGCTTGGAGCGCGTCTTTGTCATTGCCTCCTCGAGTTCCTTTACCAGGGAAACAAGTTCAATGCCACCGAGCAAATCCCGTATCGCATCAGCTCCCATACCTGCACGGAAGCTATCCTCACCAAACTCATCCTCTGCTTCCCGCAACTCCTGCTCAGTAAGCAATTGTGCCAGTTCAAGTGGGGTCTTTCCCGGATTCGTAACGATATAATCCTCGTAATAAATAACACGCTCGAGCATCCGTGCGCTCATATCCAGCATAAGCCCAATACGTGAAGGCATGCACTTATAGAACCAGATATGACTAACCGGGACAGCAAGCTCGATATGCCCCATGCGCTCACGCCGCACCCGTGACAGGGTAACCTCAACACCGCAGCGATCGCATATAACACCCTTATGCTTGATCCTCTTATACTTTCCGCAGGCACATTCCCAATCCTTGGTCGGACCGAATATTCGCTCACAGAAAAGGCCGCCTTTTTCCGGCTTAAAGGTTCGGTAATTAATGGTCTCCGGGTTCTTTACCTCACCGCTGCTCCAAGTGCGGATTGTATCCGCCGCGGCAACAGTAATATTCACCTGATCGAAACCGGGCTTTTTCGTATCAGCTCCGAAAAGCTCACGTATATTTGACTCAACACTCATTGTATTCGGTGATCTTGATTGTTACCGTTTTTCGATAATGTAACTGACTTGTTTTCAGGCGCTTATGGATTCGTTAGATTCCCCCAAAGTAGGTCTCGAACTCGGGCCAACTTTGACATCCAGGCAGAGACTCTGCATTTCCTTGATGAGAACGTTGAAGGATTCGGGCGTGCCCGCTTCCAAGCTGTTATCACCCTTCACTATCGATTCATAAATCCGCGTGCGACCCTGAACGTCATCGGATTTTACCGTGAGCAGTTCCTGCAGGGTATATGCGGCACCGTAGGCTTCAAGAGCCCATACTTCCATCTCGCCAAAACGCTGCCCGCCATACTGTGCCTTACCGCCAAGAGGTTGCTGAGTCACCAAAGAATAAGGACCAACAGCACGCGCATGAATCTTGTCAGCCACGAGGTGCCCCAGTTTCAGCATATAAATGTAACCTACCACAACCTCCTGGTGAAAGGTGTCGCCGGTAAGCCCATCATAAAGCTTGGACTTGCCGTTTAAGCCAATCCACTCAAATCCTTTCTTGGCATTGGCCTCCTTAAGATATTCCATGATCTTGGTTTCGGGAATGCCGTCAAAAATCGGGGTGGCTACCTTGAAACCCAGTGCCTTCGCGGCAACTCCCAAATGAGTCTCAAGAACCTGCCCGACATTCATCCTTGAGGGCACACCCAGTGGATTCAGGCAAATATCAACCGGTCTACCATCCTCTAGGAATGGCATGTCCTCTTCAGGCACAATCTTGGCAACAACACCCTTGTTTCCGTGGCGACCGGCCATCTTGTCACCCACTGAAAGCTTCCGCTTACTGGCGACAAAAACCTTTACCGACTTGATAATGCCGGGATCAATCTCATCCCCGCTCTCCATTCGATCAAGTGAGCGCTCACGCTCAGAGTCAATATCACTGAACTTGGACTCGAAGCCGCTAATGATCTCCATGATCTTGATTTGGATCGGGGAGGGGTCAATTTCAATTGAGTCATAAACACCCGCAAGCTTCTTCAAAAGAGTCTTGGTAATCTTGCGGTTGGCCGGAATAATGAGCTCTCCGGACTTGCCATTGACAACATCGAGTGGGATTTTCTCGCCCAACAGGATATCTGAAAGTTTCTCCGTAAGCTGATCCGTAAGTTCGTCACGCTTTTTCTTATGGTCAGAGTCAATGCCCTTAAGCTGCCTCTTCATCTCGGCATCAGTCATCTGCTCCTGGGCCGATTCGTTCCGCGATGACACACGGATGTCCATCACAATGCCCGTGCATCCTGAAGGAACACGCAATGATGTATCTTTAACATCTGCTGCCTTCTCGCCGAAAATAGCGCGAAGTAACCGTTCTTCAGGCGCAAGCTCCGTCTCGCTCTTCGGTGTAATCTTACCAACAAGAATATCGCCAGGCTTCACTTCTGCACCAATACGAATCACCCCATCAGGGCCAAGGTCAGCCAGTGCCTCTTCACCGACATTGGGAATATCACGGGTAATCTCCTCCGGCCCCAACTTGGTATCACGCGCACCAACATCGTAATTTGCGATATGAATCGATGTGTAAACATCATCCTTCACCACCCGCTCGGAAATGGTGATAGCATCCTCAAAGTTGTATCCGTTCCAGGGCATGAATGCCACCAGCACGTTCTTGCCAATTGCAAGCTCACCGTCCTCCGTGCAGGGACCATCAGCCAGCACATCGCCAGCCTCTATCTTCTGTCCCTGCTTGACAATCGGCCGCTGATTAATGCAGGTGCCGGAATTGGAGCGCATGAACTTGCGCAAAGGATATACGTAGATGCCCTTATTCGGCTCACTTTTCAGCTTACGCTGCTCAGAGAGAAACTTCTGCTCGGAGACGTGCAGTTCCCCATCCTTGGTAACCACGATAATTTCAGCTGTCGCGGCAGCGACTTTCCCGGGACCTTCAGACACCACCACCGCGCGGGAATCCCGTGCTGCTTTGCCCTCCATTCCTGTCCCCACCAACGGTGACTCTGCGGTAAGCAAAGGCACACCCTGACGTTGCATGTTTGATCCCATCAGTGCCCGGTTAGCATCATCATGCTCCAGGAAAGGAATCAGGGAGGCTGCAATTGACACCAACTGCTTTGGAGAAACGTCCATGAGGGTGGACTTTCCGGGCTCAACCTCTAGGAAATCACCCCGGAACCGGGCAGTAACCCGCTCATTGACGAACTTCCCGGTCTTATCCAATGGATTGTTTGCCTGGGCAATAATCTCATTTTCTTCCTGATCGGCAGTCAAATAGGCAATGTCTTTGCTGACCTTGCCGTTTTTGACCTTGCGGTAGGGAGTTTCAATGAAGCCGAAATTGTTGATCCTGGCGTATGTGCTCATAGAGTTTATGAGACCAATATTGGGACCTTCCGGAGTTTCGATGGGACAAATCCGCCCGTAGTGGGACGGGTGCACATCACGCACTTCAAAGCCGGCCCGATCACGGTTAAGGCCTCCTGGCCCAAGTGCAGACAAGCGACGCTTGTGAGTCAATTCCGCCAATGGATTAATCTGATCCATAAACTGGCTCAACTGACTGCGTCCGAAAAAGTCACGAACAACAGCTGACAGTGCCTTTGGATTGATAAGCTTCTGCGGAGTCATGCCATCAAGGTTGACGTCAAAAAGCGTCATGCGCTCCTTAACTAGGCGCTCAGTACGCGCCAGCCCAACACGACATTGGTTTGCAAGCAATTCGCCAACCGCCCTCACGCGACGCGACCCAAGGTGGTCAATGTCATCGGTAATACCCTCACCCTTCTTGAGGTTCAGCAGGTATTTCATTGCTGAAACGAAGTCACTCGAGGTAAGGATCCGCTCTCCTTCATCAACCTTTGTATGGAGCTTCTGGTTAATCTTATAACGCCCAACACGGGTAAGGTCATACTTCTTGGGATCGAAGAATAATCGCTTGAGCAATGCACGCGAATTGGCAGTGGTAGGCGGATCCCCGGGACGCAGGCGGCGATAAATATCCTTCAGGGCCTCTTCCTCATTATTGGCTGGATCCTTGCGCAGGGATTTAATCAGGATGTCCCCTTCTTTTACGTCCACTACCTCAATCGTCTTATGACCAAGCTCCATTAACTGGTGAACCGCACCGATGGTAAGAGGTTCATAGGCATTGGCAATGATGACCTCCCCATCCAGAACATCCTCGAATGGAACCTTGGTAGACAGCTCCTCCTCGTCCATCTTTGCTGTGAGCTTCAACTTCTCGACGTTATAAAACTCCTTGCAGATGTCGGAATCCTTCTCAAAGCCCAGCGTGCGGAGAAACGTGCTTGCAAGAAACTTGCGGCGACGCCGGCGACGATCGAGATAAACATAAAGCAAATCGTTTGTATCAAACTGCACTTCAAGCCATGACCCCCTGTCTGGAATGATCCGGAAACTGTGCAACGTCTTGCCGTTGAGGTGTAGACTGGTTTCGAAGCACACTCCGGGCGAACGGTGCAACTGGGAAACCACAACACGCTCAGCACCATTGATGACAAAAGTGCCGCGTGCGGTCATTAGAGGCAACTCTCCCATATAGACTCGTTCCTCCTTGGTGCCGGCCTCATCTTTGAGCCTGAAAGTCACATAAAGCGGAGCACTATAGGTCTCACTGTCACGAATCGCTTCAAGGGCGGTCAGCTTCGGCTTGCCGACCTCGTACTCTACAAAGTCCAAGGTAACCTTGTCATCGTAGGAAGTAATCGGGAACACTTCCCGGAATACTGCCTGTAAACCCACCTGCTTGCGCTTGCGTGGCGATGTGCCCACCTGAAGAAAGTCCTGGTAGGACTGGATCTGTATCTCAATGAGATTCGGGGCCTCAACGACCTCGTCAATTTTTCCGAAATGAAGACGTTCAGTCATAACTCTCTACTTGGTTTTCTGAAATGGCTTGGGTTTTTGCGGTAATTTACCGGTCTTGTTTATTTGCAATCATCATGTGCAGGAATCCAGCCAGGGCTGATTTCCTGTACATCATGAAAAACCGGCCCAAATTATGGGTTTCCCGGCTTTTTAATGAATGGATGATGCGGGACTTGGAAGCCCCTTCCCTTAGGAATTTATGCAGCAAAACAAATAGTAATCGATTTTTGGGAGTTGCGGTAAAGCTGAGACCAAAAATCTTACGGTTGGTTGGGGTGGCCCTGGTGTGGCGTAAAGTCACGCCACACCAGGGAAATGGCATATGCGACACGGGTGTCGCTTGTAAACAAGGTCTACTTGATTTCTATCTTCGCTCCAGCGGCTTCAAGCTTACCCTTAATCTCTTCGGCTTCCTCCTTGGAACAACCTTCTTTAAGTGGAGTCGGTGCACTCTCAACCAATTTCTTGGCATCAGCTAACCCGAGACCACTCACGGCTCCACGAACTTCCTTAATGACGGCAATCTTGTTACCACCGGCTTCCGCCAGGATCACATCAAACTCCGTCTTCTCTTCAGCAGCTTCTCCACCACCATCTCCACCCCCGGCAGGGGCAGCGGCAGCAACCGGAGCAGCAGCGCTTACGCCCCACTTCTCTTCCAAAGCCTTAACAAGGTCAGCAACTTCAAGGACGGTAAGTCCGCTCAAATCTTCAGTTAATTTTTCAATATCAGCCATTTTGTTTTACGGTGTCGTCGCGGTTCGGAGCTCCGAACCATTTCAGAACAGCAGCAGCCGCTCCGACAAGGAACCGTGGTTATATTGTTATTGTTTTTTTCTAGGTTTTTGTTGTTGTCCCCGAGCCTCTTCATGAAACTTGGAGATGATTCTTTCTTGTTCAGCCCTGCTCGCCCTTCAGCCTCAGGACACGTGCCAGACCTGAAGCAGGTTCATTAAGCAAGCGAACAAAAGTGCTAGCCGGCGACTGCAAGGTGCCAAGCAACTGAGCCCGCAGAACGTCCATCGGCGGCAGTGCCGCAAGGGCGTTCAATTCATCTGAACTAAGGAGTTTGCCATCCAGCACACCCGCACGCATCTCCAATTTCTCGGTCTGCTTTCTGAAATCCTTTAGAACTTTAGCCGTGGCGCAAATGTCCTGCTCGCCGGTAACCAAGGCAGTTTGTCCACTGAGGAACTCTGCGATTTCTTGTGGCATGTCAACGGCAACCGCCGCACGCTTTGCATAGGAGTTCTTGGTAACATGTACGCCAGCGCCACAATCAACGAGCTGCACCCGAAGCGTTTCAAACTGGTCAACAGTCAGCGCGCTATAATCGACAACGACCATAAACGGCGATGCGTTCAAACGTTCGATTAAGTCGCTGATAATATTCTCTTTAATTGCTTTCATGGCATTGCTTGGTATCGCCTGTTCCCTCTCGAAATTTTTTATTTCTTCTTTTCAAATGAAGCTGCCTCAAGCGGCAACCCGGGAGACACCGTTGAGGACAAAGTAACGCTGTCGAGATATCTTCCCTTCGCGGAAGCAGGCCTGGCCCGCACAATTGCATCCATCACTGCCTTACCGTTATCAAGCAGTTGCTCAGGCGAAAATGACATCCTGCCTATTGGCGCAGATATGTTGCCATTGCGATCGAGTTTAAAATCAATACGGCCAGCCTTTACCGCATTCACCGCAGTGGCGGTATCCTCGGTAACGGTACCGGTCTTGGGGTTGGGCATCAATCCCCTAGGCCCAAGAAACCGCCCGAGTTTCCGGACTTCGGCCATGGCCTCGGGAGTGGCAACCGCCACATCAAAATCCTGGAACCCATCCTGAACTTTTTTCAAAATATCTTCATACCCAACATATTCAGCCCCGGCATTTTTCGCAGCAGTTGCTGCCTCACCCTGAGCAAAAACCAATACTCTGACCTCTTTACCGGAACCATGAGGCAAGGGGCAAGTCCCTCGCACCATCTGGTCTGACTGCTTCGGGTCAACACCAAGTCGTATTGACACGGAAACCGTCTCGTCATACTTGGCAGGAGGAAATTTCTTAAGGGTATCAACTGCTTCAGCAAGGGAATAGCTTTTCCCCTCCTCAATCATTTCAGCTGCCTGTCGGTATCTCTTGCTTCTCTTTGTTGCCATTTGGATTGTCGCAGTATTAACGGGTTTAAGCTACCCTCCTGCCGGTTTGTTTCTTGTCGTGATTGTTCTCTTCCTGTTGCCTACATCCCCTCGATCTCAATGCCCATTTGGCGTGCACTCCCGGCAATAATCCGAGCTGCCGCCTCGTCATCCCTGGCATTAAGGTCGGGTTTCTTGATCTTCACAATGTCCATTAATTGGGCCTTGGTGATAGTAGCCACCTTCTCCTTGTGGGGCTCCCCGGAACCCGACGCGATATTCGCCGCCTTCTTCAATAATGCTGATGCCGGCGGCTGCTTGCAGACGAAGCTGAAACTCTTGTCCTTATATACGGAAATGACCACTGGCAGAATATCACCAGCTTGACCCTGCGTTTTGGCATTAAACTCCTTACAGAACTCCATGATGTTCAATCCAGCCTGACCAAGAGCGGGACCCACTGGTGGTGAAGGATTGGCCTGCCCTGCAGGAATCTGCAGCTTTAGGGTTCCGGTGATTTCTTTTGCCATGGTATGTCTGGGAAAATTAAAGGTTCAAATGCGAAACTCAGGCTTCTTTCTCAACCTGCCAGTATTCAAGTTCAACAGGTGTGGGACGTCCAAAGACAGTCACCGAAACCAACAATTTACCTTTATCGGTATCAATCTCCTCGATCACTCCAGGCTGACTCTGGAACGGCCCGTCGGAAACCTTGATGGTTTCGCCAATTTCGTAGTCAATCTTCGGTTTCACGCTCTCGGAGCGTTCCTTAATCTGCCCCAGCATGCTCTCAACCTCACGAAGCCGCATTGGGATTGGCTTGGCTTTCGTGCCGGCAAATCCAATGACTCCATGCGTTTCCTGAATGAAATACCAGGTGCGATCCACTAATCCGCCCTCTTCATCGAGCAGGTGCATGTTGGCGATAATGTAACCTGGGAAAAACTTCCGCTTGGTTTCAGAGCGTTTTCCTTTCTTGACCTCCGAGACGCGCTCAGTAGGCACCAGAACCTTAAAAATCACATCGCCCATTTCCTCTGAATCAATACGACGCTTTATGTTGTCACAGACTTTATTCTCCTGACCGGAAAGCACATGCACAACATACCATTGCTCACTGGGTGCTGGTGAAGTAAGAGCCATCGTTTAGTAATAATTGGGTAATTCCCTTGTGGAGAGATTGTGAATGTTGTGAAGCCCCTGAAAAACCAGGAATCATCTGTTTTCAGGTCGCCTAGCCAATCTTGGTGAGAAGTTCAATAATGTTAAACAGGATTAAATCCCAAAGGCTAACGAATGCCCCGAGAAGCATCATGGCGATAAACACAACCACGGTTGAATCGGTAAGCTCCTTAAAACGCTTAAAGCCTTTCTCACCCTTATCCTTGGGAACCCATGGCCAGGTGGCTTTTTGTAGTTCGGTCTTAACCTCACCAAGATATTTGCTTACTTTCATGATCCTTATCTGGCAATGCCCTTGCCGGGCATGGAAGTGGCAGGGTAGGAGGGATTCGAACCCACGACACCCGGTTTTGGAGACCGGTGCTCTAACCAGGCTGAGCTACTACCCTCGGTTATCAACTTGATCTGCGTTCCGGCTTGCATCTGAAAAATCTACCTTGAAATAATTTCTTATTTTTACGGCAGAGCCGAATCCATTACGGGGACTGTTACCCGTCCGGATCCGGCTTGTGCCTGGAAAATTGGGAATCCTTTGCCGGAGCCTAGTCAAGAATATCGGCAACCCGGCCAGCACCCACGGTTCGACCACCTTCACGGATAGCAAAACGAATGGTCTTCTCCATCGCAATCGGAGTAATCAGTTCCACCTCCATGGTAATGTTGTCCCCGGGCATCACCATCTCGACCCCGTCAGGCAACTTGATGGTGCCGGTGACATCCGTGGTACGGAAATAAAACTGCGGGCGGTAATTGCTGAAGAACGGGGTATGGCGCCCGCCTTCATCTTTACTCAGCACATATACCTCTGAGGTAAACTTCGTGTGCGGCGTAATCGAGCCGGGCTTGGCAATAACCTGCCCACGCTCAATGTCCTCTTTCTTGACTCCGCGCAAGAGGATACCGACATTATCACCGGCCTCACCGCGATCGAGCAGTTTGCGGAACATCTCAATATCAGTAACGGTGGTCTTCACGGTATCCTTAATCCCCACAATCTCGACGTCCTCCATCTTGTTGACGATTCCCCGCTCGATGCGGCCGGTGGCAACTGTGCCACGACCTTCAATGGAGAACACATCCTCAATGGGCATCAGGAAGTCCAAGTCAACAGGACGCTCAGGCTTAGGGATGTAATCATCAACTGCAGCCATGAGCTTCATAATGTTATCTTGCTGCTCACCGTCTCCCTCGAGGGCTTTCAATGCGGAACCTCTAACGATTGGGATTTCCTCACCAGGAAACTCATATTGACTGAGTAACTCGCGCACTTCCATTTCCACCAGATCAAGCAACTCGTCATCATCGACCTGGTCGGTCTTGTTCATGAATACCACGAGCGAAGGAACCCCAACCTGACGAGCCAGCAGGATATGCTCGCGCGTTTGTGGCATCGGGCCATCGGCTGCAGAAACAACAAGAATCGCACCATCCATCTGGGCGGCACCTGTAATCATGTTCTTCACGTAATCAGCGTGCCCCGGACAGTCAACATGTGCATAATGACGACCCTCTGTCTCGTATTCAACGTGCGCAGTGGAGATGGTGATGCCACGCTCCTTCTCTTCGGGAGCTGCGTCAATCTCATCGTAATTCTTCTTCTCGGCCAAGCCCTTCTCAGCGAGAGTGTGACAGATCGCGGCAGTCAGCGTGGTCTTGCCATGGTCGACGTGACCGATGGTGCCGATATTCACGTGAGGTTTATTCCTTTCAAATGCTTCTTTAGCCATGACTGTATTTTATGATTAATGCCGGATGTTTTATGTTCCGGCTATTCGGGGTATGATATTGGGTTAACTACTCTCGGGAATTCTGGCGGGGAAAATCGAGTGATTCGCATATCCACCCCCGAGTGCTGTTTGTGGTTTTTCGCTTTTTGGTTTTGTGCCGTTTGGTTTTGTGCCGGTTACCCGGGTTACGATTTTTTGAGGGTCTGCTGTATTCCGTTTTTGCTGCGTTTGGAGCTCATGACGGGAATTGAACCCGTGACCTCTTCCTTACCAAGGAAGTGCTCTACCCCTGAGCTACATGAGCGAATTCTTTACCAATATTGCCTTCTGATTCTGGGTTCTTTAGGATACTAGTAATGAAACACTCACGCAGTTCGCGAACCGGGCGAAGAATCTTCGAAACAGCATCCACACAAAGGTAGATAGACGAGCGAAAAAACCAGCAAAATCCGCGAAAACCGGGGGCAAACACTATCAAATTGGCCATCCCTGTCAAAAAAATTTTAGTATTTTCGGAGGAAACGGGCAATTATATTTATAAGCCGTTTAATGTGAACTATTTGCAATATTGCGCCTGAGGGTTACTAATCCCTGATACTGGAACAATGCCTCAAAACCGTCAGCAGTTACCAGCTTTCTGACTTTTCAGCCACCCTCTCGATGCCATTAGCCTGGCCACTCTCAAGGTCAATATCAACAAGGGCCCCGCAAAGCTCCACCTCTCCCTTGGCAACCGGCATCACCCTCGGGGTCGAGGTAAGCATCCTCTCGATGATGGAGTCAATGCGGCGACCAAGGACCGATTGCCTTGGCCCGCACATCCCGGCATCACAAAGAAATGCGGTGCCACCCGGGAAGATCTGCTCATCGGCTGTCTGCACATGCGTATGGGTTCCTATGACAGCGGAAACACGACCATCTAGGAAACGGCCGGTCGCCAGCTTCTCACTGGTTGCCTCCGCATGAAAATCAACAAAGATCATCTTTACTCCTTCCTCATCCCGAATTCGCGACACTTCCGCATCAAGGGCAAGCAGGGGATTCTCTAGCGGCGGCTGCATAAAAGTGCGCCCCTGCGCATTGATGACGGCAACCTTTCCCTTCCCGGTTTCCAGCACTACACTGCCCTGTCCAGGGGTCTCGGGGGGATAATTAAGGGGCCGCAACAATCGCGGTTCACTCGGCAGGTAATCAATAATCTCCTTCTGGTCCCATATATGATCGCCAGTCGTGATCACGGCTGCGCCGGCACGCAACAAACCAATAGCAATCTTCGGGGTAATTCCACGACCGCCCGCTGAATTCTCTCCATTGACCACAATGAAATCAACACCCCGCTCCTCTCGCAACCGGGGAAGTATGGCGGCCACAGCCTTGCGGCCGGGTTCACCAACAATATCGCCCAAGAAGAGCAGCCGCAAACAGGAGGGTTCTGGTAAAGGATCCAAGATTCAACGCTAGAGCTAAAATTGTCAGTCTCAACCCTGTATTAAGGTGATATGTTGTCTTTGATGAAGCATCGGGCCTTTCTATGGCTGTCACTCCCTGTCGCATTGCTGGTGGCCACCCTGTTTTGGATGGGGAAAATTCGCAACAGGCAGGAACTTAACCCCGGACAACTCACCCTTCGGCCCGGGCTCAGTGCATTGGCGGCTCAACCGGACTGGTCGGAACTGGAAGACTACCAGGAAACCATTCCCCGTGACATTTTCATTGCACAGTTGAAGAAAATCTACTCGCAGGGCGAAGCCTGGCGTTCGGTTATCAACCTTCATGAGGATTATGCCGATATACGCGGTAACGGAGCCGATCGCATCAGGCTGCACTTCGCCAAGGAGGAATCACTTCAAAGGCCTCCCCGTTACTGGAGAGCAGCCACCGAGCTTCCCGCAACAAATCGCCTGCACAAAGAACCTCTTTACGGATTGCGGGTCGCGATTGACCCGGGGCATATAGGAGGAGAATGGGCAAAAATTGAAGAGCGTTGGTATAAGGGCGCTCCCGGAGGACATGAGGTAAAGGAAGGCGAACTTACGCTGGCCACAGCAAGGGTGCTTAAGGGCAAGCTCGAGAGACTCGGCGCTAAGGCCTGGCTTGTTCGCGACAAACTTGCGCCGGTTACAAGATTACGCCCGGCTGAATTTGAACCCCTGGCAATACAGGTATTAAAAAGTCGCGGCAAAGATCCCCTGGGTGCCCCCCTGCGCAAGCAAAGTGAAATTCTCTTCTACAGGGCGCACGAAATTCGTCGCCGGGCACAGATCATCAATCATGAGATCCAGCCGGACATTGTGCTTTGCCTGCACTTCAACGCCGAGAAATGGGGAAATCCGGATAACCCGATCATGGTCTCGCGCAATCATCTTCACCTGCTTGTCAATGGCACCTACAGTGAGGGGGAAATGCGACTGGAAGACAACCGCTTCCACCTTTTAAAGCGACTGCTACAACGCACACACGACGAGGAATTAGCCTTAAGTATTGCCGTTGCCGGGGCAATGGCGGAGGAAACCGGGTTGCCTCCTTATATCTACACAACGAGCAACGCCAAGCAGGCACTACCCGGTAACCCTTACATCTATGCCCGAAACCTGCTCGCCAACCGCGTGTATCATTGCCCGGTAGTTTTTCTCGAACCCTATGTGATGAACAATCCCGCAATTTATGAGAGAATCTCGGCAGGCGACTACGAGGGAAAAAGGGAAATCGCCGGAGTCGTGCGAAAGAGTCTCATCCGCGAATACGCAGATGGCGTCACTGAGGGCCTGCGCATTTATTATTCGCAAGCAAGAGGTAACAAGAAATGAGTGCTGCTATTAACTAACACATATTCTGCATTGCGGGTGGCATCGTTGCCTCCCGGGACTTGAACACAATCAGAGAATGATGATGAAATTTCTACTGCGCGCAGCACCGCTGACCCTGTGCCTCCAAACTGCCTTGGCGGAGGGGGGATTGATTCTGCAATTCGGGGATACAGACGCGCGTATTGCCGACCAGGTGGCCCTTTTTGTCCCGGAAGGTCGCCCCGCATCATCTTTTACGGGCCCGGGCGAACTCAAGGCCGATTGGCAAGGCACACTCAATCTCGAGGCACGCTCCAGATTAATTTTCAGCCTTGAGGGTACAGGACAAGCGACACTCGCGGTGGACGGTGAGACCTTGTGCGCGGAAATCGGCACCCCATCCGAGCGCAAGCGTCTGAGCAGTGGCAAGCATGACATCACAATCAAATACCGGGGCCCGGAGAAAGGAGTTGCGCGGTTGCGGCTATTCTGGGAAGGCCGTGACTTTGGCAGGGAACCCATCCCGGCATCCGCCTTCAGTCATGAAACAACCACTGCCCTGCTGGATAAAAATGTTCAACTGCAGACAGGACACCGGTTGATCAAGACACACGGGTGCCAGAACTGCCATGCTGATAAAAGCAAGCCTCAAGCCCCATCGCTTGAGGATATCGGCAAACGATTGGAACCCTCATGGCTTGCCGACTGGATCGCAAATCCTGCCGAATACCGCCCCGGGACACACATGCCCAGGCTCTTCTCGGGAAAGGATGCCGGTCAGAAAGCCGCTGATATCGCGCATTTCCTTGCTCCACCTCAAAAAAACGTATCCGCTGAAGTGGATACAAAGGGGATTCTGAACGGCGGACACATCTTTCACCAGCAAGGCTGCATAGGCTGCCACACCCTTGATGCAAAAGGCAGGGAAGGGCGCATCGGTCTCGGGGAAGTGGCCACAAAATACCGGACATCCGCACTTGCCGGATACCTGCTCAACCCGGGCAAATACCATGCTGATACCCGCATGCCGGATTTCGATTTCACCGACAAGGAAGCCGGAGCCCTAGAAAGCTTCCTGCGCAGCCTTTCAAAAACCAAATTACCACAACTCAATCAAGGCGATGCGAAACGCGGCGGGCTTCTCCTTAAACAAAGTGGTTGCCTCAATTGCCATGCCGCAAGCGACACGGAAACAGAATTACCGCCCCTCGATAATCTCGCAGACATTAAGTCCGCCAACTGCAAAAAAGCCGCTTATTTGCTCTCTGATACCGAGCAGCAAGCCATCACGGCCGCGCTTCGCTCACCAAGGAAGCCATATCAGGTTCCTGCCGAGTTTGCCCAGCAGCAGTTGGTCGCCCTGCGCTGTGCAGCCTGCCACGACCGGAATGGCCAGCAATCCTACCGTAAGCAATTCCAGCAGGAAATTACCCATCTAAAACCACCGGCTCCTCCTGTTGACGATGAAAAACCCGGAGCGCACAAGAGATTGATTCCTCCTCTGGATCATCTTGGTTTCAAGCTCCGTCCCGAGTGGCGCGCACGGCTCTTGGCCGGAGAAATCCGTCCCAAAACCCGCCACTGGCTGAAAGCGCGCATGCCCGCATTTGCCAGCCGGGCCGCCAATCTCTCTATCGGCTTCAGTCACGCCACCGGGTTGTCACACCAACCCGCCAAGCCACCAGCTCCTGATCCGCAAAAAATAAAAACCGGGGAAACACTTACAGGCATTACCGGTTTTTCCTGCGGTGCCTGCCATGCACTTGGAGAAAAACCCGCATTTGCCGTGTTTGAAGGAGAAGGCCCGAATTTCAGGGATTCCGGAACCCGGTTGCGCAGCGAATATTTCCATCTATGGATGGCTTCGCCGATCCGGCAATGGCCCGGCACGATCATGCCTGCATATGCGAGCGAAGGAAAAACGGCACTGACACAACACTATGAAGGAGATGCAATGAAACAGTTTGAGGCTATTTATCATTATCTCATCTCCCTTGGGCAATGATTTAACCGGGCACTTCCCTGCCCTCTTTATTGCCCCCCTCCCCGGTTCAGACTACCCTTACCGCCAGCATGGCGGGATTTAAACAAAACCTCATCACTTTTTCGCGTGACCGCAACTTCCTGCTGCGCGGGGCATTGCTGATCGGCGCTCTTGGAATCCTCAGCGGTTTACTCGTCTCAAAGTTAAGGGACCACACGCCTCAAACAGAAAGCCTGTTGTCAGCAATCCGCACCTGTTGCCCCTGGTTAACCGGGGACATCCAAGAAATCCCATTGAGCAAGGGGGATATATCCAACCTGCAAAAGGTCGTCAAGATCAGCAATGGCAGGAAATACACACCCGAGAACCTTGCTTCTGCCATTCGGCAAGGACTTCATCCACTGACCCAAAAACTTGGAATCGGACCAAACATCCTGTCGCCGGACACATACGCCCTGTTCAGCGTTTACGCTGATGCGCTGCATTCAACGACAGAAAATAAACGGGAACAGTCGCGCCAGGCACTGCAATTCACTGCTGACCAGGAACAAGCTCCACGCTTTGCCTGTGAGTTTTACGCCGACATTCTCACACGTGACAACAAATACGCCGAGGCATTGCATTACCTTGAGAGCGAAGTGACCACGTTTCCTCAATCCGATTATGCAAAGACAGGCATCCTGAGAATGCTGCTCGCACTGGAGAAAGCCGAACAACTGGCCGTGCATTTTGAGAAACCTGATTATAGAAAAACACTCAACGACCGTGAGTTCACGGAAATCACCCTGTTTCTCGGCAAGTGGATGACGCTGATATCATGGCATGGGCTGCGAATCGTAAAGAACAACTCAGCGCCATGGGTCCTATTAACGGCATTTGCCGCAATGCTATGGCTGATCATCATCACCAACCTCGGCAAGCTGGGAGAAGCATGGCGCTTCCGCGGCGTGCTCTATATTATGGGTTTCGCCGGAGGGTTCCTCTCAACATTCGTTGTCCTGGGCATGCTCATCTGGCAGGAGCAAGTCATCGGTTTTCATTTCAACGGTGACTTTGCCAATGACCTTATCTACTGCATATGTGGAATCGGCCTGCGTGAGGAATCCGTAAAGTTGCTTGCCCTTGTTCCTTTTCTTCCACTCTTGCTCAAGCGCAGATCCTCAATGGAAGCCCTCGCAACTGCCGCATGTGTAGGCTTGGGTTTTGCGGCAGCGGAAAACCTGATCTATATCAACCCGGGATCTGAAGGAGGGGTCTTCCCCCGGTTCCTGACAGCAAACTTTTTTCACATCTCACTTACAGGAATTGCCGGGCTTGCACTCTTTCACTTTGCCCGCTGGCCAAGGACACGCTGGGAGGAGTTCCTCGCAACCTTCATCGTGGTAATCGTTGTGCATGGACTTTACGACGCGGCCGCAGGGCTGGTGCCGCAAATATCCGGGCAGCTGGGGATCTTCACGATCATTATCTTTGCGCTTGTCGCCAACCGCTATATTAACCTCGCCAAGGAAGTGCGTGAAGGAGGAGAGTCATCCGTATCGCCGCTGGGCGTTTTCGTGATCGGCACAGCTCTACTGGTAGCTGCAGCCTGGAACCTTGGATGTTATCTGCATCCTATGCAGGAAGTAATGAAAGATGTAGGACAAACAGCACTGGCAATGGGAGCAATGTCTTTCCTGTTTATTAACCAGTTCCGAGGAGAATAATCTCGCCAATCACCTCTATCAGCGTTGCAAATCTCTTGACCTGCAACATACCGGGGGCTTTAGCTTGTTCAGCAAAATGAAACGACCGAATTCCTTGAAATTA
>JAAESJ010000054.1 GCA_024229495.1 Verrucomicrobiaceae bacterium | reverse complement strand
TTCATCTCCCCTGCAAGCATCCTACCACTCTCGTACTCCCTTCTTATTTCCAATAGTGCGGAGTCGTCCGTCTCAAAGAAGAACTGTAGGTACTGATAGGGTATGTCTTTCGAGCAGTCCCCTCCCAGCCTCCTATGCTCCTCGACTGTTGACTGGCCCCCACTTATCGCCCCCTTCACCTTCCTAGCCATGTCATCTGCTGAGTCATCCATGAAAATTGTAGTCTCGGGCTTGGAGGATGACATCTTCCCCCCCGTCATGCCCGAAGCGAATCTGTGGTATGTGGAACAAGGAGGCATTAGACCCATTCCTCCGAGCTCCCTCTCCAGGGCCAATAATGCCATTCTTATGGGAGCCCTGTCTTCAATCGTGGCTGCAGGGATTTCCAGCGTACCATGCTTGGGATTGGCATTCATATCAGCGAAACCCAGTGATTTCACGACACCCGAGATACGGCTGAAAATACGATCTCTGGTTTCACGGTCTATCCTGCCATCATGACCTACTCCAAGAAATCTGGCATTGTCATCCTGAACGGATAGAGCGACAGTGAGCCCCCCTGATTTCCGGGGTTTGATGTTGAACCAGTGAGTTTTGCCGACGATGTCCCTGGTTAGTCTCAGGTGCGGGTCTTGATCTATCCCGACAGGGACCACAATCGGCCTCAGTCCCCCGTATTCATCAAGCTGGGGGTGAACAATGTCCCCCACCTGAACGAGAGGGGCCTGCACATGGGCCAGATTAGTCTCCCCCGAGAATCCATAGATTGATTCGAACTCAGATAGATTAGTTCTGCGACCTAGCATGAATCCTAGCCGCTGCACATCAGGCCTAGAACTCTGGAAGTATACGCTTGTTGAGTCTGGATCGAGACCCAGGGCAGCGTAGTTGTGTATGTACTCATTGATTGCCTTCTCCCTGCCCGATTCCAGAGACGTGCCCCTAGTTGCTAGGGCCTCAAGATCAGCCACGGCCACGGTGATGTCGGCACCCTGCTCCTGGAACCACCTTACCTGCTCAATTACCATGCTATGTCCAAGATGCATCCTGCCACTTGGCATGAGCCCGGTCAACACCCCCAAGGGGGATTTGTCCCTCATAGATCGGAGGGCGACATCAAGATCTCTATGAGCAAAAACGATACCTCGACGATGTAACATGCCAGGATTGGGGATAGTCGACGGGTCGACCATGTCAAGTCCGAACTTTTCCACTATTCTGGAGTAGTCGGTCTCATCGTCTGAAGACCATGGGTCGATTAGGCCGTCTCCTGCCATGGTACGTGGCCTGTGGCCCACTCAATCAAGTCATCGCTGACAATTGCGCTGAAAATGCCGACCGAAGGGGCAATAGAGGTGGGCGAGCAGGATTGCCCATGTCTGTTGTACACTGCTTCGGAGCAGGACTCGTGGGCTCTTTCGTCGCAAGGACCCTAGCAGACAGGGGCCACGAGGTGCACGTGCACGATCTTGACCCAAACAACGGGAAGATTGTGGGGCATGCGAACATTACCCTTCACGAGGGAGACGCATTGGAAACTGACCTTGCTGATTTCGGACACGTCGACATTGTAGTGAATATGCTTCCGGGCGACATTGGTCACGCACTAACCACAAACCTAGCCGAAGAAGGCGGTTTCCCGACCGTGGACCTTAGCTTCAGTGAGCATACTCCAGACCGTGATGACGAGAAGGCTAGGGACTGGGGGGGCAGGGTA
>JAAESJ010000053.1 GCA_024229495.1 Verrucomicrobiaceae bacterium | reverse complement strand
GCAGCGATGAAAAGGTTTACGATGGTACCGGCGCTTTCTGGAACGAGACCAAGGCACTGGCATCAGGCCCCAATCCCTGGGCAAACAACGACAACAACATTGATGTCGCCAACCTCATCGACTTCATGCTGCTGTGGGTAAGCGGCGGCTCGGAAAGTGAGGTAAGGCTACTCGGCTCCAAAGCCCAGGGGCAACCCTTCCGCTTCCAGATGAAGGACGCTGACGGTTTCCTGCGCAGCCCGAGCCACCCTGCAAGCAGCGCAGGGCCGTTAAGCCTGATGTCGCGCCTGCACAGCGGCAACACGGACTTTGCAATGCTTGTTGCTGACCGTATCCACAAACACTTCTTCAATGATGGGGCGCTGACACCGTCGAAGAATATCGAGCGCTTACAGAAGCGGGTCGACGAGGCCCAGCCCGGGTTTATTGCCGAGTCGGCACGCTGGGGCGACCGTTTCCGCGAATACCAGAACTGGCTTAACTACCAGCAAAACCTGGTAAACAACCACTTCCCCGGCCTCACCCAGACCATGATCGGACGGTTTAGATCTGCCGGCATGTATCCGGACATCATCGCCCCTGTCTTCAGCCAGCACGGCGGCTCAGTGTCGCCCGACACCCCGGTGACAATGGCCACAGATGCTGACAGTATCTTTTACACGCTTGATGGCAGTGACCCTCGCCTTGCCGGAGGAGCAGTCAATCCGCTGGCCATAGCTGCACAATTTGCCGGAGATACGCCAACTTCCCGGGATTTCATCACCAGTGGCCATGTGTGGAAATACCTTGACGATGGCAGCGACCAGGGAACCTCCTGGACCTCTCCCGACTTTAATGATTCCGGATGGACTGCCGGGCCATCGGAACTCGGTTACGGCGAGAGTGACGAAGCCACCACTGTCGGATACATTGATACTGATCCTGATGAATTCCCCCAAAGGAATGCCACGACCTATTTCCGCACCACCGTGGAACTCTC
>JAAESJ010000052.1 GCA_024229495.1 Verrucomicrobiaceae bacterium | reverse complement strand
GTTGACTCGGCCAGCAGTCGGCGGCCCCGGTGACGGTTGTCCACCGGGCAGGTCTCGACATCGAGTAACTGGCCCAGTTCCGGGTGGGCTTCGGCCGCCGCTCCGGTCAGGTGGACAACGGGCCGCAGATCGGACGGTCCGTGGGACGCGTAGGCCAGCAGGGTCCGCACGGCGTATTCCTCGCTCCCCCCGACGTCACCGGGCACCAGCCACAGCAGGTCAACGGCGATCCGGGCCGGTCCGGACCGGTCACTGCTCATCGGACCACCTCCCGGTAGACGTCGACCAGGCCTTCGGCCGTCCTCGACCATGGGTGGGCGGCGGCCCGAATCCGGCCGGCTGCAGCGAGGCGGTCGGCTGTCGCTGCGTTGGCCAGCACGGTGGACAGCGCCTCGGCAATGGCCCCCACGTCGGTCGGATCCACCAGCAGCGCGTCGTCGCCGGCTACTTCACCGGTGGCCGTCCCGGCCGAGGTGACCACCGGGGTTCCGTGGGCCATGGCCTCCAGCACCGGGAGGCCGAAGCCCTCGTGCAGGCTGGGAAGGCAGAAGACGTCGGCCGCCTCGTACCAGGCTCGCTTCTCGGCATCGTCCACTGATCCGACGACA
Source organism: Verrucomicrobiaceae bacterium (assembly GCA_024229495.1). GTDB lineage: Bacteria > Verrucomicrobiota > Verrucomicrobiia > Verrucomicrobiales > DEV007 > CACIUL01. Next base: position 1,086 of record JAAESJ010000052.1, on the reverse strand, counting down.
AGTGCTCGCTCTCCTAGCGGGGCCACGGTCCGGGCCACGTCGGTCCGCCAGCCCTCGGGGCCTACCAGCACCAGGGGCACGTCGGTCAGCGTGGCCGACGCCGACATGGCGGCCACTAGGCGATCCAGGTTCTTGCGGGGTTCGAGGGTGCCCACCCACAGGACGAACGGACCGTCAATGCCGTACCGGCTCCGGAGGCGACCCGGCAGGCCGGGTTCCACGTGGGTTGGAACCACGCCGAGGGGCACCACCCGGATCCGGCCGTCGTCAAAGCCGGCGTCGACCAGGTCGTGGCGGGTGCTCTCCGACGGGCAGACGATCCGGTCGGCCCGACGGGCATCGGCCAGCCAGCCCTCGAACATCCGCCGCCCCCGGCGGGTCGCCACCTCGGGATGCCGCCGCCAGGCCAGATCGTGGATGGTGGCCACCAGCGGGGCGCCGGTCGCCGGGACGGCACCCCCCGAGGCGTGCACCACGTCGGGTGGTACGCCGGAGAATCCGGACATCCGGTCGACCCGTGGCCGCCCGGTCCGGTGCCATGCCTCGTAGAGGACGGGCCTGGGTAGGCGCGAACCGACCAGTGACCCTTCCTGGAAGGCGACCGTTGACCCGGCAGGCCCACCGTCGGTACTGGCCAGTAGGGGCGGCAGGTCACCCGAACGGTGCCGGGCGGTGAGGCCCACCAGGTCCACGTCCTTGCGCTCGGCCAGGGCACGGGCCGATTCGACGGCGGCTACCGCGGTGCCGCCGGGTACCCGGTGCCAGGCTTGTTCGAGCAGGAAGGCCACCCGAAGAGTCGTCATGACCGGCGCCTGGCTGCCACCGGCGCGATCAGGAGCACGCCGAACCATCGGGTCGACGACCATCGACCGTGGTCCGGACCTCGGTCGGTACCCGCATCCCGGCGCGAACGGGAAGGGTGTCGGCTTCCCAGGTGGCGGCCATGCCCACCACCGATGCCGGTTCTGGCGCCGAGGTCTCCTCCTCGTCAACCCGGAGCGGAAGGGCCGCTCGTGCCAGGGCATCGACCTCGCGCAGGGCCCGGGGTACCAGCAGGAAGGAGGCGAAGTCCTCCCCCAGGGTGAG
>JAAESJ010000051.1 GCA_024229495.1 Verrucomicrobiaceae bacterium | reverse complement strand
GCATGAGGCCAGTGTCAGCCAGGTCAGTGAGGAGCAGATCTTCTACATGCAGCAGCGCGGCCTCAGCGAGGCCGAGGCGATCAGCCTCAGTGTCAATGGCTTCGTCAATGACTTGGTGCGTGAGTTTCCCATGGAATACTCCGTTGAGCTTAAGCGCCTCATCGACCTTGAGATGGAGGGATCGGTAGGATAGAAATTTTTTGCAAGTGAGTGAGGCATTGCTAGAGGAAAAATCGGTTAAGAGGTCGTTTTTTGATGATCCTGAAGGGGTCGACAAAAATTTACCGGACTGGTATACTGAAGCCAGGGCGGCGGCATGGAGGGAATATAATGAAGCTCCCTGGCCCAAGCGAACTCATGAGGCCTGGCGCTTTGCCGATCTCAAGAAGCTGGCCTTTGATGATATCGTCGATGCCGTTGAGACTGACGGGGCGGAGTTGATCACCCGCTCGACGGCCCTCGAGGAGAATGCCGGGCGCATTATCCTGGCTAATGATCGATTGATCGCCGACCCCCTGCTCGATGCGGAGCTTGAGGAGAAAGGTGTGATTTTCAAGCCACTCTCGCGGGCATTGGTGGAGGATGCCGACCTGATCAGGTTGTCCTTCATGCAGGAGCCTGCCCGTCTTGGCTCGTCCAAGTTTTCGGCCCTGCACCGGGCACGGCTGCGTGAGGGGATTTTCCTGCACATCCCGAAGGATGTCTCGCTATCACGGCCGGTGGAGGTGTTCCACTGGCTCTCCGGGGAGAACGCCGCAATTTTCCCTCACAGCCTGATTGTCTCGGGCGCCGGTTCCAGTGCTGCCATTGCCGAATACGTTGCCTCCGCTGGCCAGCTACCGGGTTTCTGCGGCGGGGTCACCGACCTGGTGGCCGGTGAGAATGCCAAGCTCACCCACGTGCGCACCCAGAACCTGAGTGAGCAGGCCCATTCCCTGCATGTCAGCTCAAGCCTTGCAGCAGCCGGGGCCAATATCCGCTCATTTATCCTTAACCTTGGCTGCCACTGGTCGCGCTCCGAGTTCACGGCCCGGCTCAGTGGGGAAGGAGCCTCTACAGACATGCTTGCTGTCTGCCTACCCGAGAACAGCCAGGAGATGGATATGCGCACCCTGCAACTTCATGAGCAGGAGCACACCACCAGCAACCTGCTCTACAAGAATGCCCTTTATGACGAGGCACGGACAATCTTTGCCGGGTTGATCATGGTTGAGGAGGGGGCGCATCACACGGATGCCTTCCAGACCTGCCGCAACCTGCTGATGAGTGACCAATGCGAGGCGAACTCAATGCCGGGCCTTGAGATCAATACCGATCAGGTGAAGTGCAGTCACGGGTCAACCTCCGGGCCGATTACCGATGAAGAGCTTTTTTACCTTCGCGCCCGGGGTATCCCGGAATCCGCCGCGCGCCAGCTCATGACCTTCGGCTTCGTCAAGGGCGCGGTTGACGGCATCGGCCACGATGCGCTTGAGAAAGTGATCTTGGAGAAGATCGACCGGCGCTTCCGCCGTATCCTGACCTGAGTGAGGGCTACTGTGGGGGAAGCTGCGGACACCCAGTAACTGTTGCGTGATTCAAGGCTTTTCCTGCCACCGGCTGCCGGTCTCCGGTCATCATTTTCATTGATGATTAAAGATGCATTTTCAATGACATGAAGCGGGCTGGCGCGCCTTATGATTACGGCGATGCCATTTCCCTGCACCACGTCGTATTTAAAAATGATAAGGGGAATTGCCATTATGTGGTAAGCTAATGACGGTGATAGGGCTATGCGCCTGAAAGGATAAGCTGATGTTATTCGCACAATTTGATTTTCCTTCCTTGGATTTTCCCAGCGTGGATCTTTCGGGCATTGGAGAGGGCTTTTCTCTACTTCTAATTGGAGGTGTCCTGGCGCTTCTCATCCCGGTTCTCCTGCTTGTCTTTTTGCGCAAGAAGAGGAACCGAAGAGCACCTCAGTCCGCAGCCGCAAAGCAAGCAGCATCCGGACCGCAACCTGCCACATCATCGGCTGATAGACAGCAACCGGATAACAGG
>JAAESJ010000050.1 GCA_024229495.1 Verrucomicrobiaceae bacterium | reverse complement strand
GGGCCGCTGGGGGGGGTTCGGCTTCCAGAAGGACGGCCCGGTCGACCACAGCCTGCCCTTCATGGTGGCGAAGGATGCTGCCGGCAAGGTCATCGCGGTCTGGGCCAACTACGCCTGCCACTGCACGACACTTGGCGGGCGTAACCGCATCTGCGGTGACTGGGCCGGGTTTGCCGGGGAGGGTCTTGAGAGGAATCACCCCGGCAGCATATCGGTGGTTACCATCGGCTGCGGGGCGGACGTTGGTCCCCAGCCATCACGCGGCATTGACGATGCAAAAAGCCACGGTGAGGCCATCGCCGCCGGGGTGGCCAAGCAGATGAAAAAGGGTCTGAAGAAACTGGGCGCTATCCCCACCATCCGCCAGCGGACGATTCAATTGCCACTGGAGAAGCCGTCCGAGCGCGCCCATTGGGAAGAGACCGCCAAGCGCAACGACTTTCACGGCTACCAGGCCAAGCTTATGCTTGAGCAAATCAAGGAGAAAGGAAAGATCCAGGAGCTTGTCCCCTACACCATATCGACTTGGAAATTCAACAAGGATTTGGCGCTGGTATTCCTCCCCGGTGAGGTTGTTGTCGACTACGCTGTGCGCCTCAAGACCGAGCTCGACTATTCCCGGCTCTGGCTCAACGCCTGGTGTAACGACATGCCCGGCTATATTCCTTCACGCCGGGTCCTGAAGGAGGGCGGTTACGAGGCCGATTTTTCCCAGGTCTATTATGCGCTTCCCGGTCGCTACAAGCCGGATCTTGAGGACCTGCTGATAGGAACCGTTCGTGATCTTCTTGGGCCTGATTACCTTGCTCCGGAAGGACAGGCTCCTGCCGACTTCCTGCACATCGGCAGCAAGTAGGTGCACACAGGGCGCCAGCCGCGAAATCCGGTCCGGGATCCGGCAATGGGTCCTTGTTGTTGTGTTTAAAAAACCGTATTTTTCACTGGGCGCTTGCTCTTGAGAGCTGTGCGGAGCTAAAGTGTATTATCGATGAAGCTGATGTTGGCCGGCATACAGTGTCGGGAACTTCATTTAATCACGAGCTCTGAAATTATTGACATGAAAGAAAAATCATCTAGAAAATCACAAGCAGTGTTGCCTTTCGTTTTCGTGATCGCATTGTCGACCTCGATCTGTTTTGCCGAGGACCTCTATATGGAGGACGTCTCGGGAGACGGTGGGCTTGAGCCGAACGCTGCCACCGTGATGTGGAATAGCCCGGACATCTGGGTACGCAAGAATGGGGATCCCAACTGGCAGCCACATCCCTTTCCCACAGGTAGTCCGACCTGGAGCCTGCCAAGCCACCAGAATCCCGAGTTCCGTGACCCTGCCTTGGGTGCTCCGAACTATGTCTACGTGCGGATTTCCAATCGAGGTACGGCTCCGTCAACAGGCACGGAAAGGGTGCGCCTTTATTGGGCAAAGGCGTCCACCGGGCTGGGCTGGCCTGACCAGTGGACCGGTGATCCCGCTGCCGACAATGGCGACACCTACATTGACACTTTTTGTGGAACGGACCTGGTGGCAGGGCGTGAGATCACCAAGCCCAGGATCAATGCTACCGATGCCACAACCGGCGACATTGCCAGGTATGTGGCCGCCGTGCAGAACCTGGACGTTACCAACCATGCCGGGAGCGGGGACACGATGTTTGACCTGCAGGATATTATTCACGCCACTTCCCATGCAGAGCACCGCACTGATGCGTTCCTTCCCTGGCACCGTGAACTGGTCAACCGATATGAGCAGATGTTACTCAGCGTGGAGCCACGATTGACTATGCTCTACTGGAACTGGGAGGATGATCCGCGGGCCCCGTTTAACTATTACACCTCCTCCTTCATGGGATCGGACTCGGGCTCGGTGGGCGCGCCTTTCGCCAGCTTTTCCCCTTCGATCAGCCGGAACTTCTCGTCATTTCATCTGGGCATTATTTCCCCGGACAGCACGCATTATCCCTTTAGCGACTTTGTCGATTTTTCCGACAGCCTGGAAGGCACTGCCCATGATTGGTCCCACGGGGTGATTGGTGCAACGATGGGCAGTCCCGCTACTTCCACGCGTGATCCGTTCTTTTTCCTCCTACACACCAACTGCGACCGCATCTGGGCAAAATGGCAGGGTGAACCCGGTTACACTGACCGCATTGACCCTTCGACCGCATACGGCAGTTCCACCTCGGCCACACTCAGTGGCGATATCGGCCCCTGGGACGGCTCCTCGCCGACGATTGCCCCGTGGACATCCGCCGGGGGCTACAAATACGGCAAGGCCTACGACGATGCGTCGTTGGGGCCGAATGCCTATGACAATGGCGGTGTCCCGGTTCCCATACTCGACCCGGGTGAGAGCTGTATCGTGCAGATTGCGTGGTATCCGCCGAACCCGGCTGACTTCAGTGCCTGCTTCAGTGATGCCGGTCATTGCTGCCTGCTCGCCCGCATCGAGACGAGCACGGCTGCACCTTACGGGATGAATATTGCCGAGGGCAATAACCTTCCCGTCAACGTGTTGAACAATAACAACATTGCCTGGAAGAACCTGACTGTTGTCGATGACTTCAGTGGGCTTGGGATGGTCGGTGTTTCAGGTGGTCTTGTGATACGCAATATCGACTTGCAGAGGGAGGTTGTGACTACGATCACCTTCACTGTTCCCGGGGGTGATAATGAGATTCCTGATGAGTTGGAATACGTCATGGAGCTGCCACCTGAGATTTTTGCCCGCTGGGTCGAGGCGGGAGGCCAGGGAGAGGGCATCGAGAGGTTACGTGGTAACGCCTTTCGCATCACCGGGTCGAATGCAGTAATTGGCGGAATTGTTCTCGCGCCGAAGGAGAACTTCGTCATTACCCCGCGCTTCAAGGCCCTAAAGCGGCTTACCACGGCGAAGAATTTCTTCTGGCACGTGAAGCAATTCGGCACTCCGGAAAATGCCGGGCAACTGGTGGGAGGAAACAGCTACCGCATCAACTTCAACAGGATTCGACTGGTGAAGCCGGGAGCGCAGTGGTGCTTCCTTGATCAAGGTGGCCCTGCTCCGGAAGGCTGGCAGAAGCCGAATTTTGATGATGCCGGTTGGAAAAAAGGCAGCGGTGAACTCGGTCGCGGGGATTCACCTGCAACCCTGGTTGATATCGCCTCGGACAACGTCAATACGGACCATGAATCGACCGTCATTTACAATACTACGTATTTCCGCCGCAATTTCTACAGCGGAGACCCCAATCTTTATGAGAGCTTGCATATGGCCTGTAAGGCGGATGACGGCGTGATTGTTTACCTCAATGGGGAGGTGATCCTGCGCCGGAACATGCCGGATGGTCAGGTGGACTACGAGACTCCCGCGCTGGAGCCTGTCGTGGGTGTCGATGAGGAGGTTTTCTTCAGCAGCGACATATCAGGCTTTAAGAATCTCCTGCAACCCGGAGGGGAGAACGTGATTGCCGCCGAGGTACACCAGGCGCGGTCCAGCAATGATCCGATTTTCTTTGAGCATGGGATCGATCTGTCCTTTGACCTGTCGCTTTTCGCCAATGCAGTGGATGAGGGGGGCAAGCCGCCGGTTGTTGTCCTGAGGGATCTTGACGACAGGGTGTATGATGCGGATGAGCAGTTGGAGATAGGCGTGGATGCTATCGGCAGCTCAGAAAAGGATGCAGCGTTTCTTCCCTGGCACCGCGGTTATATCCTCAAGACCAGCCTGTCTGTTGACGGTGAGCAGGTGGGGCAGGCGAATGATTCCTTATTGCAAGTGAACCTTGCCAATGTCCTGGCGAACCGGGAAAAGAATTCTTCTGTGGTTCGGCTGGTTGCCAGCGCTACCGATAAACAGGGCAGGACAAGCTCGGTGACCCGGGCGATCCGTGTCGTCGACAACAAGCGACCGACGGTTAACATCGATATTATCAATGACCGCTTTTGTTTTCAGCTGCTCGGTGAGGGATTTGCCTCGGAAAATCCCTCTTCCTATGCCTGGATGTCAAAGAATATTCCCTCAGTGGTAAAGGAGGGAAATGCCATCGGGATCACGGTCAGTGCCGAGGACGCGGGTGGTGAAATTGCCGCGGTGCGCTTTCTCTATAAGTCTTGCGATACGCCGTTTAGCCTGGACCCGGTCCTTATTGCCGAGTTTACCGAGGCTCCCTACACCATTGAGATCAACAATGTTCACCGCGGAACCCACAACGTTTACGTGGAGGTTGAGGATGATGAGGGAGCGGTGACCACCGAGAGGGTCAAGTTCATGGGGGCACTGATCCCGGAGCTTGCGGTGGAGAAACTCGATGATGGGCAGGTTGAGTTTTCCTGGGAAGGTGACCTTGATAGTGTCAAGTTTCAGTCTTCTACTGACCTGAGGACATGGAGTGATGTGGCTGACGCGCAGAACCCGTATCAAACCCAGGTAGCTGCGGTTGCTACCTATTACCGCCTGACATATGACCTGCTTGAGGCGACCCGTCCCGAGTCTGCAGGGCAGTTGGGGATCACCAATGAGCTGGGAATGGTTTGCCTGGAGTATAACCACGCGCGCTTCGTGATTGAAGAACCGGTTGCCGCATCCTCATTCACCCTGTCCTCAGGCAGTGGTGAGAATGTTGCTCTGGATGATTTTGCTGGAGATACCCCGTCCCCGGTGGTGCTGCTCTTCTACAGCGGTCAGCAATGCCCGATGTGCCTTGAGCAACTCAGTACATTCAATGTTGCCTATGAGCAGTTCAAGGCTGCCGGCATTGAGGTGGTGGCGATTAGCCCTGATTCCCCTGCAAGCCTTGCCAGGGTCCAGCAAAATTATCAGTTTCCGCTGCTCTCCGATGCGGACGGGTCGGTGTCCCGCTCCTACGGTATAGTGGATGAAAATGGTGATGCCTCACATGGGGTTGCCGTTGTTGATCAGGGGGGTGAGTTGTTCTGGTTGGCGGTTACCGACCTTCCATTCATGTCTGTTGGGGATGTCTATGCCGTGGCCTTTAATAGGTATAATCAACCCAAAGAGTAAATCAGTAGCGAGGGTGCTTCATTGTTGGGATATTCGGTTGATGTAAAATCTTCACGGGTAGGGCAATATTCAGTGACAGGAACTGTTCATTTAGTTATTCATTTCATGACGATGCGAAAAGGATATCAACTGGCCATTATCCTCAGCCTGCCGGCATTACTGTTGACCGGAGCGGGTTCCGCGGAGGAAATTTCCTTTAACCGGGATATTCGCCCGATTCTCTCCGAGAACTGCTTCCATTGTCATGGCCCGGCGGAGGAGGGCAGGAAGGCCAAGTTGCGACTGGATGAGTCCGGTAGTGCTTATGCTGATCGTGACGGAGTGCGTGCGATTGTGCCCGGTGACCTCAAGGCAAGTGAAGCCGTTTTCCGGATCCGGTCGACTGATCCGGATGAGGTGATGCCCCCGGCAGATTCGCACTACAAGCTGAGTGAAAAACAGAAGGTGCTACTGGAGAGCTGGATCAAGGGCGGTGCCCAATATCAGGGGCACTGGGCGTATTCCTCGCCGGTGGCCAAAGAAGCCGGCGCCATTCGCGACATGATTGATAAGAATATCGGCAAGAGGTTGCAGAAGGAGGGACTCAAGCCCTCGCCGCCGGCCGGCCGTGAGGCCCTGATTCGCCGCCTTTCTTTCGACCTGCGCGGCCTTCCTCCATCTGCCGGCGAGGTAAAGCAATTCCTGGCGGATCAATCCCCAGGGGCGTGGGAGTCCTTGGTTGACCGGATGCTCTCATCCGGGCACTGCGCGGAACGGTTGGCGCTCGACTGGCTGGATACTGCCCGCTATGCCGACACCAACGGCTATTCCATTGATGACCACCGTGACATGTGGGGCTGGCGGGACTGGGTGATTCAGGCTTTCATTAAGAACAAGCCTTATAGCGAATTTATCATTGAGCAGTTGGCCGGTGACTTGCTTCCCGGTGCCACTCCCGAACAGAAGATGGCCACGGGATTTTTGCGCAATGGCATGAATACCCATGAGGGGGGAACTATCCCCGAGGAATACCGGGTTGCTTACATCGTCGATAAAGTCGACACCGTTGCCACAAGCTTCATGGGCATGACAATGAAGTGCGCGCAGTGTCACGACCACAAGTATGACCCGATCAGCCAGGAGGATTACTTTCGCTTTTACGCCTTCTTTGATTCTGCAACGGTCAGGGGGCACGGGGCGACTAATGGCAATACGGCTCCCTTTATCAAGGTTGCCTCTCCCTTAAGTGAGCAGACCGCCTTCCTCGATGAGCTCAAAGTGCGACTGGAGCGAATCAAGCACCTGCGCGAGAACTTGGGAGAAGCCAACCCGGTGGAGTTTGCAAGTTGGAGTGAGGAGGTGCTGGCCAAGTCACCGCTTCCAGAGAAGCAAGAAAAGCCCAAGTCCGAGCCGAGCAAGGCGGAATTTCAGATGCCTGGATCCGACCGGCAGCCCGAGTGGATCTGGTCGGAAAAATCCGGCGCCACTCCGAGGATCTTGATCCGGAAAAAAATCAAGGTGGAGGGAGAGCTTAATGGAGCATACGTCTTTTATACCTGTGACAACAATGCCTCACTCTATGTCAACGGTCGCAAGATGGGGCATGTTGATCCCTGGATGAAGCCGCAGCTGGTCGATATTACCTCAGCTCTCAGGCAGGGTGAGAACATTATTGCTGCGGATGCAGTCAATGCCGGCGGGGTGGCCGGTTTCATTGCCTGGGTGCAGCTAAGCTACAAGGATGGTAATACCCGGCATGAGCTATCGGATCTTAGTTGGTCTTGGAGAAAGCCCTTGCCCGGAAAGATTGCCGAGGTGCTTGCAGGAGAAGAGGGATGGCAATCACCGGTTTCACTGGGGCGTCATGGCGTGGGCCCATGGAAGAAGTTGCCCATGCCGGGAGCGGCACCCGCAGCCGACGGCACAACACTGGCCGGCATCCTGCGTAAAGCGAAAGCTGAACGCTCCGGTGAAGAGAAGCGACAGGTCAACGAGGCGTTCAAGAAGCAGTCATCCCTGCTCACCCGGCGCATGGACAAGGCGCTGAGTATTGAGCAGGGAATTGTTGAGAGGCAACTCAAGGACAAGGGACAGACCAGTGTCATGATCATGGATGCACCGGGCAAGCGCAAGACGCGCATCCTGATGCGCGGAGAGTATAACAATCCTGGCAAGGAGGTTGGTGCCGGTGTCCCGGGCTTATTTGCGCAACTTCCCGGGGATGGCCCGGGTAACCGCCTAGCCCTTGCAAAATGGTTGGTGGAGGATGAGCACCCCCTGACGGCCCGTGTCGCAGTCAATCGCTATTGGCAGATGATCTTTGGCACAGGTATTGTGCGCACCTCGGAGGATTTTGGCTCCCAGGGGGAATGGCCGTCCCATCCGCAACTGCTTGATGCCATGGCAATCGCGTTTCGCCGGAACGGTTGGAACCTGAAAGGGCTCCTCAAGGAAATCGTGATGTCTAAAACCTATCAACAGCGCTCGGAGATCCCCGGGGACACTCTGGAATCCGATCCCTACAACCGCCTGCTGGCTCGTGCCCCGCGCTATCGCCTGCAGGCTGAGTTGATCCGTGACAATGCGCTGGCAATCAGTGGCCTGTTGGACGGAAAAATCGGCGGGCCGAGTGTCTATCCCTCACAACCTGACGGGCTTTGGCGGCAGGTAAGCCATTTTGGCTACGGCGCCTTCACGGCACAGGCCTACTTTGGCGATATTGGCGGGCGGGCTTACAGGCGCAGCATGTATACCTTCTGGAAGCGCACGGCGCCACCCCCGGGGATGGCCATTTTTGATGCGCCGACCCGCGAGACCTGCACGGTTCGCCGCCTCAATACCAATACTCCCCTGCAGGCACTAGTGCTTCTCAATGACCCGCAATACATCGATGCTTCCAGAGCTCTTGCCGCGCGCATGGTCAAGGAGGGCGGGGCAAGTGCCCAAGAGCGGATCAGTTACGCCTTCCGACTGGCAACGGCCCGCACGATCAGCACTGCTGAACTCAAGATTCTCCATGAAGCCTTTACCCGGGAAAAGAAGCGCTTCAGCAGGAACCCTGTGGCCGCGGCTCAGTTCCTGGCGATCGGCCAACAGGCACCCGGAGCGATTGACCTTGCCGCCTACGCGGTGGTGGCCTCCACCATCCTGAACCTCAACGAGACAATTACCCGGCAATAACCTCAAGATGAAACACCACTCTTCAACACGGCGCTCCTTCATGGGCTCAGGGCTTGGAACCCTGGCTTTTCTGGGAATGCCCAGCCTCCAGGCACGCGCTGCCGGGGGGGCGGAGGGTTTGCTGCATCATGACGCCACTGCCAAGCGGGTGATTTACCTTTTTCAGTCGGGAGGTCCTTCACACGTTGACCTCTTTGACTATAAACCGGCCTTGAAGAAACTCCATGGAACGGAGTTGCCCAAGAGTGTGCGCGGAGGACAAAGGGTGACCGGAATGACTGCCGGGCAGCGCAACTTCACGGTCAACGGTCCCATCATGCCGGTTGCTCCGCGCGGGAAGAGTGGCGTCACCATCAGTGATCTTTTGCCTCACACCTGTGGCATTGCCGATGAGATAAGCTTAATCAAGTCCGTGCACACCGAGGCGATCAACCATGATCCTGGGATTACATTCATCAATACCGGCTCCCAGGTGCCCGGCCGGCCAAGCATCGGCTCCTGGTGCCAATATGGCCTTGGCAGTGCCAACAAGGACATGCCGGGTTACGTGGTGATGATCTCCCAGGGAACCGGGAAGAACCCGGGGCAGCCGATTTTCTCGCGCTTGTGGGGAAGCGGGTTTTTGCCTTCCAATTGCCAAGGCGTGCAACTGCGGGGAGGGGGAGCGCCGATCCTGTATCTTAATGACCCGGCTGGCATCGATCGCGACAGTCGCCGCAGGATGCTCGATGACATTGCCGCGCTGAATAAAATTCGCCTGGATGCCACCGGGGATCCAGAGATAGAGACCCGCAACTTTCAGTATGACATGGCCTACCGCATGCAGGCCTCGGCTCCGGAGATTACGGATTTATCCGATGAGCCCGAGAGCACTTTTGCCCTTTACGGCGAGGAAGCCAGGGTGCCCGGCAGCTACGCCTATAACTGCCTGTTGGCTCGCCGCATGGCCGAGCGTGATGTCCGCTTCATCCAGTTGTTTCACCGGGGATGGGACCAGCACGGGTCACTGGTGCCGCACTTGAAGGCACAGTGCCGGGACACGGACCAGGGCTCGGCAGCCCTGGTGCAGGACCTCAAGCAGCGCGGCATGCTGGATGATACGCTGGTGATCTGGGGAGGTGAGTTTGGTCGCAGTATCTACAGCCAGGGAAAAATCAACAACGGCCGCGATCATCATGGCCGCTGCTTTACTATGTGGATGGCCGGGGGGGGTATCCAGGGTGGGCGCATGGTCGGGGAAACCGACGACTTCTGCTATAATATCGTCAAGGACCCGGTCCACATCCGCGATATCAGCGCGACAGTGC
>JAAESJ010000049.1 GCA_024229495.1 Verrucomicrobiaceae bacterium | reverse complement strand
TAATCTTTCCCGGCCAGCGGGCGATAAAGGGAACCCGGTGGCCTCCCTCCCAGTTGTCCCGCTTGCAGCCGCGAAATCCCGCGGCGCTGAAGTGCTTGAAGTCACTCTTACGCTTGACCATGTGCCGCTCAGGGCCGTTGTCACTGGTAACGATGAGAAGGGTGTTTCCGGTAATTCCAGCCTTATCGATGGCCTTCATGACCTCGCCAACCACCCAGTCAGTCTCAAAGACGAAATCCCCATATTTGCCCGCCTTGCTTTTGCCAAGGAAGCCCTCATTGGGCGCGACCGGGGTGTGAGGTGAGGGTAACGGAAAGTAGAGAAAAAACGGCTTTTCCTTATGCTCGGCAGCCGTGTTCTTGATATATGAGATAGCCTTTGCGGTCAGGTCGGGCAGGGCGCTTTCCGGTTTCATCTTTTTGGACCTGAACCCCGCCCGGCCAAAGCCATTGGCTTTCTTTTTGGTGGGCACCAGATCGCTATCGATCAGGGAATTATTCTCAATCCAGGCATAGGGAGGCATGTCCCATGAGGCCGAACAGCCGAAAAAGTAATCAAAGCCGAGGGTTAATGGCCCTGATGTGAGTGGCTTTGCGTGATCGATGCCAGTTGCATTGTGCTTTGGATCTCCTTGGGCCTTTTTTCTGTCACTTCGTTGCCACCCCAGTCCGAGGTGCCATTTGCCGATACAGGCTGTGCGGTATCCCTTTTGCTTTAGGAGGGTGGCAACCGTGGTGCGTCCTTTCTCGATCAGGGGTGGTGAGTATCCGCCAAGCACTCCGGATTTCAGGCGGGATCGCCATGCATACCTTCCGGTTAATACCCCGTATCGCGTGGGGGTGCAGACGCCGGACGGGCTGTGGGCATCGGTGAAACGCCGACCTTCCGTGGCCAGCCGGTCCATGTTAGGTGTGGGGATTTTGGAATCCGGATTGTAGCAGGCGACATCACCGTATCCGAGATCATCCGCCATGATAAAAACGATGTTCGGGTTGTCGGCATATACGCTGGCTGCAGCAATTACAGCCGACAGGATGGAGAGGATTCTAAGCATCATCAGTAAGGTGTCCTTTTCTTGGCAGCGGGCAATGGCCGGTTTATTGCGGTTTACCGATACGATAAAGATATTTCTCGGTGCGGATATAAAAGGTATTACCGTCAACGGCCGGGGTTGCCATCAAGGGCTGCCGGGCAAGCGCATTGGTGTTCATGACTTCGAGTTTTCGTGAGGGCTTGATCACGGTGCAGATGGCATCTTCATTAAAGAAGTAAATCCGCCCTTTGGTATATATGGGGGATGCTGAATAGGCTCCCTTGAGCCTTTCCTGCCAGATCACTTTTCCGGTCTTGGGCTCCAAGCAGGTTGCGATCCCGTTTCGGTTCACGAGAAAGAGCAGATCCTCCGCCAATAGCGGGGAGGCCCTTGGGGGCATGCGTTTTGTGACTTTCCACGCAATGTGGGTTTCGGTGATATCACCGTTGCCATCGGGACGAATCGCCCAAAGTTCAGGGCTGTCCCTGTCAATGATGGCAAAGAGCAGGTCGTGACCGAAAACGGGCCTCGGCGCGATCGACCAACCACGATGACGTGCCTTCCAGAGTTCTTTTCCGGTGGTGGGGTCGTAGGAGAATACTCCTCTGCCCCCGACACCCACCAACTGGGTTTTCTCTCCCCGGGGAATCAGGACCGGCATGCCGTAGGCTTTTCTATGGTGAACAGGCACCTTGCTGTAATCAAGGGAACGGTTCGTTTTCCAGGCGGTCGTGCCATCCTTCTTGTTCAGGGCGATGATGTATTGCACATCGCGACCATCAACATGCATGACCAAAAAATCGCCAACCAGCAGCGGGGAACTGGCCGGTCCGGCCCCCTTTTCGTGATCACATTTCAGGTCCCTTCGGGTCCAGATGGGCTTACCGGTTGTCGAGTCCAGGCACGCAGTTCCGTAGGTGCCAAAATGAATGTAGACACGCCCCTTCTCGATGACGGGCGTGGGCGTGGCGTAGGTGTTGTCCGCGGTAATCGACATGGGGATTTCCACGTCAAAAACATGGATGTCGTGGAGGATCTTCCCGGAATCCTTGTGGACACAGACCGCGAAGAGCTTGGTGCCGGCCTTTGTGGCGGTGGTCATCCAGACCTGGTCTTTCCAGATCACCGGCGAAGACCACCCCCGGTCGTGGATTGGTGTTTTCCAGACCACGTTTTTCTTCTCATTCCACTCGAGGGGTAGTTCGGTGGATTGGGTGTGCCCATTGCCCTGCGGTCCGCGAAATTGCCACCACTGCTCTTCGGCCGCCGCAATGTTTGTGGCAGCAATGGCAGTGAACAGGATCGATGAGGATTTCATCTTTTTTTACCCAGTTTTTGATTGGCCCAATAAATGGGTGAATCCGGCAAGCAGGACGCCCAAGGTGATCAGGTTCATGGGTTTCCTTTAACCTGACAACCTGACTTACTTGATCGGCGAATAATCAACCGGGTTCATGAAAACCTTGTGCGGAGCCTTGGCTAGAATCTTGCCATCCTTCACTGAGGCTGCCCGGGCCTTTTTCCATGCCGGATCACCAACGAACCCTTTCCAGTTTTTCCCGGCCTGGGCAGTGCTCAAGTGGGAAATAATGTAGATGAGTGTATTGGCTTTCCCCTTCTTTTCATCCATCGGTGTCCAGTAGGCGATATTGGTCATGTCATGATCTTCAAAAATCCCGCAGGTATGGTCCCGGAAACGTGCATGCAGGTTATTCAGCCGGTCAGCAGCGGTGGTGTAGGTGCGCAGCTCAAACACGCGGCCTTTCTTGGCGTTGGTGGGTTTCACTGCCGGTGAATAATCCGTCGCATTCATGAAGGTGCTCTCGATCTTGCCAACCAGCCGGCCGTCCTTTGTGGAATTGGCAAAGGCCTTTTTCCAGTCAGGATCATTGAGAAACGCCTTCCATGACTTGCTGTGTGCAGCACGATCGGGTGAGCTGATCACGTAGATCAATCGGTTATCGGATTGATCCTCCGGAACCCAGTAGCCTACATTGGTCAGCCCGTGTTTTTCAAAAAGCTTGCAGGTATGATCCCGGAAACGAGCATTCAGGGCTTCAAGCTTGCCTTCATTGGCGGTGTAAATGCGCAGCTCATAGCAGCGGGTGTCTTCTGCGAATATTGCAGTTGTGCTCAGCAGGAAGATGAAAAAAGAAATAATGTGTTTCATGTGTGTGAGGATTTTGGCCTACAGGCTGCGAAAGGCAACATAAAAGCAGATTACGGATAGTCGTTGAGATTAATTTGCAGAACGCATTTCACACCCCTTCGCCTGCCATTTGGTAAAGATGCTGCGACTAAGTCGGGCCTGTAATCATTTTATTTATGAGTCAGGCCGTTAAGATAATCCTCAAGGTTTGTGAAACCGTCATTATTACGATCGTTGTTTCTATCGGTCGGGTCATTGGGGTTAAGTCCCAACTTACGTTCCCACGCATCGGGCATGCCGTCATGGTCAGTATCGAAACCAGCCTGGCGTGTGACCGTTGGATACATGTCCCATCCTCCAACGTCCTTTTGCGAATCGATAATTTTGCCGGTTTTGTTGATGATGCTTTGGATAAGTCGCTCATCGACGGTGTCACGCATAAGCGAACAACCGCTTTTCTTCAGGCATGACAGGTATGCCTCTTTTGCTGATTCAATCTTTGTCAGCTTATACTTTCCGGCATCAAACCGTTCTTTCGCCGCAAAAAAATCCCGGGTCGTGCTCTTATATTTCCCGGAAGCGATGTAATTCATGCTTGTGTAGTTATCCAGATTGTATTTTTCAGGCAATCCGTCGAAATAATTTCCGGCAAAGTGTCCGCGAGATACGGGTGTTATTTCCTGCGATTTAAATTGAAGGGGATGTTCAGCCTTCAAAGAAGGTCCGGCCTTATAGTAATTATTGAGCAGATTAAATTGCTCGCCGGAGATATTTTGCCCTCCGGACCAATTGTAATTTACGTTATTGATGAATTCCAAGACTTGTGAGCCACCTGAAACTGTAGGGTGTCGATTACGGCTGCTGGCGTAGATATTGTGATGTAAAGTCGCAAAACCTTCGTTATCCCTGAAGGACGTGCACATCGCATGCTTTCCTTTTTTATGGAGAGAGTCATGAAGCGCTTCGCTGAAAATCAACCATTGCAACGTTGAATGCTTTAGCCCGCGAAAATCGCCGTTACCGTCAATTCCCCAACTCAATGAAAGGTGGTCGAGTATGATGTGGTCGTTGTAGTCAATAGTAATACAGTCAGGGGCGGTTCCTTTAGGCTTGTTTTCATCACCGAGGCGGACCCGTAAATAGCGAACGATGACATGATGGCAGTGTTTGATTTGCAGGGCCCTGTCCGCCAGTGTGATTCCTTTACCCGGGGCACTTTGGCCTGCAATGGTAAGGTGAGATTGGTTAATAATTTTTAGATCTGACTTCAGGCGAATCGTTCCACCGATATCAAAAATAATCGTGCGCGGTCCCTTGATCGATTCGATGCCTTCTCTGAGTGATCCAGATCCCGAGTCCTTGAGAGTGGTTACATGATAGACATCTCCACCACGACCGCCTTTAGTGAACTTCCCAGCACCTTCTGCTCCGGGGAAGGCGATGACACCACCTTCCTTGAATTCATTGTGAATACCCTTCTCAATATTGGGATGGATTGCAGCACACCCGGTGCTCAAAGCTATAACCATTGGAACCAGTAATTTCATTCCTTTTGGCTTCTGTGATTCATCATGCCCGGCGCAACCTCTGCCGGCAATTCTGTTCATTATCGATCGGGCTTTGTGTGGCACCCATTGGATTGCGGGCGGGCTCAAATATTCACTAGGATTTGAGGGAGGTTACACCTCGCGATTAAAGATCCAACTGAATTGGCGTGGCTCAACTTTGGATTGGCGGCGCTGGTTTCGCTCGGCCAGTTTCGCATAACGGGCACTCAGGCGGCATAAATAATCCTGAGCTTCCGCGGCCTCGCCGTTGAGCCCGGTTAATTGTTCCACATTCCATTTACGGACCAGGTGCTCCACGATTTCGCTATAATGTTGGGCCGTATACACGCCCAGCTGCTGTGCGATGGCGGAGAAATTCTCGAACAGGTCGGGACTTGTTCCATCATGCATCAAATGCGAGGGCATCACGATCTGGTCGCGCATTAAATCACGGAACGCCAGTATCGCGCCATTGGGATCCTGCTCGAAAATGTGACCCATGAAATTTGTGTAAACCTTTTCGTGGCGAGCCTCGTCCGCAGCAATGGCGCTGCAGATTCCCTGCAAGCTATCGTCACCCTCTGCACGTGCGAGTTGGGCCACATTCTTGTGTGAAATCTTGGTCGCTCGTTCCTGGAATGAAGTATAGACAAAGCCTTTATATGGATCCTGCGCCGTGCTGGGATCAAATCCATTGCGCAACAAATTCTGGATGGTCACCTCGACTGCGCGCATGTCCACACGGCCTGTGAGGTAAAGATATTTGTTCAACAAGTCCCCATGCCGGTTTTCTTCTGCCGTCCAACCACGCGTCCACTGTGCCCACGGGCTTTGGTCAGTGCCGGTTTCATCGCTGATGCCCTCGAAGCCATTGATCAATGTCTGATATGTTGGTAGAGCCTCCTCGGTCACCATGTCTCCTACCAATACCACCAGCACTGCATCTGAGAGTCCCTTGGCGGGTTCGCGGAAGGCTTCCACTCGCTCGACCCAATCCTCATCGGTCATATCCGGCAACCAATCCTGTGGTTGCCAGTTTTCTTCCGAGGGCTTCAAATACTTCAGCTGGCCCGACACGAACTCCTCCATGCCGTCGATGACTTCCTGTTTTATTGGATTCAAGATGCTTACTTTCGCTTTGGAGCTGAAAAATTATCCAAACATCAGATTGGATACCGGAGAACCCCTCGGTGCACAACCTTATACGCTCACAAAATGATAATAATAGGGATCATGGCTTCGCAACAGGTCACCATGCACACCCGCGCACCGGGTTGGCAGGCTTTTATTTCTTGCGGTTTCTGTAATTCATCATGGTATCGGTCGTGCCGACAAGGCCCTTGTCGTCAGTGATACCGTGGGACACGAGAGGCATGAATGGTGCCGGGTTCTCCCTCAGGCTCCATGCGATCCCTCGCAACAGGATGAGCCGGTACATCGGGTCAAAATACGTGTAGGTGTAGTGACCGGTGGTGGTGCCGAAAACCCGGCCCTTGCCGGAGGTGTAAGTCCAGAACGCTTCGCTTCGCGCACCTTCGCTCTTCAGGATATCGGCGAAGGGTCTGCTGTCC
>JAAESJ010000048.1 GCA_024229495.1 Verrucomicrobiaceae bacterium | reverse complement strand
GCAACACTCTGGCAAAGCGGCTTCCTGCCGTCCACATACGCAGGGGTGCGATTCCGCAATGGCACTGACCCGTTGCTCAACCTCAAGAATCCCGATGGACTTCCGCCCCAGTTGCAACGCGCCGGCCTGGATGCACTCAAGGAGCTCAACAACAACCAACTGGAAAACGTGGGTGACCCGGAAATCGCCAGCCGCATCGCCAGCTATGAGCTTGCTTTCCGCATGCAAGCAGCCGCGCCCGAACTGATCGATCTTTCCGGGGAAGGAAAGCGCATGATGGAGGCATACGGCACAGAGCGCGCAACTCCAAAGGGTGGTGGCAGAGGACGTGGTAACGGCAAGGCTTATGCGGAATTTTCCCGCAACTGCCTACTGGCCCGTCGCATGGTGCAACGGGGAGTGCGCTTCGTGAACATCATCCATGCCTCATGGGATCATCATTCCAGCCTCGATTCAGAATTGACCTTTAACGCCGGAATGTCCGACCAGCCAATCGCAGCCCTGATCAAGGATCTCAAGGAGCACGGCCTGCTTGATGAAACACTGGTTGTCTGGGCCGGCGAATTCGGTCGCACTCCACTGGGCGAGAACCGCAACGGGCGCAAAGCCAACACCGGACGCGACCACCACCCGAACGCATTTACCATCCTGATGGCAGGTGGTGGGGTTAAAGGTGGATTAAGCTACGGGACAACCGACGAGATCGGATGGCAGCCTGCTGAGAACCCGGTGCACGTTAATGATTTCCAGGCCACTCTTCTGGCACTCTTCGGATTGGATCACGAACGACTCACCTACCCACACTCAGGAAGTGAGCGTCGACTCACCAGCATCACCCGGCAGTCAAAGGTGATCAGCGAATGGTTTGCTTAACTGGCAGCCTAACCCTCGGGGAGCTTGAATACTCTCCTGAGAAATTCAGTGTTGCTCATGGGGGGCTGCTCCCCGCCGGCCACCTGCAGGTGGCACTCGACGCCTGACTTCTCACACCTCTCCTTAAGTAAGCGTCCAAAACCGGCGTGATGAATACCATCCCCCTTGATAACCGGCACGGGAGCGGGCTTACCGTAACGTATCCAGACAGGGGGATCCTCCTTGCTGACATGAGTCATGGGGGAACATTCAATCGAGAGGGCTTTGAATTTCTCCCAATTCTTCATCAGGTGCTCATGGCTGGTGGCTCCGAGAGTCTTCCAGATCATCGGATGCTTGATCGCCGCCAACCCGATGGCCTTTTCCAGTAGGAAGGGGTCAAGCGTAGTCTGCCCCCCAATACCAATGGCACCACAAACGCGCGAGGAATACCGCAACACGGGATCTTTGCTCGCAGGGTCAGCAAGATCATCATGATAGGCAAGCCATAAGCTCGAGGCAGCCCCGGCGGAACCTCCGGTTACCGCAATGCGGCTCGGGTCAATATTCCATTCCCCGGCCTTGGACCGGAGGAACTGGATAGCCCGGGCGGCATCATGAACAGCGGCAGGCAAAAGCTCAACCCCAGCCAAGCGATAATCAATCGAGCAGTAGCTATAGCCCTGATTGAGGAGATTTGGCGAGATGGTTTCGTTCTTTTTGCCTCCCAGCCAGCCTCCCCCATGAATATGCACAAGCAGTGGCGTGGGCTCCTTCGCGTCGATTTTCCAGAAGTTAAGTTTCAGGTTTTTATGGGAACCGTAGGAAATCCCCTTGTGAGTAGGCTCAACATTCGCTGCCGGGAGCGAGGATATGCCTGCAACAAGAAGTGTTATCAGCGTTGACTTTATCATCATTTCCAATTGTTTTATCCCTGAAAAGTTACCAGATTCGGCCTCCGAAAATTATCCCGCAGATGCGGCAAGGGCCTGGTCAAGGTCAGCAATAATGTCATCAATGTGCTCGATGCCAACCGAGAGACGCACCAGTTCGGGAGTGATCCCTCCTGCCGCCTGCTGCTCCTCATTCAGCTGGGAGTGCGTCGTCGTGGCCGGATGAATGGCAAGGCTCTTGGCATCACCCACATTGGCCAGGTGAGAGAACAACTTGCAGCTCTCGATGAACTTCCTGCCCGCTTCAGCGCCCCCTTTAATACCAAAGACCACCATCGCGCCTCCCTTGCCTTTTAGATACTTGCGGTTCTTCTCAAACTCAGGATCACTCTCAAGTCCGGGAAAGCGCACCCACTCGACCTCGTCACGTGCACTAAGGTGCTCGGCAACCGACTTTGCATTCTCGCAGTGGCGCTCCATACGCAGTGCCAGTGTCTCGATTCCCTGCAGGAAATTCCAGGAGTTATCCGGAGAAATGCAGGCGCCCAGGTTGCGCAGCGGCACAGTGCGCATACGCAGGATGAATGCCAACGGAGCCAGTGCATCAGGCAGGTCATGTCCCCATCGCAAACCGTGATAAGACGTATCCGGCTTATCAAAGAGCGGATGCTTTCCGGCAGACCAGTCAAAACGCCCGCTGTCCACAACAACTCCGCCGATACCCGTGCCATGTCCTCCGAACCATTTCGTCAACGAGTGCACCACAATATCAGCCCCGTGGGCAATAGGATTGGTGAGATAAGGTGTCGAGAAAGTGGAATCCACGATCAACGGCACTCCACAGTCTCTGGCATGCCCGGAAATAGCATCAAGGTCAGCAACCTCAAGGGCAGGATTGGAAACCGTCTCAGTAAAGAAAGCCCGTGTCTTGTCGTCAGCTGCCGCGGCAAAGTTAGCCGGATCCTGAGAATCAACAAAGCGCACCTCTATACCGAGCGCAGGCAGGATATCATTAAACTGGGTATAGGAACCGCCGTAGAGGTTACGGGCAGAGACAATGTTGTCACCGGACTCGGCAAGGTTAATAATGGAATAGAACACACCGGCAGTGCCGGAGGCCAGTCCAAGGCCGGCCATCTCATGGGCTCCCTCAAGGAGTGCGACGCGCTTCTCGAGCACATCCGTTGTGGGGTTCATCAGGCGCGTGTATATATTTCCGAGTTCCTTGAGAGCAAAAAGATTTGCTGCATGCTCCGTCGAGTCGAATACGAAGGAGGAAGTGCGGTAAAGAGGAACAGCACGGGCATTGGTGGCGGAATCAGGAGTATGGCCGCCATGGAGGGAAATGGTCTCAATGTTCATGCCGCGAATGTTAGGTGCACCCTTGAATTACGAAAGTTCAAAATGAACAAAAAAAACGTTCCTTCCCATCCCATTCCTGCCATTGAGTTACCCAAATAAGTCATCCTGAAACACGGATATTCATGACAATCCAACTGCCATAGCAGTCGATATCCACCCCAAAGGACTCAAGTCAAAAGGAGCCCGATCCCAGGGAATTTCTCCAGCACCCCGGGCGATTTCAGGAAAATTGCCCAATTTTCCTTCAAAAACAGGTTTTCTCTAAGAAAACGGGCTTGATCTGCGTCGCTAATCAAAGAAACTACTAACAACCTAAAAACTCGCCATGAAATTCCTCTTCCCGATTATTTTGGCCACTTGTATAGCAACCTTGGCCGGTGCCGCAGAGATGCGTTCATTTACCAGCGCCGACGGCTCCAAAACCTTGAACGCGAAGGTATTGGATTTTTCAGCCACCAAGCAAACCGCAAAAATCCTCCGCTCTGACGGCAAGACCATGACGATTCCCGTCAAGGCTCTAAGCAAAAGTGATCAGACTTACCTTAAGGACTGGTATCAGTCATCAATGGCAGGACGCCGTCTCGCCATTCGTGTCAGTGACGAAGAAGTCAAGACCGGCGAAAGTAAAGCCAATAACGGCAAGGTCACGGCCTACGACTCTCGTTTCAAACTCAATGTCCGAAACAACGGGGACAGCATATTTGAAAACATTGAGGTCAAGTATTGCATCTTCTACACTCTGGATGGTGTGGATGGAACCAAGAATAAGGATCTCGTATCCAGTGGCCAGACCAACATCAGCAGCATTGCACCGCGCACTGACCAGGACATCACTACAAGCACCGTCAAGTTGACCAAGGTCAGGCCCCTGCCGGCCTCCCAGTGTGTTGGCGGGACATGAACCAAGTCACCAAAACGCGCGAGTTCGCGCAATGACAAAGTTCGCGGAATGATTGCCAAGTTCTACAGGAATGGCCAGGAATTCAAGGAAGTGGTCTACCCGAGCGGTTTCCGTGGCCAGTGGCAGGGTTGAACGCAAGTTCCATTCCCCGCTATAGCCCCTTACTCAAGGAAATTACCCCACCAGCATCAAAACCAACGAATAAAATGTAGGTAGTCCTGCGACGCCCTACATTGTAAAATAATAGTTACACGCCCAGCAAGGCAACCACCCAGACTCAAATGAAAGCACCACAAATTCTCCTCATCGTTCTCGCCTTTGCCCTCGGCCTTGGCATCATGGCGGCTATCAACTCCAAGAAGAATGATGCGGTAAACGACAAGCAGGCTCTTGCGCAAAGCCAGGAATCCACGGCACCGGGAAATACCGGAACGGGCATTCCTGCTCCGTCAACCACTGCAAATACTCAAAAGCCGGTGGAAAAATTAAGCGCGCTTCCCGACCCGGCAGCAGGCGACGGTAACAATGATGACCAGGATGGGGATATCAACCCGGAAGAAGCCATAGCGCAACTCTTCAACAGCCCCGAGGCACGCAGCCTGATGAAGCAGTTTGCAGGTGCCATGACAAGGGGTGCTGACCGCTTTATTGAAGGGGCGGTCGATGATTATACTGAGAAGCTGAACCTTACCGATGCCCAAGCAGGTTCCATCAAGGCAAAAATGGCCAGTCTCATGGAGGATAGCAGCAAGAAGTTCCAGAGCGAACTTGACGACGACAGCCGCTCGATGCAGGAGATCATGGAATCCCAGGGAGATTTCTGGAGAAACAACGAGGAGGAAATCGAGGGAATCCTCAAGGAGGAGTTGAGCGCGGAGCAGTTTGAGCAGTTTGAACGCGAACAACTCGAGGAGGATACCGAGGGAGTGCAAAGGAGGGCTAACTGGGAGTTGGGTCAACTGGACCAGGCTCTTGAACTTAGTGAAGCCCAGGAAGACCAGGTATTTGGAATCCTGGTCCGCCAATCCGACGACTATGATGAGGCGATGGCCATTGAGGGTATTGAAACAGATCTTCCGGATGCAGCCCTCGCTCAGGATGTGACCAAGGAAGATGCAATTCGCTCGGTATTGACACCTGAACAAACTGAAACCTACAACTCCAAGGTTGAGGACGGCGGGTTCAGCCGTGGTGGCCGTGGCCGCTGGGGACGGGGATTCGGACGTCCCCGCTAGCCGTTTCAAGGCTCGCTGCCGACCGGCAGGTATTTGATAAAGCCGTCCATTGTGTATTGAGCGCTACTCTGCTCAACCCGGCACCAAAATAGCCGGTGCCGTTTATTCCAGGGGCAGTGTGACCCGCGATGCTGTAGATGAAAAAACAGCAATAATGGCACTGATACGCAGGAGGTGATAGTGTGAAGGCGGATTACTTCCGCACAGAACACCCCACTAGCGCCTTGATAAAGGAACGCAGGAGGCAATCGGCGGGCATCACGCCTAGGTCAGCGGCAACGTGGTATTCGTCGCCGAGGGTGCCGCGGCGCACACTGGGGTGAGGCTGGGGTGAGGCTGGGGTGAGGCTGGGGTGAGGCTGTGCCAAGGGTGCCGTAAGGATGACAGTGACCCTGACAGTGGTAGCGACAGTAAATACCCGATTCGTCAAATTGCTCGTCTCGCTACGGTAACAACAGTGGGAAATTCATTTTCCCATTGCCCGCTGTGCGCAGCCAATGGATCTTCAATAGACTGAAAATAAGCCTTACTACTCAACGCTCTCAGTCATTCAACTGTTTCATAAACAACTGATCAAAAACCCCACCAGGGTGCGCACCAAATAAGTTATAGCCGCGGTGGGAACTCGTCTTCAAGCCGGCCAGTTGTTCTACAGATTTTATTAAATCTAACCGCCCATCATCATGGAAAAAATAGACAGGCCAATCACGCGCCATCACCGCAGCGCTGACCTCACAGGCTGGGTCTTTTGCATGATCCTCAAAGATCAACACGCAATCGTGATCATCAACCCAATGACTGGCGTCTATTACGGCACGTTCAACCCCTTCGAGATCCAACTTGATCACCGTCGGCATAGCGCTGTGCAATTCACTGAGCGCGCGGTCAAGCCCGATGGCATCCACTAAAATCCCTGATCCCGCCCCCCTATCCCGACTCTGAGCGATGGAGGCACCCGCCGCGCTACGCTCAGCAGCGTCGCCAACGTCCATTGGAACATCCTTTATATCCTTCACCGCTAGAGCCTTCTGCACAATTCTAAAGCGATCACTATTGATCGCCGCATTTCGCGCTAAGAACGCAAATGTATTAGGCATCGGTTCATAGGCCACAGTCTCTACTGCGCCATAGGCAGAAGAGGAAGCAAGAACGCTCCAAAATCCCCAGTTAGCCCCCCCGTCAACAAACGCAAACTTGCTCCCCTTCAGTAGATCAAGGAAGTAAAAGATTTCCGGCTCATAATAGAAATACTCATGAATCAGGCGATTCCAATATGGGTCACAGACCAAAAATTCGTAGAGTGAATCTTCATTAAGCCTCACCTGAACTGTAGAATCACTACTGCAGAGTTTACCAATTTTTTTTGTGAGCTGGTAAAAACCCCGATGGTTGAGTGGGCGGGTGGCGTGACCACAGAGGTTCATCAGGTGCAGAGAGACCCGCTCCCTGATTGTCACATTCGATTCTATGTTGCGCATAATTGACTAGGTCATCGCATCCTTCGCCTAAGAGTCATGCTCTCATTATAAAAGGCGCATAACGGACCCTATTTCTTTGCCGTTACACCCCCTCCGCACTCTCCTCGAATCGTAGCGCGCAACACTTGATTACTGATCTTAGGGATAGCTATCATGTTGCGATATCCAAGACGCCGAGGTTCCCTAATTACCCGACCCTCACCACTCTAGGACCAACTTCCGCAACATGGTCAAGCCACGCCTGACCATCAGCATCTTCAACACCATTATTGTCAGGATCGTTGATTTTTATCATATCTTCAGAGTAAACACCATTGTCACATATGCCATTTTAAATTGTGATGTTCAAGTTATCATATGCCAACGCTCTCGCATTCTCCATATCTGAATAGAGTTTGTCATTTTCATAGAGAGAGACATTAATATTGTATACCTCCCTCCTCCTACCGGAGGGAGGAACATTAAATACCCGTTCCTTCAGGTTGCGCGCCTCGCTACGCCAGCAGTGACCATAAGATTCATTTTTTTGTTGAACCCACTCCCTGATAAATTGCTATCCTTATTAAACCGTCATTTTGTCGGGCTCGCGAAAAAACTAAAATAGGATGCATATGAAAATGAAAACCACACTATGCGCAGCAGCACTGCTCACTCTAGTCAACCCGGCACCAAAATAGCCGGTGCCGTTTATTCCAGGGGCAGTGTGACCCGCGATGCTGTAGATGAAAAACAGCAATAATGGCACTGACGCGCAGGAGGTGATAGTGTGAAGCCGGATTACTTCCGCACAGAACACCCCAACCCCCCAAATCCATGCCTCCACTGCCGAAACCCGGTGCACCCGCACTGCTGGTCCTTGCCTTGCTGAACACCGCCGCGACTGCCGGCCTGATCGCCCACTGGCCCCTTGATGACGGAGCGCAGGAGACAATCGGCGGGCACCACGGCCAGGTCAGCGGCAACGTGGTATTCGGCGCCGGGGGTGCCGCGGCGCACACTGGCTCTGCAGCCGAGTTCAACGGCGCATCTGCAACTATCACCGTGCCTTATTCGCAGGAGTTAAACCCCGGGAGTTTCACGCTGGCGCTGTGGGCGAATGCAGACAGCACGGCCGGCTTCGCGTCGGCAATCACAAGCCGTGATGACGATGGAAGCTCGGTTAACGGCTACATCATCTATAACGACAGTTCCGGCCGCTGGAATTTCTGGACCGGCGGTGGCGGGCCATCGGGATCATGGCCACAGTTGCCGGGGCCAGCCGTGGAGATCGGTTCCTGGGTTCACCTCGCCCTCAGCTACAATGCCGGCTCGCAGACGCTGCGCTCCTACGTCAACGGCAGGCTGGTCAGTTCCGTGTCCGGTCCCGGCCTCTACAGCCCGAACGGCCCGCAGAGGGAGAACCTGCACATCGGTTCCGGTGCGGACAACGGCGGCGCCTTTCACTTTGACGGGCTGATCGATGACCTGGCGCTCTGGGATGAGGCACTTTCCCCCGCGCAGGTCCAGGACGTGATGAATAACGGCGTGCCAGGCGCCCCCCCGGCGATCACCTCCTTCCGGGCAAGCCCGCCGTTCATTGATGCCGGGCAAAGCACAACCCTCAGCTGGAATGTCGCAAATGCCGATGAGCTGCATATTACGCCGGGCATCGGTGCGGTGGCCAACCCGGGGGGCAGCATCACGGTATCCCCGGCTGAAACCACCACCTACACGCTCAACGCCACGGCCGAGGACGGTGCACAGGCAAGCACGCAAATCCCTGTCGGTGTCTGTGTTGAGCTGCTGCGGCCGGTGCTCAACGAGTTTCTCGCCTATAATTACAATGGTCTCACTGTCAGCGCCGGGGAGCGCGAGGGCGGGATCGAGATCGATAACCCCAATG
>JAAESJ010000047.1 GCA_024229495.1 Verrucomicrobiaceae bacterium | reverse complement strand
CTTTCAGCAAAGCGTTCGTCAAAAACCTTCCCGTCCATCATCCAAACCCAGTAGCGCTATATCAGCTAACAAGGCTTCACCGATCTCAGTACCATCCATAGACAACATTGACTCCCCTGATTTTGGATCCTCTTTCGGAGATGGGTTTGGTGCCGGTGGATTCGGTGACGGTATCGGCGGAGGCATCGGTGTTCCGGGCGTCATGAAAGGACGTTGCAACTCCGCGGACAGGATTGCTCGTTTACGTAAGGCCGGCGGTAAAGCATCGATGGACCGTCAGGTTCTAGCAGCTCTACGCTGGCTTAAAACCCAGCAACAGCCCGATGGAAATTTCGGAACCAAGTTCCCTGTAGCGATGACAGCCTTCGCTTTACTCGCTTATTCCGGTCACTGCGAAACTGTAGACTCTCCCGAGTTCGGCGAAACGGTTAAAAAAGCAATCGGCTTTCTCGTCACGGTTGGAGAAAAGGGAAAGGGCCGGATGTGCACTACCAATGACCGGAACCTGTCCTACGAGCATGGGATAGCAGTTTACGCTCTCGCAGAAGCCTACTCAATGAATAAGAACGCACGCAAACCATTCAAACGCATTTCTCCCACCTTAAAGAAAGCCGTGCCCGTCATCATCGAAGGACAAACGAACGGTGGAGGTTGGCTCTATTCATACGGATCGGGCGGAACCGGTGACCTGTCAGTCTCGGGTTGGAACGTTCAGGCCCTCAAAGCAGCTCAACTGACCGGCCTCAAGTTCTCAGGACTCGAGACTTCCATGAAAAAAGCGATCCGTTACCTCAAAGCTGCCGAAGATCCTAAAGGAACTGACGGTTTCTGGAAG
>JAAESJ010000046.1 GCA_024229495.1 Verrucomicrobiaceae bacterium | reverse complement strand
TGTGTGCAAGTTTTCGAGCAAATACGCATCTTCGAGCCCTGTATGCAAATTTTAGCAAATACGCATCTTCGAGCCCTGTGTGCAAGTTTTCGAGCAAATACGCATCTTTGAGCCCTGTGTGCAAGTTTTCGAGCTAATACGCATCTTCGAGCTCTAAGTGCAAGTTTTCGAGCAAATACGCATCTTCGAGCTCTGTGTTTAAGTTTTCGAGCAAATACTTATCTTCGAGTCCTGTTTGCAAGTTTTCTAGCAAATACGCATCTTCGAGCCCTGTGTGCAAGTTTTCGAGCAAATACGCATCTTTGAGCCCTGTGTACAAGTTTTCGAGAAAATACGCATCTTCGAGCCTCTGTGCAAGATTTCGAGCAAATACGCATCTTGCAGCCCTGTGTGCAAGTTTTCGAGCAAATACGTAGGATCTCGGCCGAGGTGCGAGTTTGCGAAGAAATTAGCTCTCGTTGGTCGCCGTAGCAATAATTAAAACAAATACACAATAAATT
>JAAESJ010000045.1 GCA_024229495.1 Verrucomicrobiaceae bacterium | reverse complement strand
GGAGTTAGACGGGGAATTATGCAATTGCGTTATTTGTCCACTCTTCTAGTCGCCGTTTACGTGGCATTGGCTGCAACCGTGTCCGCTGCTGACCGGCCGAATATTGTTTTTATCTTCAGTGACGATCATGCCCCCCATGCAATCGGGGCATACAACGGCTGGCTGAAACCGGTAAACCCGACGCCGAATATCGATAAGCTGGCCGCTGAAGGAATGCTTTTCGAGAACAGCTTCTGCACCAACTCGATCTGCGGTCCCAGCAGGGCGGTGATCATGACCGGCAAGCACAGCCACAAGAACGGGTTCATGAATAACGGCAATTCGTTTAACTGGAACCAGCAGACTTTCCCCAAGTTATTGCGCAAGCAGGGATACACGACCGCG
The DNA here is from genome assembly GCA_024229495.1 of Verrucomicrobiaceae bacterium. GTDB lineage: Bacteria > Verrucomicrobiota > Verrucomicrobiia > Verrucomicrobiales > DEV007 > CACIUL01. Next base: position 18,075 of record JAAESJ010000045.1, on the reverse strand, counting down.
CTGTATGGCAAGAGTCATCTGAAGGGTAAGCCCCAGGGATTTGATGACTGGAAGGTCTTGCCCGGGCAGGGGCTCTATTACAACCCGGACTTGATTACGCCGGAGGGGAGGGTTCGCATTGATGGTCACTGCACTGACATTGTGACTGACCTTGCCGTGAAGTGGCTCAAGAAAGGCCGCGACAAGTCAAAGCCCTTTATGCTGATGGTTCAACACAAGGCTCCGCACCGTAACTGGATGCCGGCATTGCGTCACCTTTCCCTGTATGATGACATCAAGATTCCGGAGCCTGCCACCCTGTTTGACAAGTGGCAGGACAATGCTCCTGCCGCCAGGCACCAGGAACTGGAGATCGATCGTCATATGGACATCAATTACGACCTCTTTGTTGACCTGACGGTGGATTACAAGGGAACCCCATCGCAGAAGCGCCAGGACCAGTCAGCCTGGAGAAACATGAAGCGTATGAGCAAGGATCAACTGGATGCGTGGCGGGCATTCTATGCCCCGCGCGACAGCAAGTTCCATGAGGCGAAATTGACCGGAAAGGAGCTGGTGCGATGGAAATTCCAGCGCTATGCAAAGAATTACCTGCGTTGTGTGCGTGGTGTGGATGACAGCGTTGGCAACCTGCAGCAGGCACTCAAGGAGTTGGGAATTGAGGACAATACCATTGTTATCTATTCATCAGACCAGGGTTTCTACATTGGTGATCACGGTTGGTATGACAAGCGCTGGATGTATGAGGAGTCGTTGAAGATGCCCTTTATCGTCAAGTGGCCTGGCGTGGTCAAAGCGGGCTCACGCTCCACCCAGATGATCCAGAATCTGGATTACGCCGAGACTTTCCTGGACATTGCCGGGGCATCCATCCCCGCCAATATGCAGGGACGCTCGTTGCTGCCCATCCTTAAGAACGGGAAAGCTGAGGATTGGCGAAAGAGTATCTATTACCATTATTATGAATACCCGAGCGTGCATATGATTCCGCGGCATTATGGTATTCGCACGGATCGGTATAAGCTGATTCATTTCTACCAGTTCGGAAACGAGTGGGAAATGTATGATCTCAAGGAGGATCCTGATGAACTGGCTAACATCTACGGCAAGGGCGGAAAGGAAAAGCTGCAGGCTGACCTCAAAAAGCAGTTGGTAGCGATTCGCAAACGTTACCAGGACGACAGTGATGTTTCCGAGAAACCGGAAGCCTGGAAGAAGCAGATGCGTCCCTAGCCCGGGAATCAGGAAAGGATGCCTCGGACGACCTCGCCGTGCACGTCCGTCAGGCGGTAATCACGCCCCTGGAAGCGGTGGGTGAGCTTCTCGTGGTCAATGCCAAGGCAGTGCAGGATGGTAGCGTGGAAGTCATGCACGTGGACCGGGTCTTTTGCCACATTGTAGCAATAATCATCGGTCTGCCCATAGGTCGTTCCCGGCTTGATACCACCGCCTGCCATCCAGATGGAAAAGCACCTTGGATGGTGGTCTCGACCGAAGGAATTGGGATTTCCCTGGGAGTAAACCGTGCGACCGAATTCACCGCCCCAGATGACCAGTGTCTCGTCGAGCATGTCCCGTCTTTTCAGGTCTGCAATCAGTGCCGCCGACCCCTGGTCGGTCTCCCGGGCAATGGTTGGCAGGTAGCGCTGCACATTGCTGTGATGATCCCAGCCACGGTGGAATAACTGGATAAAGCGTACGCCGCGCTCTGCCAGGCGCCGGGCCAGCAGACAATTGGCAGCATGGGTGCCGGGGGTCTTTGCCTGCTCACCGTAAAGCTTGAAGGTGCTTTCCGGCTCGTCTGAGATATCAGCAAGCTCGGGGACGGAGGCCTGCATGCGGTAGGCCATCTCGTATTGCGCGATTCTGCTGGTGATTTCCGGGTCGCCGATTTCCTGCTCCCGTATGCGGTTGAGCTTGGCGAGGCGGTTAAGCATTGCCAGGCGTTTCCTGCTACTGCCGCCGGCAGGGTCATTGAGGTAGAGTACCGGGTCGCCCTGGCTGCGGAACTTCACTCCCTGATATTTGGATGGCAGGAAACCGCTGCCCCAGAGCCGGTCATAGAGGGGTTGGGCCTGATGGAAAGTGTTCTTGCTCAGCAGCACGACGAAGGAAGGAAGGTTTTCCGTCTCGCTGCCCAGCCCGTAGCTGAGCCATGACCCGATACTGGGTCTGCCGGGTTGCTGATGACCTGACTGGAAGAAGGTGACAGCGGGATCATGGTTAATGGCCTCCGTGTGCATCGAGCGGACAACACAGATATCATCGACAACTTCCGCCATGTGCGGCAGAAGGTCGCTGATCCATGTTCCGGATTGGCCATGCTGCCTGAATTTCCATGGTGACTTGATCACGGGAAAGCTTCTCTGTCCCGCGGTCATACCCGTGAGGCGCTGCCCGTCACGGATGGCTGCGGGTAGTTGCTGCATGTGCAGTTTCTCGAGGGATGGTTTGTAATCAAGCAGGTCCACCTGCGATGGTGCGCCTGACTGCAACAGGTAGATGACCCGCTTGGCCTTGGGTGCAAAGTGGGGGATGCCCTTCAAGCCGCCGAAGCGTTCGCTATCATTGCCCGTTTCTCCTAAGGAGAGTTCATTGCCCAGCAGTGATGAAAGTGCTGCAACGCCGATGCCGGTGGATGACCTGCCGAAAAACTGGCGACGGTTCTCAAGCAGTCTGGATTCAAGGAGGAGGTTATGCATCAGATTTATCCTTTGGTGATGGATTCATTTAGGTTGAAGAGCAGACGGGCAACGCTTGTCATGGCTGCCAGTTTTGAAATGTCCAGCGCGGCGTTGTAAGGAGAAGCGCCAACCTGCATCAGTTTAATGGCTGCCCCCTTGTTGGATTGGTAGTGCTGCAGGTTTTCCGTGTAGGATGCCCGCAGCAATGCGAGTTCGGGTTGACGGGGAACCCGCGCACTCACCAGTCTGAAGCCGTAGCTGATCCGCTCGTTTACCGTTTGCCCGCCCTCAATCAACATGCGTTGGGCAAGGTGGCGTGCCGCTTCCACGAATTGTGGGCCGTTGAGCAGTGCCAGTGCCTGCAACGGAGTGTTGGTTCGAGATCGCCGCGTGGTGCAGAATTCACGTTCAGGGGCATCAAAGGTCTTGAGCATCGGCGAGGGTACTGATCGTTTCCAAAAAGTGTAGAGGCTGCGGCGGTAAAGGTCATTACCCTTGCCCTGCTGGTATGCCTTTGAGTATCCGGGGCGGTTGTTGAGTTCCATCCAGAGTCCCTTTGGCTGATAGGGATAGACACTTTTGCCTCCGAGTTGCTTAACCAGCAGGCCGCTGCTTGCCAGACAGGCATCACGGATTTCCTCGGCATCAAGCCGCATCCTGGGACCGCGACCAAGCAGCCTGTTTTCCGGATCGTTCCGGTAGGCCGCCGCCCCGACACTGGAAGTTTGCCGAAATGTTGCCGAGTTGAGTATCAGTCGATACATGTGCTTGGTATCCCAGCCGCTTCGAATAAACTCCAGGGATAGCCAGTCAAGCAGACCGGGATGGGAGGGCAGTTCCCCCTGGATCCCGAAATCTTCAGCGGTTTTCACCAGGCCGATACCGAAGAGCTGCTGCCAATACCTGTTTACCGCGACACGCGCCGTCAAAGGATGGGCGGGGTCCGTCAGCCATTGTGCAAAGCCCAGGCGGTTTGCATGTTTTTCTCCCATTTCGGGGAAAATGGCGGGAATCCCTGCGGAAACCTTTTCCCCGGGCTCATTGTATTGTCCCCGGTGGAGAACGTGCGTTGTACGCGGTTTTGCCATCTCCTGCATGATCATCGTCTCGGGGAAAGAGGCGGTTTGCTGCTTCTCAATGTTTGCGATGCGTTCCTTGAGTGCCCTGTTCGGGTTATGATGAGCCAGGAAATATTCCTTCAGGCGATCGGACTGGGACTTGGTCCTTTTCTGGACGGTTAGGGCAGCAATCCCGCGGATGTCGACAGGGATACCCTGTAGTTGCAGGGTGTCGGCCGGGCCGGTAGTGACCGACAGGCGCGGGCGACCCACGCCATGGGCCCCGAAGTTGCCTTCATGACGGAGCCGGAAACGCAGCAACGTGCCGCCATCATAGCCGAAGGGTGATGCGGCGATGAACATTGCCGTGGCCGGCTTTTTGCGGGTGGGGCCATCGACTGCCCAACCGTTGGGATGGTCAACAGTGCCGTCGATGGCCCTGGTGACTTCATATCCCGCCTGCGAGTAGTCCGCTTTTGCCTGTGCGAATTTCACCACGCGACTTTGTGTGCGATTCTTCAGCGAGGTAGCGATCAGTTCAAACTCGCTGAGGACAAAGTTTGAGTTGCTGTGGCGCCCGGGGCCACCTCCGGGGAGTGCCTTGTCGGTCATGGCCTCCAATCGGACCGCGGTCAGTTTTCCTGTCGCCGTTCTGGCGGTGATCTCGTAGATGTCCTTTCCGGGGTTTGCTCCCCCGGCAAGAATGCTGTTGTCAGGAAGTTTGCGCAGTGTCGATCCCCCTGATGACTTCATGGTTTCGGGGGAGAGTATTTCCCATCCTCCCTGTGACTGGAGGGCTACCTGCGCTGCCCATTTTTGAATGAGGGCATTGAGGTCTTGAGGGTTCTCCAGTTTCTGCCTTAACCCTACTAATTCCTTTTCAAGTTCCGCTTTTCCGGCGGCTGCGAGTGGAGAGCTGAGTCGTTGCTTTGGCGCGAATCCGTTGGCTCCGCGTTCCGGCACCTGGTTAAAGAAATGGAAGACCTGGTAAAATTCCTTCTGGGAGATGGCATCAAACTTGTGGTCGTGACAGCGGGCACAGCCCATGGTTAATGCCATCCATACCTGGCTGGTGGTAACCACGCGGTCCATGACATACTCGGTGCGGTATTCCTCGTCAATAATACCACCTTCTATGGTAATGCCGTGGTTGCGGTTGAAACCGGTGGCCAGCCGTTGTTGTTCGCTGGCTTGTGGAATGAGGTCACCGGCCAGTTGCTCTATGGTGAACTCGTCGAACGGCTTGTTTTTGTTGTAGGCATCAATGACCCAGTCCCGCCACACCCACTGTTGCCTTTCGGTGTCATATTGATAGCCGTTGGAATCGGCGTAGCGAGCAAGGTCCAGCCAATACCTGGCCATGTGTTCACCGTATGCCGGCGAGTCGAGGTAGCGGGTGACCATGTTGTTGTAGGCATCCTTTGACTTGTCGGCAAGAAACTGGTCGATCTCCTTCAGGGTTGGTGGCAGACCCGTGAGGCTGAAGCTTACCCTGCGAATTAAGGTTGTCCTACTCGCCTCGGCGGCTGGTTCAATATTTTCGCGTTTCAGGCGGGCAATAACAAAGCGGTCAATGTCATTGCTGACCCCGGGATCGTCGGTGGCTCCCGGAACCCCGGTTTTAACGGGGGCAACGAAGGCCCAATGCTCCTGATAATCGGCTCCTGAGGCAATCCATTTACGCAGGATTTCCTTTTGCCCGGCAGTCAGGTGTTTTTTTGTCTTCGGTGGCGGCATGACCTCCTCAGGGTCATCGGAGAGGATGCGGCTGATGATCTCACTTTCGGTGGGTTTGCCCGGCGATATGGCCCGGTATCCACCAAGGTCCCTGGTGGCATCTTCCCGGTGGTCAATCCTGAGCTTTGCCTTGCGCGCATTGGCATCCGGCCCGTGGCACTGGAAACAGTGGTTGGCAAGGATAGGGCGGACTTCACTGTTAAAGTCAGGTCCGGTGGCGGCAAGGAGGCAGGTTCCCGGAAGCAGGAGGGTGAGTGAGTAGGTCAGTAATTTCATGCTATGATTTCTTCGATGATACGGCCATGGACATCAGTGAGGCGGAAGTCTCTTCCCTGATAGCGATAGGTGAATCCCTCGTGGTTGATACCCAGCAACTGCAGCATGGTGGCGTGAAAATCATGGACGTCGACAACGTCTTCAACCGCATGGTAACCAAGGTCGTCCGTTGCGCCAAAGGTGAAGCCCGGGCGAATGCCCCCACCGGCCATCCAGATTGAGAATGCCTTGATGTGGTGATCGCGACCGCTGCCTTGCGCCATCGGGGTGCGTCCGAATTCTCCTCCCCATACAATGAGTGTGTCCTCAAGGAGGCCCCGTTGCTTCAAGTCGAGCACCAGTGCGGCGGAGGCCTGGTCGACCAGCTTGGCAGTGTGCCCAATACCCTGCTTGATGTTGCCGTGATGATCCCATCCCCGGTGGTAAAGCTGCACAAAGCGCACGCCACGTTCTGCCAGGCGCCGGGCCAGCAGGCAGTTGGCGGCGAAGGTTCCATCGGCACCCTTTGTACCGTAAAGATTGAGTATATGCTCAGGCTCATCAGAAAAATCGACAAGTCCAGGCACGCTCATTTGCATTCGGAATGCCATCTCATACTGGTTGATGCGTGTTTCCAGTTCAGGATCGGCCAGTGTTTGATTGCCGATTTCATTTAGCTTCTGTACCGTTTTTATGACATCGTGTTGGCGTTTGGGTGTTATGCCATCCGGACTGTTAATATAAAGTACCGGATCTCCCTTTGAGCGCATGCGCACGCCTTGGAACTGGCCCGGAAGAAACCCGCTGTGCCACTGACGGGCGGCGATCGGCTGGGATTGCCCGCCGCCGACCGAGGTGAGCACCACAAAACCGGGGAGATTCGAGCATTCACTTCCCAGCCCGTAGTTAACCCATGATCCCATTGCCGGACGGCCGGAAATAATTGAGCCGGTATTCATGAACGTATGGGCCGGATCGTGGTTGATCTGCTCAGTCTGCATTGAGCGGATGATGCAGATATCATCGGCGATTTTTGATGCGATATGGGGGAACACCGAGGAGATTTGCTGCCCGGATTTCCCGTGTCGGCTGAAGGCATGCTGCGGACCAAGGACCTTCAGCTTGTCGGCCTCGCCCTGGAGCTGGGCTATCTGCTGGTTCTCGGTGACAGATTTCGGCATTGGTTGGCCGTGTAACTCTGCCAACTTGGGCTTGTAGTCGAAGGTCTCCAGGTGTGATGGTCCACCGGCCATGCAGAGGACGATGACCCGCTTGCAACGCGGGGGCAGGGCCGGTTGATTGGCGGTGGCTGGAGCTTCTGCCCTTAACAGGGAATTCAGAGCCGTTGCACCGATGCCCAGTCCTGATTTCTTCAGGAAACTGCGCCTGAGCAGGGCGTCAGGGGTACTAGTTGCGCGTGATGGTTTCATGGAGGTTAAGCAGTGAGCGGGTCACGGAGATCCAGGGTGCCAGTTCTGGACGGCTGACATTTTGTGGCAGTGGATGTTGACCAATGGCGGCAAGACGGTGGGCGCTATCGGGATCATCTGCGAATTCCTTCCGGTGTTTTTCCAGCAGAGAGGAGAGTACGGTAATTTCCTCATCAAGGGCAGGACGGGAGAGGACGCGCATTACCAGTGATTTGATGCGTGATCGGTTATCCTTGAGTTTCCCGTCAGCGAGGATGTCCTGGGCAAGTGCACGTGCTGCCTCGACATGGGTGGGGTCATTAAGAAGCACCAAGGCGCCCAGCGGTGTGTTGGAGCGTGGCCTGTCGGCAGTACATTCCTCACGGGAAGGAGCGTCAAATGCCAGCAGGGAGGGATGAAGAAACTGCCTTTGCCAGTGGGTGTAGAGGCCACGACGATACTGTGAGCTGCCCTTGTCGGCTGAATAGGTTCGCCTTGGGAAGTTAAGGTTTTCCCAATATCCTGATGGTTGGTAGGGCTTTACACTGGGCCCACCGACTTGCCGGACAAGCAGACCGCTGACTGCCAGTGCATTATCCCGGATGAACTCGGCATCGAGGCGAAACCTTGATTGACGCGCAAGGAACCGGTTTTTGGGGTCAAGTTCCTTTAATTTTGCATTCTGCAGTGAGGATTGCAGGTAGGTGCGCGAGGTGACGATCAGCTTCACGATGTGCTTGATGTCCCAGCCTGATTCCATGAACTCGACAGCCAACCAGTCGATAAGCTCGGGGTGGGATGGCCATTCTCCCTGGGAGCCGATATCATCAAGTATCCGCGAGAGGCCTGTGCCAAAAAAGAGTTTCCAAAGGCGGTTAACAAATACCCGTGCCGTAAGGGGATTGTCGCGTGCAGCTATCCAGCTAGCCAGTGCTGTGCGACTGGTCGCCTCCTCGCCACCGAGGAAGCGTGGAGCTGAAGGCTTAACGATTTGCCCGGATTCATCCATCCAGTTGCCGCGGGGAAGTACCCGCATTGTGCGGGGTTGAACCGATACCGTGGCGAGCATCGTGCGGGTGTTCTTGCTCAACCTGGCGATCTCCTGCTCGATTTTTTCCTTTTCTCCGTTTCCAGAGATTATACCGGCATCAATAAACTGGCCGCCGCCTGTTTGGCTGCAGCGGATGGCAATGAGGTTGTCTCCCTGCTTGAGCAGGCCCGTGTTGAGTGCATGCGTTGCGTAATTCGGAGAACCGGTGGAGAAACCGGCAAGGTGTGCGGCTTTTTGGCCATTGAGGTAGACGGTGGCATCCTCGTCGTGCTGAATGTTGAGTGTTGCCCGGTCTGGCACCCGGTCGACCTTGAATGTCTTACGAAGCCAAATTCCGGAAGTCGTCCATTGCGTCCTGATACTGCTGTTTGGCGTGCCCTTGGAGCCAAAGCCTCCTGATCCTTTTTTCCATGCACTGGCATCAAAGGCGACTTGTTGCCAACCTTCTGCCGGCTCCTTGAGGGCATATTGCCATACCTGCCCGGTTTTGCGCGAGTCCGCAAGCAGGACTCCCTCTGGTTGGCCTTGCAGGATTTCCTCCAGCTCGATGATACGTCTTGTGCTTTCAGGGTTCGTGGCCTTAATGGTTTCACCCCATCCCTTTTTCTGTGCACTCGGGTAATAGCCGAGGCCCTTAATATCGGCGAAGAAGGCAGCAAAGCTGTAGAAGTCGCGAATGGTGAAGGGATCGAACTTGTGGTCATGGCACTCAGCACATCCCAGAGTGACTCCGAGCCATGTGGTGGTTGTCGTGCGCACCCGGTCGGCGGCGTATTTAGCCAGATATTCCTTATCCTGAATACCGAATTCGGTGCTCTTCATGTTCAGGCGATTAAACCCGGCAGCTACTTTCTGATCCATCGTTGCCCCGGTGATGAGGTCACCTGCGATCTGCTCGCGGGTGAAGCGGTCAAAAGGCATATTGTCATTGAAGGCGTTGATAATGTAATCGCGGTAGGGCGAAACACTCCACTCGATGTCAGCGTGGTAGCCGTTGGTGTCGGCATAACGCACCAGGTCGAGCCAGTAGACTGCCATGCGTTCGCCGAATGCCGGAGAACCAAGTAGGCGATCAACAAGACGGTCGACTTTATCCGGAGAGTTATTTTTCACGAATGCCGAGACTTCGCCGGAGCTCGGAGGCAGGCCGAGCAGGTCAAGGCTCAGGCGGCGGATCAGCGTGTTGGAGTTGGCTTCCCCTGAGGGCTGAAGTCCCTGCTCTTGTAGTTTGCGCCGGATGAAGAAATCAATGGCATCTTTGCCAGTCGGCACGCCCGCTGCCCGCCGTGGTGCTATCCAAGCCCAGTGATCCTGCCACTTGGCTCCCTGGTTGATCCAGTCGCGCAGGATATTTTTCTGGGTGGTTGTGAGTTTTTTACGGTGTTCGGCAGGTGGCATGACCTCCTCGGGATCATTGGCAAAGATCCGCTGGATGAGCAGACTTTCCTGGGCCTTTCCCGGGATGATGACCTTCCTGGTTGCTGCCTCGCGCCGATCAAGCCTGAGCTTTGCCTTGCGTACGGTTGTGTCCGGGCCATGGCATGACCAGCAGTTGTTTGAAAGGATGGGCCGCACGTCCCTGTTGAAGAGGATATGTCTTTTTTCTGCGTGCACAGAGGCTGGCACTATTGCCGATATCCCCGCTACAAGGATGAATGCACGCCATGTGCTGTGGCGGGGCGACCGCTTTCTCATGCTGGAGATGATGAGCCTAATTGCTTGTCGGGTCAATCTTTGTGGAGCTGGTATTTGTCGACTGATCTTATTTCATGGTAACGCAGAACCCTGTTTTTAAGGGTTCTGCGCCGTAATGGCTTCCCCAATTGGTACACAAGAGTTAATCTGCGCGGAAAAATGAATTCCAGGATTTTTCTGATATTGGTTCCTTTTGCTTTTTTGGTGTCGTCCGTTTCGGGCAAGGCTCCGGCACAACAGCGCTCCCGGCCTAACATCGTCTTTATTTTCATCGATGACATGGGGTATGCGGATCCGGGCTGTTTCGGTAACCCCTTTGTCAAGACGCCCAACATTGATCGACTGGCGACTGAAGGCATTAAGCTTACCAACTTTTACGTGAATTCCCCGATCTGTTCACCTTCACGTGTTGCCGTCACCACCGGGCAATATCCGGCACGCTGGAAAATCCACTCGTTTCTCAACAGCCGTGCCGGCAACAAGAGCCGCGGGATGGCTGATTACCTGGATAAGTCGGCACCGACTACGGCGAAGAAACTCAAGTCTGCCGGGTATGCCACGGCTCATTTCGGCAAGTGGCACATGGGCGGTGGTCGTGATGTCGACGATGCCCCGTTGCCTGTTGACTATGGTTTTGACGAGTCGCTTGTTGCCTTTGAGGGGTTGGGTGATCGCTTACTGGTAAACCCGAAGAATTCCAGTACCAGGCTAGGGCATGGCAAAATTAGTTTCTGCAATCGATGGGAAAAGACCGAGAAGTATACCGATCGTGCCATTGATTTTATCAGGCGCAACAAGGACAACCCTTGGTATGTGCGTCTTTTCCCCAATGATGTTCACGACGCTCATGTGCCGCTTCCCGGCACTGAAGAGCCGTGGAAAGCGGTTACCGAAAATCCGTGGGAGCACAAGTTCTTTGCCGTGCTCAAGGAGATGGATCGTCAGATTGGTCGGTTGGTTGACGAGATTGATGCTTTGGGTCTGGGTGAGAAGACCCTGATCGTATTCACCAGTGATAACGGCCCAACGGATTGGCCCAAGTATTACCGCGACGAGAGTGGCGGACCTCCGGGTTTCACCGGGCCTTTTCTTGGCCGGAAATGGTCACTGTTTGAGGGCGGGATCCGCATGCCGTTTATTGCACGCTGGAAAGGCATGATTCCGGGAGGCGCAGTCGATGAGTCCAGCGTCATGGGCGGCATTGACCTCTCTCCGACATTCTGCAGCCTTGCCGGGGTTAACATACCAAAATCAGAGAAACTGGACGGCTTTGATCTCAGCACGGTGTTGCTTGGCAAGCCCGGTTTCAGACCCAAACCGCTTTATTGGCAGTATGGTGCGCCCCATGCAGTACTCAAGCCCGGCAGGCTTGAATATCAGAGCCCGAGCTTTGCCATAAGGGAAGGCAGCTGGAAATATCTTGTCGATCCCGATGGCTCGAGTGCTCGGCTCTTCAACTTGGTCAAGGACCCGGGCGAACAGGTCAACCTGCTACAGGATGAACCGCAAAGGGTGGCAACGTTGCACAGGAAACTCGGGCTGTGGGCGGTGGACCTGGGTTTCAGCTTTGATACTGACGCGCGACCAACTTTACCTGAACCTGCCCTTGTCGTTTCGGTGAATCGGCAGTTGCTGCGCTTCATCAATCACGGGGTTGAATCCCCCGGGGAGGAAGGCGTCATGAAATTTAACGGCAAGGCGTGGCTCGACCTGCCAAGGCATACCGCACCGAGAATTGCCGGCGGCAAGTGGCTGCGTGTGCAGGCAACGATCGAGCCTGAGTCCCCAAGTGGTGTTATCCTGGCTCATGGCGGTAACAAGGAGGGCTACAGCCTTTATCTGAAGGAAGGAAAGGTTGCCGTCGCCACCTGCGTTTCCTGGAAACGGACCATGATCAGTGCTCCGCTTGGCGATGGTGCGCAACAGGTTGAGTTCTTCTGGCATAAGAGCGGGGAGATGTTGCTCAAGGTGGACGGCAAGATTGTTTCTCGCGGCAAGGCTCCCGGGTTTCTTACCGCTCAGCCCGGGGATTCGGTGCAGATTGGCAGCGACTTGATCCAGCCGGTGGGCGACTACAGTGCGGGAAATGCTTTTCGGGGAACCATTTCAGATATTTCGCTCAATTATGCTCATTAAACTGGCTTGGAATAGGCTGTTTTATTGAAGTGGTTTAGCTTGGCAAAATGTCGGGAAAGGCTCATATTCCTTGAGTGGAAAAGAGGATCCTAGGTGTAAGATTGCCGAATCTGGTCACGTTTTATGTGAGTAAGCATTTACATGGCAATGATATGAGCCGTTTTCCGCTCCACAAAGATTGACTGAACCAACAAGCCATGACTCAAACAGCCCGCCCGTTTTTATTTCTGCCGACATTACTGCTACTGGTCTTTTCTCCGGGACTTTACGCCCAAAAGGAGGCAGGGGATAAACAGCCTGAGGGGCAGGCACAGCCCGGCAAGAAAGACCCGGCTCTGGAGAAGTATTTTATCGCCACCGCTGCATTTAACCGGAAACTCTACCCGGTTGCGGTCAGTCAGTTTGAGGGGTTCCTTGAGGAGCACGGGACCCATGCAAAAGCGGACCTTGCCCGTCGCGGATTGGCATTAAGCCTTTATGCGCTCAAGCAGTATGAGCAGGCCCTGCCCCACTTGTCAGCACTGGTCGCGGATAAGGATCTTGACGCGGCGATCAACATCGAACGAATTATCATGCTCTATGGGCAGTGCATGACCTTGACCGGCAAACGTCAAGAGGCACAGGAACTGTTTATTGCGCAGATTGAGGCGTTAAAGTCTGAAGGGTATCGCACAGCTGCATTGGCGGTGATCTGTGACGTGAGCTTCAGCAGTAAAGCCTGGGAGCAGGTCGACAAGTGGAGTGGGCAACTCCTTGCAGGCAAGTTGGATGATGAGCAGAGGGCTCGTGGCCTTTATCAGCAGGGGTATGCCTATTACCAGTTGAAGAAAACTGCGGAATCGGTTCAGTCCTTGTCACAGATTTCGCCACTGAAGGCAAACCAGCTCTGGAACATAAGAGCCAATTATCTCCTGGGGGCATGCTTTAACCAGCTTAAACAACATGATAAGGCGGAAGTTGCTTTTGTGGCCGCCTTGCCGGGACTGCAAGGCTCTGAGGCTCTTGAGTGCCTTTACCGCCTGGGGTTGGCGCGGTTTGTGTTGAAGAAATACCCTGAGGCGACTGCGGATCTCGCCGGCTACCTTGAAAAGGCAGCAAATGGGTCCCACGCTATGGAAGCCCGTTTTTATATCGCACGTGCTCTTCTGGAGCAGGGAGGGCTTGAGAAATCAGAGGCAGAATTTGCCAAGCTTGCTGCAGGCGAGGGAGCCATTGCGGCAAAGGCAAGCCTTTGGCTTGCGCGCGTTTTGACCCGGGGAGAGAAGAATTATGCAAGGGCTGCCGAGGTGCTGGGTGATGCGGTGGAGCGCTTTGAGGATTCTGTGCTCATCACCGATATTCGCTTTGATTATGCCAATGTCCTGATGGCTGTCGATAACCCGGACTGGAAGAGGGCACTGGCCCTGCTGGAAGAGGTTGAGGGAAGTGATGCTTTTCAGCAGGAAGCCGAGTTATGGAACCAGCGTGCAGTTTGTCAGCACAAGCTCAAGGATTACGAGAGTAGTCTTGCTACCAGCGTGCAGTTTCTTGCCGACTATGGTGATCATCCCCTGGCTGCCGACGGGCGGTTTGTAAAGGCGGAGAACCTGTTGCTCTTGAAACGCCTGGAGGAGGCGGAGAAAGCCTATGGTGAATTCCTTGCCGCCCATAAGGATCATCCGAACCATGTGATAGCCCTGTTTCGCACCTCCCAGATCCATCATGGACTGGGTCGTTGGGACGAGTGCCTGAAGACGGCACAGGCTTTGATTGAGGATCCTCCACAGGGAAGGTTATTTGACCAGTTGCCATTCATTGTCGGCGATTGCCTGTTCCGGCAGGAAAAGTGGCAACCGGCAGCGGCATCATTGCAGCGCTTTGTTGCCCCGCGGGTTCAGGGTGAGAAGGTGATTGCCGACCAGAATGTGGACACCGCATTGATGCAGCTGGCCGTTGCCTACGAGCGGGTCGGCAAGAAGGCACTGGCACGTGAGCAACTGGTGATGCTGCTTGACCAATATCCACAACCCACATCACATCTTCCCTTAGCGCTCACGGAACAGGGGCGGCTGGCTTATGAAGGCAATGATCTTAAGACAGCCCGGCTGGCTTTTGAGCGTTTTATCACCGAGGATGGCAAGGGCGAGGAACCCTTCAAGAGTAATGCCGCCAAGCAAAGGATTCGCGTGATGTATTATCTGGGGTGGGTGGATGCCAAGGAGGGAAAGAATGATTCTGCAGCAAAAAGATTTGGCCAGGTTGTTGAGATTGACAAGGATCACAAGCTTGCCCCGGATGCTTCCCTGCAGCAGGGTATCGCCTGGATCAAGGCAGGGGATTTCAAGTCGGCTGCGACGCATTTCCCGACCGTTCAGCAGCAATATCCGCAACATGAAAAGATGGGAAGGGTCGTTTATTACACCGGATTTTCCCAGGCGCGACAGAAGGACTGGAGTAAAGCGGCGGCACAGTTTAAGAAGCTGGTTGCCAATCACCCGGAATCCGAGCTTGCTGACCGTGCCCTTTACGAGTGGGCATGGTGTGAGAGGGAACTGGAGAACATCAAGGGGGCAACGGGTATATATCAACAATTGCTTGAGGACTACCCCAAGAGTTCACTGAAGGCCAAGGTGCACAGTGAGTTGGCCGAGTTGAACCTGGCCGGTGGCGCAGCTGAGGATGTGATTGCTCAGTTAACCAAGGTGATGGCGGGCGTTAAGGATAAGGCATTGCTTGAGGATATCCGCTATCAACTGGCCAGTGCACATTTCAAGAATAACGACCACAAGACGGCGGTTGGGAAATTTGAGGCAATGCTGGTGGATTACCCTGATTCAAAGCTGCGGGCGCGTATTCTCTTTCATGCCGGCGAGTGCCAACTGAAACTCAGTGATAATGCTGCGGCGCATGAGCATTTTGCTGCTGCGGCGCAAATCCCCGGTAGCCCGGAGACGCTGGCCGAATCCATCAACATGCGCCTTGCAGAAACTCAGGCCAATAGTGGTGAGCATGTCGAGGCAAAGGCAACCTATGCGGCTTTCCTGGAGCGGTTCACGGAGTCACGCTGGAGGCGTAACGCATCTTTTGGTTTGGCGCTGGCCACTGAAATGGCGGGTGACCCGACCGCGGCAATCCCTGAATACCGGAAGTTGATGAGTGCTGCTAGTACTGACTTGTGGACAGTGCGCAGTCGCTATCAGATAGGCCGATGCCAGGTTAGCCTTAAGCAGTATGATGCTGCGGTGGTCGAGTTTGTGGGCATCGAGATCAATCATCCGCAGTATCCGCTCTGGCAGGGAAAGGCTGTCCTGGAGGTTGGGAAACTTCTGATGCAGCAGGACAAGGCCGCACAGGCCATTGAGCAGTTCAAGGACCTTATCAAGCGGTTCAAGGAATCCGAGGAGGCAACGATTGCACAGCAATACATTAAGCAAATTGAAGCGCAGTAGACGATCCCGAGGATGAGCGGCAAGGACAATACTGAGGGCAGGGAGCAGATAGAGGCCCGGCTTGCCGAGTTGGGCGTCAGTTATGCCGATAACCCGCAGGATCTTCTTGTCGTCAAGGAGATTGCCGAACTGTATTGGCGCTTGGGGGACTGGGAGAACTGTGCCTCTTATTATGAATACGCATTCTCCCTGGACAACGCCGAGACAGACCTGAAATCCCGCGCGCAAGCTGCTCGTGAGAAGATAAGCGATCAACAAAATGCGGCATTACCGGTTAAGAGCCCCGAGCGGGTTGAGAGTGACGATAAAGGTAATGATGGGGAGTCCCGGAAGTCCCGTGTGAAAGACCTGCGTCCCAGGCGGGAGAGTAGGCAGGGTGAGTCGCCCGATCACCTGGGAGTGAAGCCTGTCGGAGGCGATGATGTTCTTCATACTTCGGTTAACCTGCAGGCGCAAAACCCCCGGGAACCTGTTGAGCGCATCCCGGCAGGACCCAGTTTGGTCCGGTCTACTATTACTGCCATTGCCTCCTTTTTCGGCAGGTTGCGATATCTGAACCGAACCGATTGCAAGAGATGGGCTGCATCGGCCGCCGCCCTGGTTTTGTTGCTTTTTGTTATCTGGAATGTCGGAGGGAAAATGCGGGGGGAGGTATGGCGTTATTATACTGATGAGCAGGGTCTTCAGGTTGATGCGCAAGAGGGTAAGGTTCGGGATGTTCTGTGGGAGGAACCGGTTGCAACGCAATTTTCGAAGGAGGCAGTTCCAGCTGCCTCAGAGTCACCTGATAAGGAAACGGCCTTGACCGGCAGGCTGGAGGCGGCGTTTTCTGCCAACGGAGCCATGATGGCATTGGTGCGGCGCAATGCGGACGGATCCAATGCGGACATCTACCTGTCCAACTGGGATGGTCGCTCCTGGTCGCCTCCGCAACCCATCAAGGCTATCAATACGGATGCTCATGAGAGCGGGCCTGCCTTTTCTAGGGATGGCAATTATCTGTTTTTCAGCTCCAATCGTGAAGGTGGGGCAGGAGGCAATGACATTTATGTCGCACGCTGGAATAATGGCCAGTGGGGGGATGTTGTTGCCCTTGGGGAAACGATCAATACGGCCAATGATGAGCTTGGTCCCGCCATTGCGGGTGATGGCAGAAGTTTGCTTTTTTCCTCAAGGGATAGTGATCAGGAGGATGAGGACATCTACATTGCTTTGCGCAAGGAAGCAGAGCAGGCGGACAGTGGATTGCCCCAGGTGCCTGTCTTTGAGCAGGCTGAGCCGGTGTCGGGTGATCTCAATTCACGTGCGGATGATGTCCAGGCGGCATTGACAAGGCGTGGCGATCACGTGTTTCTTGCCTCAAACCGTGACCAAGACAGGTTTGGTGTATACATCAGCCGTTTTGTCGATGGTAAGGCCCGTGAACCGGAGAGAGTGGACCTCTATATCAGTGAGGGGGATGTGACTGATCCTGCAGTAAGGATGGACGGGTTTGACCTGCTCTTCAGCAGTGACCAGAAGATTAAGGGGGAAAACAAACAAGGTGATTTCCGGCTTTTCCGTTCCACGACGCGTGAGGTATTTGGCTACACGGACCGCAGAATCTGGAACCAGTTCAAGGAACTGGTGGGTAACATCAAGTGGTGGCTGTTACTCGCAATTGCCGCGCTGCTTGCCCTGATTTACCTGCTCGAGAAGTGGCGGGATATTTCAAGCCTTTACCATAAGTGCCTAGCCGGATCGGCAATCGCACACCTGCTTAGTTTACTGCTGGGAATGGTTTGGCTGATTTCCAGTGAGATCGAGTCCGACAGTCAGGATGAGTTCGAGGATGTTTCGATTAATCTCAATGCGTTAACCCAGGAGGAATTGGCAATGGAGAGCCTACCTGAGGAGGTGGAGATCACCGACCACAGTGAAGCTGTTGCCAATGCCAAGGCCGAGACTGCTTTTGATGCCCCGGACTTGAAGCCTCAGGAATTTGAGGAAAATATTTCCGTTGCTGCGAGTGAGGTGCAGCAGGAAGTGGAGATCGATATAGCTCCGGTTGAGGCGCAGTTCCAGGAGGAGACAGAGTTACCCGTCACTGATCCTGCACAACTGACGGCGGAATTAGCGGAGACTCTTCTGCCCGAACTTGAGCAGCCATTGCTTGAGGAAAACACCGAGGCCAATCCCGCGGAAGATCAAGTGGATCCCAGTGAGGATATGTTTCGTCCTGAACCAGAGAACACGGCCGTTGCCAAGAGTGATACTGTACCACTCCAGGATACGGCGGTGGAGGCACCGACGGAATCAAGCGAGGTGACCGAGGCTGTGACTGACGATTCCTTACCAACGGCTGAAGTCTCCGCCGTTTCCCAGCTGCAGCCTCAACAAATTGATCAAAATACGGATGTGCCTTTAGAGGATGAAGTTCTGCGCTCAGAACTGCTGGCTTCATTGCCTGATCAGGTGCCTGTGGATTCGGAACAGCCTGTGCTTGAGGAAGCGGGCAATGAGGCGGGAGGCGCGGTAGCGGATTCCTCCAAGGACATGTTTAAGCCTGCAGGAGTGGAGGCGGGCCTTGCGACTTCGCAGGCCAGTGGTGAGGTGGCAACGGAGAGTGCGGCGGAAAACCCG
>JAAESJ010000044.1 GCA_024229495.1 Verrucomicrobiaceae bacterium | reverse complement strand
GCAAAGGCATTAGAGGACGCTCGTCGCAACGCCATCGCCCAGCAACAGAAGCAGCAGGAACTCCTTCGCAAAAAGGCCGATGACACCAGGAAGGCAAAGGCATTAGAGGACGCGCGTCGCAACGCCATCGCCCAGCAACAGCAGCAGCAGGAACTCCTTCGCAAAAAGGCCGATGACACCAGGAAGGCAAAAGCATTAGAGGACGCGCGTCGCAACGCCATCGCCCAGCAACAGCAGGAACTCCTTCGCAGGAGAGCTGATGACGCCAAGAAGGCAAGAGCCATTGAGGACGCTCGTCGCAACGCCATCGCCCAGCAACAGAAGCAGCAGGAACTCCTTCGCAGGAGAGCTGATGACGCCAAGAAGGCAAAAGCCATTGAGGACGCGCGTCGCAACGCGGCAGCCCAGCAACAGAAGCAGCAGGAACTTCTTCGCAGGAGAGCTGATGGCGCCAAGAAGGCAAGAGCCATTGAGGACGCTCGTCGCAACGCGGCAGCCCAACAACAGAAGCAGCAGGAACTCCTTCGCAGGAGGGCGAATGACGCCAAGAAGGCAAAGCAAATCGCACCTCGTGACAAAAAACGCTAATGCAAGTTTCCCCCGAACGGGGGCATTCCCCAGGCAGAAATTCCGTTATTTAAACTCTCCCTGTAAGGAGAATTCAAACTTCCCGCTACTGGCACTGGTGGTACACCTCAGGAATTTCATTCCCATCAGGAATTTTGAGATATTCTGGTAATCCACCTTGGCCTGTTGCTCAGAACGCCCGGAACGAGCAAGTTCCAATTCGTATTGGCTTTGGTTGGCAGCAAAGAATTTGGATAACTCATTAAACCGTAAATCCATGAAAAGGTCCTCTTCCGGCAAAACCTCAACACCTCCGACACTCATACCATCCACAATATTTCGGCAGAGTTGACGCGATGAACTGACGATAAACCAGTTCTTGAACCTTGCCGATGCCGGAATCATCTGCGCCTCACCTGCAGCTATCTGGCGGCTGGCATAGGAAAGCTCAATCCCATTCCTAACCTCAGAGCCATTAACCCATGCATCCCCGGGCAAATCGTTATTCTTCTCCAGATCCACTAACGCCGAGCGAAATAGCCGGCGCAACTCGATGTCAGCATCATCCGGCTTTGCCAGGTCAACGATAAAGGCGAAACCCGGTAGTTTAATCCCATTCGCATCAACGCCCGCATCATCGGCATGCGCCGATAAAAACATCACATTGTTGCCAAGTAAACCCTCTTCGCCATCCGATTTTCCCATCAACAAATCGCCAACGTTGCCATCAAAACTTTCCACGCCTGGAATCAGTGCAATACGCACCGCATCCTCCCTCCTCCGGTACCAATCTCCAAATGAGCGATAAAGTGAGACCCCGCCTAAATAACCAGGGACCTTGGGCGGCAAACTTACCCCAGCTCCGGATCCTCCCGAGAAAAACAGCTTATACTCCTCGCTCACATCCTCCGGACCAACGTCAATACCGGCCTTGAAATGCAGTTTCTTTTCGCTGTAATCCAAGGCAAATCCGGCAAAGTCACCGTGCCCAACAAGTTCGACAACCCCGCCAAGGAAAAGTCCCAGAACAGGATCACTGACCTCTTCCGGAAACCCAAGATTATCACCGGTAACCTCGGTCAGTCTACGCGTATCGAGAAACGCACGGGCCAGGTGATCCCCGCCCATCCTTTTGGTCATCCCCTTGAATGCAGCCTCACTGCCAAGGATTTGCATCGCCGCTTTTTCTTCATCGTTGGCAAACTGAAGAGTAATTGTTTTCTTCAACAACTCCTCCTCTGTTGCTACAACGATCCAGTCTTCGTTGATGCCGAAAAAAGTAGCCTCATCCTTGTCCCAGCGGGTACGGTAAACATGCGCCTGCTTGGCAAACTTCAGGCGATCTATACGCTTCAATCCCAACCTGATTAGCGGCGCAAAGCGCATCCTGTTCCTGAGCCAGTCACTGGGCTCTGAGGGCTTTATCAATAATAACAAGTGTGGATCTCTCCCCTCGCCGGCAGGGTATGCAGCAAGGCCAAATCTTCCGCCAAGGAGTCTCTCGCTCACTTCCCAGATACTCATGCGCAGGGCGAATTCAATCATTCTGCGAGCAAAAGCCACGTCCTTAAAGAATCCGTTAGCCTTCATTTTCTCAAAGTCCTCACTTTCAAGCAATGACATGAAAAGCTCCGATGAATGAATGTGCCCTACAAGGTCCGCAAGCCCATGTGTTTCAAAAAAAGCCATCGCTCCTCCCGGCAACTCCTCTGCAAGAGATACGTCCTTACTTTGCTCCCTGGCAACGGCACCCGTAACCAAAAGCAAGCATGAACATATGATGGTTAGGGGAAATTCACTCATCTTTCCGCCGCAAGCTAGTTTCAGAGAGAGCAACGGTCAAAGACCATTGATTATTCTGCAGGCCTGACAGTGAACTGACACGATTCATAGGCTCCGAGAACCTGCCAACAAGTTACCTTAACCGGGAAAACAACCGCTTCACCGCTTGCATCCCGCCCCATGCCCATATATTTAACGCCGTGGACAACCCAACCGACAGTTTTAATCAGAAGCTTCAGGAAGCCATCTCCAACCCGAAGAATATGGGTGAAATGCCCGATGCTGACAGCATCGGAACCGTAGGGAGTGCCGACTGTGGAGACATGCTGCGCATGTTCCTGAAGTTTACCGAAAAGGACGGTAAAAAGATCATCGACCGCGCCTCTTTCCAGAGCTTCGGCTGCCAGACTGCTATAGCCATCGCCAGCATGGCGACCGAGATGCTCAAGGGCAAATCCATTGCCGATGCCCAAAACCTTTCTGCGGAGGAAATGACTACTGACATTGGACCATTGCCCCCGGTTAAAATACATTGTGGCCAGATGGTAGAGGGAGCACTGCGCTCCGCACTTGACGAAGGGGAAACTCCCCAACTTGATTCCATCGACCAGAACACATTGGCCAGCAGCATTGCAAATCCGAAATCTCCTGCCGGTAAAATCAAGATAACTATCACCAAACCCGAAGACAAACCATGAGCGAAAACAACCAACAAGGCAGCGAGTTGGAACTCGCACGCGACATCGAGGCAATTCAAATTCCCAGTGGGGATACCTTCACACTGCCTGCAGGAACAAAAGTAATCATCACGCAGTCACTCGGTGGCACCTATACGGTCGCAACCGACCAAGGCCTTGCCCGCATCTCCGAGAAGGATTCGGACGCCCTCGGGATTCACAAGGACAAAGAAAGCCAGCCGGCAACTGAGAAGGTAAATTCAGGGGGAAATGTCGACAGTGAAGCATATCAGGCCGCTGTATGGGAACAGTTAAAAACCGTGTTTGATCCCGAGATACCGGTAAACATTGTCGACCTTGGCCTCGTATACGATTGCACCGTCATTGATACGGACGGCAATAAATCCGCAAGCGTCAAAATGACACTAACCGCCCCAGGATGTGGCATGGGACCAACCATTGCCGCCGACGCACAAAGCAAAATAATGACCATTAATGGCATCGAGGATGCCAAAGTCGAACTGGTCTGGGATCCACCTTGGAATCAGGACATGATCTCTGAAGAAGGGAAAATGAAACTGGGAATGGTCTAATCTAAGAGAATAAAGCCCTGCAGATATCCCGAGAGGAGATAAAAAGGCTTGCGGGCAAAGGGAAGCGATATAGATTTGCGCCCCGTATTTTCGATACAGCCCTTTACCCATTCAATCGAGTCCGTTATGTCCCAGCACCGCAGTCTTAAAGGATCATCCTCCGTTGGCGCCAAGCGCAGCGTGCTCAAGCGCTTTGAACGCGTCAAATTACTCAAGTCCCGTGGCCAATGGAAAGATGGGGAAACCCCGCTTGGTCTACCCAAGACCAAACCCGACGAGTAAACCGCCGTATTGGCGGCGGTAACACCGCCATAATCATCCTTTGTCCAAGAGCAAAGATCCTCCACCGCGGATCAACCGATTCTTAGCTGATTGCGGCCTCGGTTCACGACGGTCATGTGAAACGATCGTCACTGAAGGCCGAGTGCTGATCAACGGTCAACCGTGCCTGTCACTCGCCACCCGTATTCGGGAACAGGATCAGGTAACAGTCGATGGACGTATACTGAAAAGACAGGATAAGGAAGTAACCATTCTTCTCTATAAACCGGTTGGATGCCTTTGCTCGCGCAATGACCCGGAAGGACGATCCACCATTTTTGAATTACTCCCGCCTCATCTTGGTAGCCAGCGAAACATCCACTACGCCGGCCGCCTGGACTTCAATAGTGAAGGACTCGTCATCCTGACCAATTGCGGAGAACTGACACAAAGGCTCGCTCATCCGAGCGAGAAAACGGAAAAGGAATATGTCGTCACCCTTTCAAAGCCTTTTCAGGAAGAACACGCAAAGGCGCTGATAAAGGGAATGGATATCCCTGCAGGATTCGCTCGCGCAACCGCCGTAGAGAAAATCACCAAACGCTCCATAGCCATTGTCCTGCAACAGGGACTGAAACGCCAGATACGCCACATGATGGATACCCTCGGATACCGGGTTATGCGACTTGTTCGTGTCCGTATCGGCAACCTTACCGATAATTCACTGAAACCCGGAAGTTGGAGACTCCTGGGAAGACGTGATATTGCCTCAATATTCAACGAAACAAAGCATTGAGCCTTGTCACTTGATTCGCTATCCTGAAAAACAAATCAAAACATCTCTCCCCGCA
This sequence comes from Verrucomicrobiaceae bacterium, assembly GCA_024229495.1. GTDB lineage: Bacteria > Verrucomicrobiota > Verrucomicrobiia > Verrucomicrobiales > DEV007 > CACIUL01. The sequence goes on along the minus strand of JAAESJ010000044.1, from coordinate 21,946 downwards.
GGCACTAATGAGTAAAAACATCGAATCACACCTCAATGAAACCCGGGTAATAAAGCCCTCACAGAAATTCTCCCGTTCCGCACGAATCGGCAGTCTTGCTGAATACAAGCGGCTTCACAAGGAATCGATCAAATCACCCTCAAAGTTCTGGGGACGTGAAGCCGGGGAACTGACCTGGAAGAAAAAATGGAGCAAGGTTCTGGAATGGAAAGCTCCATTTGCGAAATGGTTCACGGGAGGAAAAATCAACGCCGCTGAAAACTGCGTTGACCGGCATCTTGCAGGGCCACGGAAAAACAAGGCAGCCATCATCTGGGAAGGTGAGCCCGGTGAGGTTCGTACGATTACCTATGCCCAACTGCACACTGAGGTGTGCAAATTTGCCAATGTCCTGAAGGCGCAGGGTATCAAGAAGCGTGACCGGGTGATAATCTATATGCCAATGGTTCCCGAAGCCGCCATTGCCATGCTTGCATGCGCCCGCATCGGAGCAGTCCACTCCGTGATATTTGGAGGATTCTCCGCGGCTAGCATCCTCGACCGCGTTCAGGACTCAGGGGCCTGCGCCGTGATCACATCAGACGGTGGCTGGCGACGTGGAAAAATCATTCCTCTCAAGGACAATGTCGATGAGGCTCTGAGGAAAGTGAAATCCGTGAAGAGCGTTATCGTCCTTGAGCGTTGCAAGAATGACGTGAAAATGAAGCGTGGCAGGGATGTGTGGTGGCACAGGGAAATGGAAAAAGCCTCTGCAGATTGTCCTGCCGAGCCACTCGATAGCGAACATCCGCTCTTTATCCTCTACACCAGTGGCTCTACCGGAAAACCGAAGGGGATCCTGCATACCACCGGCGGTTATCTCACGGGCAGCTATTGCACCACTAAATATGTATTCGATATCCGTGACGAGGATATCTATTGGTGCACGGCAGACGTCGGTTGGATCACCGGCCACAGCTATATCGTCTACGGACCACTGCTTAACGGCGCCACGGTACTGATGTATGAAGGCGCTCCCAATCAACCCGACTTTGGCAGGTTCTGGGATATCATCGAACGTCATGGCGTGACCATTTTCTACACCGCACCAACGGCCATCCGCGCATTCATCAAGGCCGGAGACAAGTTTCCTGAATCCCATGACTTGAGCTCTCTTCGCCTGCTCGGCACCGTCGGTGAGCCAATCAACCCGGAAGCCTGGATGTGGTATCACGAGAAGATCGGAGCCAAACGCTGCCCTATCGTCGATACTTGGTGGCAAACAGAAACCGGAGCCATCATGATCAGTCCGCTGCCGGGTGCGACACCAACCAAACCCGGCACTGCCACGCTGCCCTTCTTTGGCGTTGACGCGGCAATCCTTGATGAAACCGGGCGTGAATGCAAAGCCGATGAAGGCGGAAAACTGGTCATCCGAAAACCGTGGCCCTCAATGCTTCGCACGATCTACGGTGACAGGAGACGCTACCGTAAAACCTATTGGAATGACTACGATGGCATATATACCGCAGGAGACGGAGCTCGCCGGGACAAGGACGGATACTTTTGGATTGTCGGGCGCCTTGATGATGTACTTAACGTTTCCGGACACCGGCTTGGAACCGCGGAGGTTGAAAGCGCTCTCGTATCGCACCCCTCTGTGGCAGAAGCCGCAGTGGTTGGAAAACCTCATGAAATCAAGGGACAGGGCGTCGTCGCCTTCGTGACCCTCAGGGAGGGGATCAAGCAAAGTGACCAACTTGCCAAAACCCTCCGAGCGCATGTCGGCAAGGAAATTGGACCTATTGCCAAGCCCGATGATATCCGCTTTACCGCCGCACTGCCAAAAACACGCAGCGGAAAAATCATGCGACGCTTACTCAAGGAAATCTGTGCCGGCGGAAAAATCAGCGGCGACACCACCACACTTGAGGATTTCCAGGTAGTTGCCAACCTACAGAAAACATCTAAATAATAAAAGCTGCCGGGATGCCCCATAACCGGGATTCCTGAAGAAAACGTGCATTAAAACCAGCGATAAGGTATTACCGATGTTGAGAATTGGTACCATCAGTCCATTATTCCTAGACAAAAGGCGACAAAACTTGAGAACATTCACAAAATATAATCACCGCTAAAACATGAAAATAAAACTATTCACCATTCTGCTTCCTGCGGGCCTGCTCGCGGCAGCCTTGACGGCATCCAATGCCCAGAAAGGCAACAAGGCAAAACCCAAGCACGCAGATAAGATTACTGCTTCCCTTCCAGACAAGGCTCCCGCCAAGCCAAAAGCTACCAGAAAAGTCCTTGTCTTCTCGAAGACCGCCGGCTTCCGGCATGGCTCTATCCCGACGGGAGTCGAAGCCATGAAGCAACTCGGAAAAGCCACGGGCGCATTTGAGGTTACCGCAACCGAGGACGACTCTTTCTTCGAGCCGGAAAAACTCAAGGCATTTGATGCTGTCATTTTCCTGAATACTACCGGCGAAGTGTTTAAGTCAAAGGAAGCCGGTCGTGAAGATCGCCTGAAGAAAAGCCTTGTTGATTTTGTTAAGTCAGGGAAAGGCCTCATCGGCACCCATTCCGCCACCGACACCTACAAAAACTGGAAAGATTACAATGACATGATGGGCGGAGCCTTTGCAGGACATCCCTGGCATACCAAGATCAAGGTCAAGAATCTCGATCCAAGTCATCCTCTTACTGCCGCCTTCGGGGGCAAGGACTTCGAGATTGCCGATGAAATCTACCAGTTCCGCAAAGACACCGCACTGCCTGAAGAACGACGCATGCTGCTTAGCCTCTCAGGGGAAATTGTCGACAAGGGAAGAGGTAACTCCGGCAAGGATGGCCTATACCCAATTGCCTGGGTCGACAATTACGGCAAGGGAAGAATCTTCTATTGCTCCCTTGGGCATCGTGACGAGATCTATTGGAACCCTGTTATTCTTAAGCACTACCTCGCAGGCATCCAGTATGCCCTCGGTGACCTGAAAGCCGATGACGTACCTAAAAAGGTCGCTCTCCGCGATATCCTTCCTGATCCCGAAAACATCGCCGGCCGTTAAGCTTAATCCCGTTCCACTTGTCGTGGAACTCTAAAAACCCGTCCCGTTTTCCGGGACGGGTTTTTTTGTTTTGGCTTAGCAATATGCTCGACATTAGACCCAAAAAAAACGATAACCGACGGTAATGTGGCGGCAAGTTCACCGCCCCTGTAACCATAAATCATCATGAAACATACTTTAGCCCTCATTAGCTCAATCGCCCTGCTTACAGGGTCCGCCTTCACTGCCGATAAGAAACACAAGCCTGAAGCCAGCGCGGAACCCAAGGCAACCTCACCGAAAGGCGCCAAGGCCTACATCATCTTCCCCAAAGACGGGAAAAAAGTGAAGAAGAAGTTCACTATCAAATTTGGTCTCAAGGGAATGGGCATCGCCCCGGCAGGCATCAAGTTTCCCAACACCGGTCACCATCACCTTATCATTGACGGGGCAAAGTTTGATATGAATCTCCCCCTGCAGGCATCTGAGCAGATCAAGCACTTTGGCGGCGGACAAACTGAAGCCACCATTGAACTGACACCCGGAAAACACACGCTGCAACTCGTCCTCGGTGACCACCTCCATCGCCCCCATGATCCACCCGTGATCTCCAAGGCTATCAACATTACCGTTGAGGAATAAGTCAGGAAGGTTAGGCGTTTTTCATTATAAAGTGGCAGCCTGCTTCAGGCTGGACACCCCTTTTCTGATCACCTACGGGTTTAACCAATCGCTAATACGCGCATGTCCATCTCTGCAAATTTCAATGAATCCAGGCTGACAACTCTCGCTCTTGCAAAGGTGGGAAATCCGCTACGCAATGAGCCACTGCTGACATCAAAAGCCCTCTGCCGGTTTGATGATGACGAAGCAGACCTGTTGACAGCCTGCTTTCTGAAATCCTTCAAGTCCCTTGAACTGCACCAACTCAAGGGAACCCGGGGACCGGAGAGTAATCCCCTTTTTGAATATGCCAGTGCCGTCTTCAAGACCCCCGGAGAACTGCTGACTGCATCTGCTGAAATAGCCAAGCACCTGTATGCCAAATCCCATCATCCAAACATCAAGAGTGGAGATCTCTGTATATCACTTATTGAGGGTATTATCGTGCAAGGACAGGCCACACAGGGCTTATGCATCATCAAGAGCGAGAACAAAGTGCCCTTCCTGCAGGTTGCTGAACATGACGGCGATCTCGTGTTAACCACCCAACACGGGATTTATCCTGACAAGATTGACAAGGGGTGCCTGGTCGTAAACCACGGGGCAAACGACGGTTATGTTGTATACCTGTTCGATAAATCCGGAAGCACCCATTTCTGGAACCGTGACTTTGCCGGTGCCGTACCGGTGCGCGATGATGATTACCTCACCAAGCGCTTCGGGCAATTATGTGTCGATTTTGCACAGAAGGGATTGCCTGAAGGCGCCAACGAGGAACGTCGGATGGCGGTTGCAGGAAAGGCACTTGATTATCTCAGCGACAACAAGAACTTTGAACTGAGTGACTTCGAGCAAAGCCTGGAGGAACCCGAACTCATTGACCAGTTCACCCACTTCCGGAAAAACTACGGGGAAGAAACGGGAACCGTCCTGGAGGACCAGTTCAGTGTCTCAGCACCTGAGGCCAAAAAAGCAAAACGGCAACTCAAGGGAAGACTCAAGCTGGATACCGGTGCAGAATTGCGCCTTTCCTCAGCATTCATCGACCAGGCAGAAACCCTTCTTGAGCGCGGTTATGACCAGGACAAGGAAATGAACTACCTGAAGATCTATTTCGATAGGCAACTCCCGTAATCCCGGGACATTCTCACGGATGAGAGCAGGTCTATTCTTTATATTTATAGCATCCTGTTGAGAACAGTGGTAGGTTAACGGTTCACCCCGCGACGTCTTAACACAGCGTTGCGGCTATTTCTTGACCCGAGACAAAACATGAAACACCGACACGCATTGTTCGTGACGGCGCTATTCGCGCTGTCTACACCCCTCATCCACGCACAGCAGCCCAAGCCGGACCCCAAGGCGCAGGAAGAAAAAAAGAAACCGGCTCCCAGGGAACATACTGCCAAACCGGGACCATTTAAGATCGAGGTGGAACTTGATGCCCTGTTCTCCTCTCCCGCTGACAAGCAGCACAAGATCAGCCTTACACCGAAGGCCTGGGGCGACATGACCGTGCTGTCCGCTTTGCCACACGGGGCACGCGTCAAGAAAGGGGACAAACTGATCACCATTGACACAGAGAAACTGGAAAGGGCTATCCAAGAGGTGGAGCTCGCCGAACCGGCTGCGAAACTAGCGCTTCGAATAGCTGAAGCAGAAGTTGCTGCCCTTGAGCAAACCACTCCAAAACAACTGGCCGCCGCACGTCGCAGCAAAAGCATTTCAGAGGAAAACTGGAAATATTACGAAAGCACCGGGCACCCCGAGGCATTACGTGCCGCGAAGAAAAGCATCCAATTCGCGCAGCAGGGTTATGAATACTCCAAGGAGGAATATGAACAGTTAAAGAAAATGTATGAAGCTGACGATCTGACCGAGGAAACCGAGGAAATCGTCCTCAGGCGGGCCAAAAACAGCTTTGAGCGTGCTACCGAGAATCTCAGATTGGCAAAGATGCGCATTGATCGTGATATCAAGATCAATCTTCCCAGGCAAAAGGATTCCAACAGGTCGGGAGCCGAAGCGGCTGACCTCAACTTCGCCTATACCATACAAAGCCTACCCCGGGTTCTTGAACAAAAGCGGTATGCCCTAGAGAAAGCAAAGCGTGACCGGACCAAGGCATTAAGAACCCTCAAGAATCTTAAAGCCGACCTGGCCTCCTTTGATGTGCGCTCACCGGTCGACGGTATCCTATACTACGGTCTCAGCAGACGCGGTTCCTGGATCACTGCTCCAGCCATCAGCAAAAAGCTCATCCCCGGGGGAAAACTGGCTCCTCGCGAGGTCTTTATCACGGTGGCAGAAACCGGTTTCCTCAGCCTGACAGCCGCCGTCCCCGAGGAGAAACTGGGATATCTCAAGCCCGGACTTCCGGCAACGGCAGTTCCGATTTCAAACCCCGGCATGAAGATTAACGCTGAAATTACCAATGTGAACTACATCCCGGGAAATTTCTCGGCAAGGTTCTCCGCCGGCAACGAGAAAACCCCCACCAATCGCCGGCTCTTCCCTGGAATGAAAGCCAAGGTGAAAGTGACTGCCGCTAAACATGAAAACGTGATCACCGTTCCCAACAACCTGATCCATGGCAACAGCGTGTGGATCCTAGTGGATGGTAAAAAACAGAGGAGAGCCGTCAAGAAGGGGGCAACCGACGGCAAAGTCACTGTCATCCTGAAGGGATTGAATGAAGGTGACAAGGTGACAACGAAATAGCTCGTTTTTCCTTAACCTCTCAATCGGCATAACGCATGTTCAGCCAAGGCACACCCCTTAAATGCAATCCCTGCAGGGGCATCATTGCGGTTATGGGAATCCTTATCGCCTCCTGCGCAATGGAGTGTCCTGCCGAAGAGAAGCAGGTAGCCCATCGTAAGCCACCAGCGGCCGGAAAAATCGAATCCGCTATGAAGCGTGGAGTGGATTTCCTGGTAACCAACCAAAACAAGGATGGATCCTGGGGATCAGCCCGCAACACCAAGGGCTTGAATATCTTCGCGCCGGTACCAGGTGCACACCATGCGTTTCGCGCCGCAGTCACCTCCCTTTGCCTTAGCTCGCTGATCGAGATCAAGGCAGAGAAAAACAACCCGGCTGCCAAGGCTGCCATTGATCGGGCGGAGGCATGGATACTCGCCAATCTTGGTTCCGTTCGCCGGGCTACCGGTGATGCCATCTACAACGTCTGGGGGCATTCATACGGCATCTCTGCCCTAGTCCTGATGCATCAGAGAACCAGTGAGGCTAAACGCAAAGTGAAAATCAAGGAAACGATCGATCACCAGATCAGGATGCTCGAGAAATACGAGAGCGTCGACGGTGGCTGGGGCTACTATGATTTCCGCTACCAGGCCAAGCAACCATCATCATCATCAATCAGTTTTACCAGCGCAACCGGGCTGGTAGCCCTGAAGGATGCGGAAAAAATCGGGATCAAGGTACCCGATCGCCTGGTCAAACGTGCCTTTGCCTCTATTCAACGCCAGCGTAAGCCGGATTTCTCCTACGCCTACGGCGAATATCTCAAGATGCGCCCCATGGCAGGTATCAATCGCCCCGGTGGCAGCCTCGGTCGCTCACAGGCATGCAACATCGCCATGCGCTACTGGGGTGACGACAAGGTCACCGATAAGGTCATTGATACCTGGCTTGACCGCCTTTGGGCACGCAACGGCTGGCTGTCAATCGGCCGCAAACGCCCGGTGCCTCACGAGAGCTGGTTCGCCGTCGCGGGGTATTTCTTCTACTACGGTCACTATTACGCGGCTCTTTGCCTCGAGGATTTAGAGGACAAGGAGAATGCCGCTCACCACGGTGGACAGCTAGCGGCGGTCATTCTTCCCCTGCAGGAAAAAGACGGAAGCTGGTGGGACTACCCGCTATACTCCTACCACCGCCCCTACGGCACCGCCTTTGCGTTAATGACATTGCACCGCTGCCTGCGCTGATAAACATCAGCGCAACGGCCTCATCAATCGTCAAACTGTGAGACAAGCCCACTGACTGTCGCCTTGGCATCACCGTAAATCATGCGGCAATTATCAAGGAAAAACAGGGTGTTTACCAAGCCGGAAAATCCGGCTCCCTGACCACGCTTAAGGGCAAAGACAGTCTTGGCCTGGTGCACATTAATGATCGGCATGCCGTAAATTGGGCTGGACTCGTCATCAACTGCGGATGGATTAACAACGTCGTTGGCTCCAATGACAATGGCCACATCAACCGTCGATATGATGGCATTGACGTCATCCATCTCACACAACTGCTCGTAAGGGACATCGGCTTCTGCAAGCAACACATTCATGTGCCCGGGCATACGCCCGGCGACCGGGTGAACGGCATGGCGCACCTCTGCCCCATTACGCTCAAGGATCTCGGCAAGCTCCTTGACAGCATGCTGTGCCTGGGCAACCGCCATTCCGTAACCGGGGACAAACACAACGCTCTGGGCCGCCTCAAGGACATAATAGGCATCTTCAACACTAATCCCCTTCATCTCTCCCTCCACCTGCTTTCCGCCGGCGCTTGATGCGGCGCCAAAGCCACCAAAGAGAACATTGCCAAGGCTGCGATTCATTGCCTTGCACATGATCACGGTGAGGATCAGACCACTCGCACCCACCAGGCACCCCGCCACCACCAGCACCGTATTGCTGATAACAAATCCTGCCGCCGCAGCGGCAAGCCCGGAAAATGAGTTTAAGAGGGCAATCACCACGGGCATGTCCCCGCCACCGATCGGAATGACGCCCAGGACACCAATCAGGAGTGAGAGGCCAACGGCCACAAGAAACAGTGTAGGGGCATTCACACCCTCAGCATCAATGGAGAACAGGACACCCACCGCAACCAGTCCAAGCATGACCAGCACATTAATCCCTTTCTGCCCCGGAAACACGGTTGCCGTGCCGCCAATTTTTCCGGAAAGTTTCAGGTAGGCTATTATGGAACCGGTAAAAGTGATCCCCCCGATCAGGATTGCCAGGACAATAACAAGCGCGGAGAACCATGCACCGGGAACTGCACTGTTTTCTGGCAACGCCAAGTATTCTGCCCAATCCGGCCTGGCCTTTTCGTATTCCGCCCAGCCAACAAGCAGGCTGGCAAGCCCACCAAAGCCGTTAAAAAGCGCGACAAGCTCGGGCATCCCCGTCATCTGGACGCGCTTTGCGGTAATAAAACCAATCACTGCTCCCGAAAAGATTCCTGCTGCAATCCATTCATAACCAAGATTACTGCGCGCAAGGGTGGCCAGCACCGCAAGCAGCATGCCCAACGAGGAGATACGATTGCCCTTTACCGCAGTCGCAGCAGAGCCAAGCATCTTGATCCCGAAAACAAAGAGGATAGCGGCAATAATGTAGGAAATATTAATGGCAAACTGCATGGCTTATTGAGAGTCGACGCGAAAAATCCGGATGTCTTGAATCAGTCGCCTTTCCTGGCCTTAAACATTGAAAGCATGCGATCGGTTACCATGTAACCACCAACCACGTTGATGGAGGCCAGAACCAGTGCCGCAAAACCAAGCCATTTTGAGAGGTTTCCGTCTACCTGTCCGGCAGCTATCAGCGCGCCGACAATGGTGATTCCAGAAATGGCATTTGATCCCGACATCAGCGGGGTATGCAATTGCGAAGGAACCTTGGAAACCAGCTCAAAGCCCAGAAAGGCTGCAAGGATGAAGGTGAAAAGTAGCAGGATCAGTTCCATTGGTCTAAAGAGTCAGGTTAAAAAATATCTAAGGTAAGGTTCAGGCATCCTTGAAACGCTCATGGACAATTTCTCCCCCGTGGCTCAATACACAGCCCTTGAGAATTTCATCCTCAAGATCCAGCCTGAACACCCCTTCTTCCTTGTCCCAGAAATGTTCAAGGAAGTTGCCGAGATTGGCGGAGAATACCTGACTTGCGTGGGTGGAGGCACGTCCTTCAAAATTACCCAGTCCCACGATGCGCGCACCACCCCGGGCAACAACCTCCTCGTCAAGCACAGTGCCCTCAACATTCCCCCCTGATTCCGCAGCAAGGTCAATAATCAGGCTTCCAGGCTTCATCTGATCCACGACATCCTGCTTGACCAGGACTGGTGATTTACGCCCAAATACCTTTGCCGTTGTAATCACGACATCAGAATCAATGCACACCTTGCCCTGGGCCTGACGCTGTTTCTCGAGTTGCTCGGGAGTCAGTTCCCTGGCATAGCCCTGGTCAGTACCGCCGGTATCGCCACCCAAGTCAATTCGCAGGGCCTTTGCCCCCAGCGACTCTGCCTGCTCCAGAGCCTCGGGGCGCACGTCAAATGCTGTCACGCGAGCACCAAGGCGCTTTGCTGTTGCAATAGCCTGCAGGCCTGCCACACCAATTCCTATGATGAAAAACTTTGCCGGAGACACAGTACCTGCAGGCGTCATCATCATCGGCAGGATCTTGTTCAAGCGCTCCGCAGCATAAATGACTGATGTATAGCCGGCAATATTGGCCTGGGAACTCAATGCATCCATCTTCTGGGCGAGGGTGGAACGCGGAATCATCTCAAGGCTCACAGCGGTAACCCCGGCACCGGCCATCGCCTGGAGAATATCCGGATCATTAAAGGGATCAAGAAAGCTGGCATGCAGGGAACCACTCTTGAGCTTGGTAATTTCCGCGATATCGGGTTTAGCCACCCGGAAAACAAAATCAGCCTCTGCAAGGGCTGCATCCCGATCAGAAATCACCTTGCCACCGGCAGATTCATATTCTGAATCCGGATGGTCACAACTCTCACCAAGGCCGGTCTCCACCTGAACTTCAAGCCCCATTCCCACCAGCCGTTGCACGGTTGTTGGCGTAAGTGGAGCACGGGATTCCCCAGGGGCATTTTCTCGAGGAGCAAAAACAATCATCTTGGGAACTTAGGCTAATGAACCAACCTGATTTGTCCAGCGACAATGCAATATCTGGAAAAGCGGTCGCCGGCACCGGGCATATAGGCTTTGTTAGCATTGAGAATGCAGAACCGAATTGCTGCCCTGAACATTTCCGTGACCCTTGCCGTCATGATCCTGATGAGCGCCTGCATGCCGGAACCACCGGAACCAGCTACGCTCACGGGGAAAAATACCGGCAAGGCGCAAATACGGATTTCGGGGACTGAAGCCCGGCGTATCGGCAACCAAATCTGGAAGAATGAATGCGCCGGGACAATTTCAGGGCTTACCAGCTGGAACAAAGGGGAATATTTCGCCTCCCTTGGAATCGGACACTTTATCTGGTATCATCGCGATAAACGGGGACCATTTGAGGAAAGTTTCCCCCGCCTTGTAACGTTCATCCAATCCAAAGGTATTCCATTACCGCAAATCGCAAGGCAACCTGCCTGCCCTTGGACTTCACGGGACGAATTCCAAAAGGCGCTGAACTCACCTGCCATGTTGGAATTGCGGAAGTTTCTGCACACGACAATTCCCCTGCAGGCCGAATTCATCTTCCTGCGACTGGAGCACTCCCTCCCGAAGATGCTGGCAGGCCTTGACCTCGCCAACCGGAAAACTGTCCGGCAACGCTTCTATGCCGTGGCAGGGAGTGCCAATGGAAAATACGCACTGATGGATTACGTGAACTTCAAGGGGGAAGGTACCAAAAAAAGCGAACGCTACAGGGGGCAAGGCTGGGGAATGCTCCAGGTCTTGCAGGAGATGCAAATGCCGCCGGTAAACAACACGGCATCCGGAGAGTTTGCAGCAGCAGCAGACCGCGTCCTCACCCGCCGCGTCAAAAACGCGCCATCGGATGAGAGTCGGTGGTTGCGCGGTTGGCGCAACCGGCTGCAAACCTACCGGCCTTGATTACTGCATTCATCCAAGGCGGTAAACTTCCTCATCATCAGCAGGCCCTCTCTGGCAGTTACGCAGAATTGAGCCAATACCATTCTTTGACAGTTACCCCTACGTGGGGCATTAATGGCTCAATCCCAAAAAAATCATGGCAACCGAAACAACTTTAATCCTCTTCAAGACGGATTGTGTACAGAAAAACCTAGTCGGCGAAGTACTCAGGCGATACGAAGCGGAAGGATTTAAAATCCGCGGCATCAAAATGATGCAGCTGAGCACTGAAGTGCTCCAGGAACATTACTCGCACATCGCCGACAAGCCTTTTTTCCCGGACATCGCGAATTTCATGCAGGCCAGCCCGGTAATCGCAATGGCACTCTCAGGAGAAAACGCTATTGCCCGTGTGCGAGACCTCCTGGGTCCCACCGACTCTACCAAAGCCGAACAGGGAACCATTCGCGGTGACTTCGGGGTCGACATGATGACCAACATCTGCCATGCCTCGGATTCCCCGGAAAATGCCGCCACGGAGCTTAAACGCTTCTTCGGAGACACCGAGATTTTCGACTACTAGTCCGGAGATGCCCCCAAAGGGTTACCGTCTAACCGTTCCAGTTCCAGGTAATTACCTTCTCGATGTCCGGATGCAGGGAATAATGCACCGGGCATGACATTGCCGCCTTTTCCAGCTCGTCTCGTGACGGATGGTCAGGCGATAGGGGAATATCCAGATCCACGGAGATTTTTCCAATGCGGCGGGGCAATTCACTGCTCACCTCCTTGCCTACGCGACCTTTGGCCCCACTGATATCAACCCCGCATTTCTCAGCGGCAATACCAAGAATCGTCAGCATGCAAAGACCGAGGGAGGCTGCACACAGGTCTGTTGGGGAAAAAGCCTCCCCGCGACCATGGTTATCAACCGGTGCGTCAGTCTCAATGACAGCGCCTGATGGACCGTGCTTTGCGGTGCAATGCAGTCCACCCTCATAGGAAATATCGAACTCAACCATAATGCTTATTCTTCCAAGGTTACCCCTTTAACGGCAAGCACAATCCTGAAGCCGATGGTCGTTGCTCGCGTATCCTTTGGTTGCAGGTTGCGGTAAGAGGATAAAAATAAATTTTTGCCCGCGGCATCATACCCCCCTCCGCGCGCGACCCACCAATCCTTGTAATTGTCACCCTCCCGACCGCCATACGGGTCAATAACCCATTCCCAGACATTGCCCGCCAGGTCAAAATACCCCTTGGCACTTGGCTTGAAACTGCCGACGGGGGCGGTGGAGGCAAACTTGTCGTCAAACCCGGGGAGCACCCGCCCCTCCTCCTTTAGCCATTGACGGGCAGAGCGATCCGCAATGTTGGCACTACCTGCCGGCGGGGGCCATTGCTCCCCCCATGGAAATACCCCCTTGATCGAGAGGTCGCGCTGCCATGGTTCCGCCCCCTGCTCCCGTTCCAAGCCGGCGGCAATACTCCACTCACGGTCCGTGGGCAGGCGATATTCATGATTGGCCTCAATCAATTCCTCTTTCCTCTCCTTTGCACTTAGCCAGTTGCAGAATGCCACGCCATCCTTACGGCTGACTTTAACCACCGGATGACCCGGTTGCTGTGGAAAATCAGGCTTTGGCAATGGCTTGATGGAATTGGCCTCACAGTAAGAATGGTAATCCTGAACACGTGTCTCATGTTCGGCCATCATCACTCCCTCTCCCAGCGGAAGAAGCTTCATCCCCATGCCGTTGATCCACTCCGTGTTGAATACAACGCTGTTGTCCTCACGCAGCGGCACCGCCAGTTGATATGTCTCCCCGGGCTGTAATTCAATCTCTCGCAACTCATGCCTGAACCCGGCAAGCCGGATATCCACCTCCAGAATACCGGGATACCTGTCGGGAATTTCAATCTCCGTGTTTCCCAGGTATTCCCCATTGATGTAGACACCAGCACCCGAAGGCTCCGAGGTGACAAGCAGCTTGGAGAACTCAACCTTCTGCACTTTTGAAAACAGGGCAAAACGCTCTTCGCCGGCATCCTGGCCGGCAACCACTTCCTGTATCTTGTAAGCAACGCCGGTATCAAGGGCGTAATACTGGTCCTCGGCAAGGTGACCACTGAGCTTCTCCTGTGTGGTTAACCCGTCAAAAAACTCACGGGCCACCTTGCGGCTGACCATGACGGTCTGGTCAGCCTCATTCTTACCCTCCGCCATCACGGACACTGCATCATAATCAGCAATTCCTCCCCGAACCTTGAGAAACCCGCCAAATTCCTGAGGAGAAAAAGGACGTTCAGCCACATGTCGCCGGTCAACCGGCCTGAAGAGCATGCCTTTTGAGTTCCGCCATGGCTCACCGGGAACCGGGGGCCGGTAAAACTCCAATTTCCCGGCATCCAGGTTGAGGCTCTCGCCGGCCACGACAAAACCACTGACCTCGCTGTGACGGTGGCCGGCAAGCTCAATGATAAACGCCACTTCCCCGGGCAGCACTTCAGCCTCGACATAATCCGGGGATGTGTAGCCCCGGAAGGCACGTCCTCCGCCGTCAATGACCTGGTATACCTTGGCGCCAGTGGGAGATGACTTGATCTTGACGCTACCAAACTTATCCGTGAGCGGGGGCATTACCTCTTCTGGAATTTCAACCTCCACCACTGCCGGTTCCTCAATCGGATCTGCTTGAACGGATTTTGCCTGTCGGACAACCGCCTCCGCCGCATAATAGGCCCTTACCAGGTCATAATTGCGACCTGCCACAAGCAGGAGTGCTAAAATTCCACTAAACACGGCAACACGGAAAAATCTGACCTTAAATGACAATGGAGTAACCAACCCGGTGCGAACGGTATGTAACGCCCGGTGCATTTCAAAAGCATCACCGTAACGTTTCCTTGCTTTATGCTCGCAGGCCTTCAATGCAATAGCATTCAAAGCGCGATGCTTCCGGCGCTCAGTGGAATCTCCCTTCAAAAGCTCATTAAATTCAGGGAAATCCCCGCATTTATTGCCACTGCTCATCTCATAGAGAACCCTGCCCAGACTGAAAATATCGCCTGCCGGTTCACCCGGTCCCTCCGGTGGCGTGAATCCCTCGGTGCCGACAAAAGTCCGCTGACCACTGGCAGCCACATGGCCAATATCTGCAAGCTTGGGGAAACCATCAACGAACACAACATTGGAAGGCTTGATGTCACGGTGAATGAGATCTGACTTATGCATGTGATGCAGGGCATCTGCCATCGCTGCCCCCCAAGCAGAGCAATAATCCATGGATAACCTTCCCTGTTGCGCAATATCCGATGAAAGGGTGCGCGGGACGTAAGTAGCAGGATCAATATCACGCCCGCGGTCGCGATCATCCGCCAGTTCCATCACGTAATAATAGAAGCCTTCCTCATCATTGCGGCCAACGCCCTGGATGTTCACGAGGCCGGGATGTTTCCCTGATACCTTCTCAAAGTTTTTAATGCCCTCGAACTCACGTTCAAAGGTTCGATCAAGGTCAAAGTTCGGGCGACTGACCACCTTTACCGCCTTCAGGGCGCCGGTAACACTGCGTCCCAGCCAGACCTCACCGTAGGATCCCTTGCCAATCCTTCGAATGAGCTCATAATTCGGGATACCTGGTGCCTCGTCAGTCAAATCAGAAAGGTTTGTGCTCCAGTTTCTCGAGCTCTTTTTTCAGTATTCCACCCACGCGGTTCTTCGCGAGATAGACCTGGGCAATACTGATGCCAAGTTCCTCCTTCACCTTGAAGGCAGACCATTCCTTGATCACATAACAGTCGTATATCTGGAATTGTTTCGGCGCAACGAGTTGCTTGGTGGCTGCCAGCGCGCGGTCTGTCAGGCTTTGATGCCACTCCTTGTTCCACACTTTCTCGATATCCGGACCATCGGGATCCTCACAGCGATCAAGCACGTCAGTGCGCCGGGAATCGTCGGGCGACCCGAAATCCATCATCGCGGTATCTTTCTTGCGCTTGCGGAACTGGTCGTTAATCCGCCATCGGGCCTGATTCATCAACCAGGCCTTGAAGGAACCCTTCTCGGGGTCATATTTCCCTTCCTTCTGCTGCTGGGCAACCCGAAAAATCGTTTCCTGAACAACGTCTGAGGCCTCCTCATGACGCAGTCCAGACTTGAGCGCAACACTGAATATGAGCCGTTCATAGGTTTTGTAGAATTCGGCCCAACTCCCCTTATCCTCCCAGTCCCCCAATCGTTCAATCAAACTCTTGCGGGTATTCTGGTAGGCTTCGCTGAAATCGGGCCCTTTAGGCTCGGCCGACATCAATATCACCTATACCATGCCCCGAACCGAAACTCAAACGACCAGGGACAATCCGAACACCAACCTGCCCCAAGGACAGCTTAACAAACCGGGCATTGGCAATGGCTCAATCCCGATGCGATTCTACCGGGAATGAAAGCCGCCCAGTTTAGTGATTTCTGTGCCCCCCTTGAAATTGTTGACCTGCCCGATCCCGAACTCCCTCCCGGCGGCGCAGTCATCAAGGTAAAGGCAGCGGGCATATGCCGCAGCGACTGGCATGCCTGGCAGGGACATGATCCCGACATCAAGTACCTGCCACACGTTCCCGGGCATGAGTTTTCCGGGACCATTGAGGCCATCGATCCCGCCATCAGCCAATGGCGGGTTGGTGACCGGGTCACCGTCCCCTTTGCCTGCGGTTGCGGAACGTGCCAACAATGCGCCGATGGCCATACCCAGGTCTGCCCCGGGCAATTCCAGCCCGGGTTCAGCGCAAATGGTGCATTCGCTGAATACATTGCCCTGCCATTTGCAGCAACCAATCTCATTGGGATCCCGGAAACGGTAAGCTTTGCCTCAGCCGCTTCCCTAGGTTGCCGGTTTGCCACCGCCTACCGGGCGCTGGTCCACCTTGACCAGGCAGCCCTCAAGCCCGGTGAAAAAGTGGTCATCTTCGGCTGTGGCGGGGTCGGCCTTTCCGCAGTGATGATCGCTCACTACCTGGGAGCCGAGGTCATTGCGGTGGATATCCGTCCCGAGGCCCTTGCCCATGCCGCCGGGCTCGGAGCCTCTGCAACGTTTCATCCTGATGAAATCAAGGACCTTTCTGTGGATGTAAGTATTGATGCCCTAGGCAGTGCGACGACCTGCAGCGCCGCCATCAAGTCCCTTGCGCCCCGGGGAAGACACGTACAAATCGGGCTTTTACTCGGCACGGAAAGCAATCCCCCCCTGCCAATGGATGAAGTGATTGCCAGGGAACTGAGAATTATCGGCAGCCATGGCATGGGCGTTGAGGGATACCGGGAATTGCTCGACAGAATCGCTGAAGGCAAGCTCAACCCATCCGGGATAGTAACATCCCGGATTTCCCTCGGGGATCTGCCGGCAACAATGACGGCAATGAGCTCATTCAATAATCCCTGTGGCGTGACAATCGTTGACCGGTTTGATTGACGGCATCGACATTTCCACTGATGCTCGCACAAGCATGCCCGCACCCCTTGCCATCCGCGTTGACACCAAGGACGACATACTCGTCGCGCTGACAGACATTGCCCCTGGCACGGAAATCGCCGACACCCTCGTCACGACGGAAGAGATACCCGCCAAGCAAAAACTTGCCGGGCGCGACTTCAAGCCGGGAGATGACATCACGATGTATGGTGTCACTGTCGGCAGTGCCACCCGGGCTATCGCCGCCGGTGAACTCATCCATACCGGGAACATCACCCACAAATCCTCTGAGTATTCGGGAAAGAAAACCGACATGCCGTGGGATAAACCCGATCCCTCCCCATGGCATGGCCGCACCTTTGAGGGTTACCAGCGTGATGACGGCCGGGTGGGAACAGCCAACCACTGGATTGTCGTGCCTCTGGTATTCTGCGAGTCCAGGAACCTGGACATGTTGCGCACATCCCTGGGCAAGGCACTGGGATACTCCAAGGCGGATGCCTACAGTTCCCTGGCCAACGCGCTTGCAAACGGCTACCGCCAAGGAACGGGAATCGAGGAGCTCATTCAACTCCACGCAGATACCCCTACGCCCGCAGCGGAGCGCATTTTCCCAAATGTCGACGGATTGAAGTTTCTCGATCACGCTCTTGGTTGCGGTGGCACACGCGATGATGCCAGAACACTCTGCGGGCTGATCGCCGGTTATATCAACCACCCTAATGTCGCCGGCGCCACCGTGCTCAGCCTGGGATGCCAGAATGCGCAAGTGAAACTGCTGGAGGAGGAACTCCAGAAGCGCGCGCCGAACTTCAGCAAGCCGCTGCTCATCTTTGAGCAACAAAGCTATCCCTCCGAACGCGATATGCTCAACCGGGCGATCACGGAAACCTTTTCCGGCATGGCAAAAGCCAACGAGATGCAGCGCGTGGCAGCACCCCTATCCAAGCTCTGCGCGGGTATGGAATGCGGGGGATCAGACGGATTTTCCGGCATTTCCGCCAATCCTGTCATTGGTCACTGCGCTGATCTACTGGTGGCAATAGGCGGCTCAGTGATCCTCTCCGAGTTTCCGGAACTCTGCGGTGTCGAACAGGACCTCTGCGATCGCTGCGAGACTGACGCGCTGGCCACCCGGTTTGCCAACCTGATGAAATCCTACAACGCACGTGCTGAGGCACATGGTTCCGGGTTCCGGGAAAACCCTTCACCGGGGAACATTCGTGACGGGCTTGTCACGGATGCAATAAAATCAGCGGGTGCCGCAAAGAAGGGCGGAGGCTCGCCGGTAGTCGATGTGCTTGATTATCCCGAGCCACTCAGCCGGCAGGGACTGTCCCTGCTCTGCACCCCGGGCAGCGATGTCGAGTCGACGACCGCCATGGCAGGATCGGGGGCCAACATCCTGCTCTTCTCCACCGGGCTTGGCACACCCACCGGAAATCCGGTGGCCCCCACGCTTAAAATTTCCAGCAACGCTGAGCTTTCCACACGCCTCCCGGACATGATCGACTTTGACACCGGGGCCATTATCCGTGGTGAAAAATCCATTGATGAACTGGGAAGCCGGCTCCTTGACCTGATTATTGAAACTGCCAGCGGGCGCTTCGTCCCGAATGCGGTTCAACTCGGCCAGGATGACTTCCTGCCATGGAAACGCGGCGTTTCCCTGTGAGTGTTAATGCAGCAGGAAAAGTGTCCTGACCTTCACAGGCGCTTGAGCAGTGCGGATGAGCCCGCCCCGCAGCTAATAATAGAACGCATCATCTCATCAGCCGGGGCATCCAGTTTTGTCACCAGTCTGGCAGGTAGGTGATAAATATTACCGGAAGTGGGATTGGGTCCGGTGGGCACAAACACCGTGAAGCTCCCGTCACTGTGCTCGTCAGTGATAAAGGCCGAGACCATGGTGTCATTGCCGAAGATCTGCACCAGGGCTGTTGCAGAAAAGGGGGACTTCTTATTTCCTATGAACTGGGCCACCGTCTCCTTGATGATGCCGTAACCCGGGGCCTTTTTGAGAAGCTTTGTCTCCAATAACGAGTAGATCCATTTCCCGATCCTGGTCCTCAAAACCATACCCACCACGAAGCACAGCAATATCAGGGTCACTACGACAATTGCGTCGGCCACGATCTCGGGCATTGCAGTCCTCTCCAGTAACACATTGGTCAACGGGGCAATCGCGGCACGCACAATGCCAAAGACCCAGTTCATGATGAACAGGAACAGGGCGACCGGAAGAATGACCAGCAACCCACCGATGATGGTGCTGATGAAAAATTGCTTAATACGGTTCATAATAACCACAACCTGAAGGCATCCGGCTCGCCGTCAAACTTCCACTGCAGTTATTCTTTACCCACTCCCAACTTTCCGGCTGTCACTCCGGGGGGAACCCGATTTATTTACCATGAAAGTCGAAAAACTTTCCGTCAGTGCGACCTGTGCCATATTATTTGTATTAACGTCCGTCCCGGCTAAACGCCGAACACAGAAATGTTCACCCTCAGACAATTCATCCCGGGGATCCTCACCGGTTTTGCAGTGCTCGCCAATGCCTCAGCACAAGGGGAAAATCTCCCTCCCCCCCTATACTATGCGACAACAACCGGCTTATCCGGTGACGCCCTCCGCTCGGTATTGCATGACATCATTGATGAACACAAGGAAGTGAAGTATTCCTGGTTACCCTTCCTCGATCTGGACGAGTCAATCGGCAATAACTCTCACGTGAAACTGGTTTACTCGGGCACCACAAGTCCAAAAGACAACAACGGTGGATCCGTGGGTAACTGGAACCGTGAGCACCTGTGGCCTCGCAGCTTCGGTATCGGTCATGAGGGACCCGACAACGCCGATCTGTTCAACCTGAGACCCAGCGACGTTCAGGTTAATTCCGAGCGTGGCAGCCTGGCCTATGATGACACCGATCCTGAAAAATCCGTCCCCCTGCAGTTTTCCGCCCCGGGTTGTAGCAAGGATAACAACTCATGGGAACCCCGTGATGAGAAGAAGGGAGATATTGCACGCGCCTGCTTCTATATGGCCACACGTTATGACGGAACGGAGCCTGCCACCTCAGACCTCAGGATCTCAGATATTCCCGATGCCGCCTCCGCGCGCTTTGGAAAATTGCTGACGCTCATCCAATGGCATCACCTCGACCCTGTCGACCAAGCGGAGCGCAATCGCAACCATCGAATTTTCACCCACTGGCAGGAAAATCGTAACCCCTACATCGACCACCCGGAATTCGTCGGGCTCATTTTCCTCGCCGGATACCCCGGCCTTGACATGGATGGGGACGGCATCGGCGACCGGTGGGAATACCGCCAGTTCGGTAACCTTGCCATGTCCGGTCAGGATGATCCTGACCACGATTCGGCAAGCAACCTTCTGGAATTTGCCGTTGGTAGTGCCCCTGATAAGGCCGATCAAATCCCGGAAATTTATTTTTCCTCGGAAGGCGGAAGCATTAATGTGTCCTTCAACTGGAACCTGGCAGCCGGGGACAACGGCATAACGGCTACCATTCAGAGATCTATCAACCTATTACCCGGTTCATGGGGCAACGTGCAGCCAATAAAGAGCATTTCGATCCCTAACGGGAAAGGTTCCGAAAAGGTCACCCTGACGCTGCCTTCCAGAGAGCACCCAGCCCGGGTATTCTACCGCCTACAAATGAT
Source organism: Verrucomicrobiaceae bacterium (assembly GCA_024229495.1). GTDB lineage: Bacteria > Verrucomicrobiota > Verrucomicrobiia > Verrucomicrobiales > DEV007 > CACIUL01. Next base: position 1,284 of record JAAESJ010000044.1, on the reverse strand, counting down.
TGCCTCTCCCAAGGATGGTGCCCATCCGTAATCTTTTGGTCATCTTGCTAATGTAGTTTCCTTCCAATATTTAACCGATAATCCATGCGTATACTCCTCGTAGAAGATTCCAACCGCCTCCGCGAAGCTGTCGCAAAGGGCCTGCGCGGATCCGGCTATGCCGTTGATGCCACGGGTGACGGCGACGACGGCCTCTGGATGGCACGCGAAAACAGCTATGACGTCCTGCTTCTTGACATCATGCTTCCGGGAATGGACGGGCTGAGTATTCTCGACAAGCTCCGGGAGGAGGGGAAGCAAACGCCTGTGCTCTTCCTCACAGCAAAAGACACAATAGCTGACCGGGTTAAAGGCCTGAAGCATGGAGCTGACGATTACCTGGTCAAGCCCTTTGCCCTTGAGGAATTACTTGCCCGTATTGATGCCCTCTGCCGCCGCTCATACCACCAACCAACCCCGAAGGTGACAATCGCCGACCTTGAAATTGACACATCCTCGAAGACTGCCTCCCGGGAAGGTTTCCGCCTTGATCTCACCGCGCGTGAATATGCGCTGCTCGAATACCTCATGATGCGCCAGGGGGCGGTGGTCTCGCGCACCGAGATCGAGGAACATATCTACGATGAGTTGGTTTCACCGATGAGTAATGTCGTTGATTCAGCCATCTGCAACCTGCGCCGGAAAATAGCAGCCTCCAAGGACTCGGTTCCGCTCATCCACACCAGACGCGGCCAGGGATATGTCCTGGAAGTGAAGAAATAATGACCTCGATCAGAAAACGGCTGGTGATCTGGCTGCTTCTTGGCCTCTCCATCATGTGGGTCACCGCAGGTGCCGGCGTCTACTACTCGGTTCACCGCGGCGAACTTGCACGCCTTGACGCAAGGCTTGCCAAGCTGGAGAGCCCAATCCGTTTCATTACCAACGTTTTGCCCCGCCACATGCTCTCCGATGACATCACGTCACCCCCACCCGGCCCTGATCGCGACGATCCTCCTCCCCGGGAACTGCGCGCAGAAAACCGATCACGAGTTCTAACCGAGCGCTGGGAGAACTTCTCCCAGGGAGGGGGTTACCAGTTCCAGATATGGAAATCCGATGGCGCAACGATTCACAAGTCCCCAAACCTTGGAGACCAAGACCTGGACAAGCCACGGAATCTCACACCCGGAAAGCCACGATTCTTCTCCATCAGCGGTGATGACGGCAAACCAATGCGGGCAATGGCAGTCACCTTCAGGCCAAAGGGCTTCGGCCTCGCTCGCCCACGGGGTAACGATCCCG
>JAAESJ010000043.1 GCA_024229495.1 Verrucomicrobiaceae bacterium | reverse complement strand
GGCAGGGCGTCCAGAGCCTGCGCCGGTAAGGGAAGCTGCGGCGCAGTGGATCGAGGAGGGGATTGCTCATGCGCGTGGCATCAGTGCGTTGGCGGATAAGTGGTTATTCCTGCAGAAGTTGAGCAGGGCTCCATTTTACATGCTCTTGGAGGTGGAACAGCGGAAGCGGATTGATAATGAACTGTCCGCGGTGTTGAAGTTGTCGCCACTCAGCATGGAAGTAGCGGCACAACGTGATTACCGGGCTGTCTTGAAAGGTGAACTTGTTGGCAACGGGATGGAACACCTGCTCGGAATTGCCCATGCATACGGTAAGGTTCATTCCACCTATAAGGATCAGCATTTCGGCAAGCGGGCAGGGATGGAATTATTGAGGGTGACGAATATGGTGCACGCGTCCCATCGTTGGAAATGGCCGAGTGAGGAAGCAAAGCAGGCTGTATTAGCCAAGCTCAAGGAGGAACCGCTACCCGAAGTTGACAGGGAACCTCTGGAAGATGAGTTTGAGCGCTTGCACCGGATGCTTGATAGGCAATGAAGTGAATTGCCTAGGAGGGGCTGGTCGCTGTGGTGTATAGAAGTATTCATCTGAATAAATAAACATATGAGAAAGCCCCTCCTGTTCATCGTCTCCGCGCTTTTCTTGGCTTTGCCACCCCATCATGCATTTTCGCAGAAGAAGAAAAGAGTCAACCTGCTGTCTATCCCTGAGGTTACCCGCGACAAGGTTATCTGCTTTGCCCTCTACACTGTTCATCATGGGACGCTGAAGCTGACCGCCCAGTTTTATCCCCTTAAAGAAGGTGAACCCCGTAAGGCACACCTTGAAGTTAAGCGTGACGGAAACTGGCAAACTGTTGCCCGGACAAACATTATAGAAGCTGGCTGGACTGCGCCTTTCAGGGTTGAAGACTGGGATGATGGACAAAGGGTCCAATACAGGGTCAGGCACGGTAAAGAAGCGACCTATGAGGGGACTGTCCAACAAAACCCGATAGGCGAGAAGGAATTTGTCATTGTCGGGTTCACCGGGAATTCCATTAATCCCGGCCATGGCGGGGATATTTCCAGGAAGGATCTGGTTGAGAACATTAAAAGCATTAAACCTGACCTCCTGTTTTTCTCAGGAGATCAGGTCTATGACCATCGCCGTCATTATGCCGCCTGGTTGAAGTTTGGCCGTGATTTTGGTGAAGTCATAAAAGACTATCCAACAGTCACCATTCCAGATGACCATGATGTCGGTCAACCGAACCTGTGGGGACATAATGGCAGGAAATCAACGCTGCCTGGGGCCTCAGACGGTGGTTACACCATGCCGGTTGAATATGTAAGGGAAGTTGAGCGGGCTCAGACCAGCCACCTTCCCGATCCGTATGACCCGACGCCTATTGACAGGGGGATAGGCGCTTACTATACGCACCTGAACTGGGGGCGAATCAGCTTTGCTATCATTGAGGACCGGAAATTTAAAACTGGTCCGGCCGGCATGATTCCGAAGCAGGGTCCGCGTCCGGATCATATCCGTAATCCTGATTACGATCCCAAATCTGTCGATGTCCCACAGGCTCGCCTGCTTGGGGAAAGACAACTCAAGTTCCTTGACCAATGGGGTCAGGATTGGACGGGTTCGGACATGAAAGTTGCCTTGTCCCAGACAATATTCTGCGGAGGGGCACATATTCATGGAAAGGTCGGTGGTCGTCTCCATGCTGACCTTGATTCAAACGGTTGGCCTCAAACCGGTCGAAACAAGGCCTTATCAGCGCTTCGCAAGGCCTATGCGTTTCATTTTGCCGGTGACCAGCACCTCGCTACTGTATTCCACCATGGAATCGATGGATGGCGCGATTCCATTTATTCCTTCTGCGTGCCATCGATTGCCAACCTTTACCTCAGGTGGTGGAAACCCTTGGAGCCGGGCAAGAATCGTGAGCCCGGCCAGGATCCGATTCTCGGTGATCACCTCGACGGATTCCACAACAAGGTGACCGCGATTGCTGTTGCCAACCCTTCACCGGAAAAGGGGGGAGACAGGTTGACTACCCGGGCGGCAGGGTTTGGAGTTACACGCATTAACAAGCAGACCCGTGATGTGACCTTTATTTGTTGGCCCCGTAATGTTGATGTTTCTGCTAAGGGTGCCAAGCCATACCCCGGATGGCCATTTACCTTCAACCAACTGGATAACTACGGTCGGAAGGCGACCGCCTATTTGCCGACCCTGCAGATCAACAAGCCCGATCAGGTCGTGCAGATCACTCATCAGGAAAGCGGTGAAGTCGTCTATACGCTGAGAATCAACGGCACTTCATTCAGGCCAAAGGTTTTTACGGAAGGATTGTATACGATTAAGGTTGGTGAAGGCAAGGCGCTCAAGGTGCTAAAAGACCTCAGGGCAAGCCGGAAGGAAGAGCAATTGACAGTGGAGCTTTGAGATTCTCCTTTTTTTTTGCAGCATTGCTTCCAGTGTAATTCATGCAGTTAGATACATTCATGAAAAAGACATCTTTATTTACGGCTTTGTTTTCGATTTTGCTGCTCGCCGGTGACGTTTCTGCGGAGGAAAAGGTGATCAAGCAAGGCAAAAACCTCGTCAGTTGGCAAGAAGATGAAACCTGCCAGTTTGTGTTCTTTGCAGTTCTTGAAGGCTTATATCGTGATGGTGTCCAGAATGACATTGTGGATGCCATTATCGGAGGGGAGATTGAGAGGAAAGCTGATAAGGTAAAGACGCACTTTGTATTCAGGTGTGAGCTGTGCCATGCCACGTATGAGGCATTCCGGACATACCGAAATCGCCCCTTGTTCATGCAAACCAATAAAGCATCTACTTTTGGGGAGGGGGTTGACAAAAAAATCCTTGGCAAGCTGAGGAGCAAGGATGCCCGTACCAGAATATACGCCATGGGTGGTCTGGTGCGCCCATGGATTATGCATCGTATTAAGGAAACGCGAAAGACTCCCGAGGAGAAGACGGCTATGAAGAAAATATTTTTGGATTATGCAAGGAGGGGAGAAGAATACCTGTCTGCTCACCAGAAAGCCAAAGACGGATTTTACCTGGATTGGCAATTCTACGGGAGCTGCCAGGCCTGTGAGGCTGCGAAAGATCTCGGTAAGGCGGGCTTCTAGCTGAGAACCGATTTTTCACGGAGATAACCCGGGATTCCGGACTTAAGGGAAGTTGGTCGCTGGATACTTGGCGGTTAATGCGTTTCTTGCATTAGCCAGGGAAGATTGAATGTGGCGATCCAGTCCTTGTTCGCAAGCTTTGCATTCATGGTTTCCTGAGAGGCACCTAATTGCTCGTAAAAACGTCGATCCATACTCCCGAAAACGACGTCCCAGTTGCCGTCTACAAATGCGGGGGCAATTTTGCGTGCAGATCTGAGCGTCTTAGCTTTTTCGTCAACGCTGCTCGGAGAAGCCCGGTGACAGTTTTCGAGTTCCTGCTTCTTTTCCTTTGCTCTCTGGTCGCATGACACAACTGCGAGGAAGAAGAGGATTGCGATCTCACGGTGAACCATTTTGGCCTAACGGGAACGGTGCTCTTGAGTCAGGCCACTTTTTATTTTCCCTTGTTCATCATGACGCGTGATACGCGCGGTGAGATTCCGGTCAAAATTTCCCATGGTATGAGACCGGATTTACCCGCCAGCTCCGCTGTGGTGATCGGGGCAATTTGGCCCCCAATCAGCGTGACTGTGTCCCCTGGCACAGGAGCAGTATCGAGGTGACTAACGTCTGCCATTAACATGTCCATAGTGACCCTTCCAAGTAGCGGGCAGTGACGGTTTGCAATGATGACCTCTGCACCGGTTCCTGAAAGGCTACGGGGATACCCGTCCCCATATCCTGCAGCGATGGTCGCGACCCTCATTGCTCGGGAGGCAATAAAAGTCTGCCCGTAACTGATTCCGGATCCTTCAGGCAGGTTACGCACTTGGGTAATTCTGGCTTTCCATTCGAGTGCCGGATTGAGTTTCCCGGCATGGCGGCTATCTGCAACCGGGGGAATGCCGTAGAGCATTAATCCCGGCCTGACCATGTTTCCACCTGCCTTACCAAACCCGAGTATGCCTGCGCTGTTGGCAAGATGAATCCATGGGGGAGAGAGTTCAGTCCGGTGGCAAAGTTCGTGGAACCGACTGATCTGATGCTTTGTCAGCTCCTGGTCTTCGTCTGCTGAGGGGAAGTGTGTAGCAAAGCCTGCAATGGACAGGTTTGGCATGGTGGCTATTTGAGTAGCGGCAGCTGGAAATCCCTCTTCAAGCAAGCCAAGTCGGCCCATTCCGGTATCTGCTACCAAATGGATTGGGCAGGAACAATCAAGGGCGGTTGCGAGCTCACTGTATTGGCGTGCCTCGTCAATACTGGATACCGTGACGTGTAGTCCGGCCAGCAGCGCAGTTTCCCGCTCCTCGGCCAGCAGGGCGCCTAGGATCATGATCATGTGGCTTTTGCCCACTGCTTGGCGCACGATCAGTGCCTCGGTCAGCGTGGCTACCCCGAAGGCTTCAACGTGTTGGCTGAGCTGGCTTGTGACCTCAGTGATGCCGTGTCCATAAGCATCCGCCTTAACTACAGCCATCACTGCCGCTTGAGCTGCCGCATCACGAGCAACAGAGACATTGTCAATCAGTGCCGCGGAGTCGATCTCGACCCATGTGCGTCCCAGGTTTTGTGGCGACATTTCTCTAGAGAGCCCCTGTAATTGTCGCATCGCCTGCAGTTTGAGGCAGACGATGTGAGTTATTTCTTCGGGCGTTTCCTGCGTCGTTCCTCGGGAAGGAGCGGGAATAGGCTGCTGGGTGTGTGTTCGCGAACCATGATTGCCTCAATCCTGGCAATGACCTCGGGATGTCTTGCGGCAACATCTGTTTTTTCTCCCGGGTCAGACTTGAGATTATAGAGTTCAGTTTTCATGTCAGCGCTTGTCTTTGCTTTGGCGATGGATTGCCTGACACCTTTCCAGTCACCCATGCGCACCGCTTGCTGACCGCCGTAGGACGGAAATTCCCAATAAAGGCACTCGTGTGACTTCTGGGGCTTGCCGGTCATCGCGGCAAGCAGGGAAATGCCATCGGTATCCGCTGGCGGCTTTGCCCCTACAACTTCACACAGGGTGGGTAACCAGTCCCAGAAAGCACTGACATGGTCACTGGTTGTGGAGGGTTTGATTTTACCCGGCCACCTGGCCACCATGGGAACACGGATTCCCCCCTCATAAAGGCTTCCCTTCAATCCCTTGAACACACCGGCACTCTCGAAGAAGTCGGAGTCTGAGCCGCCGAGACGATTAAAGGTTGGCCCGTTATCGGAGGTGAAAACTACCAGGGTGTTGTCATCAAGCCCGAGTTCTTTGACCAGTGCGCTCACCTGCCCGACGGAGTCATCCATCATGCTGACCATTGCCGCGTAGCCGGCACGCGGCAATGGATGCTTGAGGTATCCCTTGTGAACGTGGTCCTCCTCGGGAATTGTGTCCTTATAGTGTTTCAGCCATTTGTCGGTAGTTTGTATCGACAGGTGGGGAATGGCCAATGGCAGGTAGAGAAAGAAAGGTTTGTCCTTGTTGGCCCGGATGAATGCCAGTGCCTCAGCAGTGAAGGCGTCCTGTGAATGAATTGCGCCATCCAGTTTACGCTCATTACCGGGTTGCGGGATTTTTTTGTTGTTTCTCCACAGGAATTTTGGGAAGTGGTTATGGGCGTGACGCTGGCAGTTGTATCCGAAGAAAAGGTCAAAACCCTGGCGGTTGGGGTCGCCACTGGTCCCGAAGTGACCGAGTCCCCATTTCCCGATGGCGGCTGTTGAATACCCCCGGGTCTTGAGCAGCTCGGCAATGGTGATTTCACTCTCGGGGATCGGGTTTTGTCCCGGGAATGGATGGATTTTGGAAGTGGCGTCCTTTGGATCCCCGTTATTGCGGATATAGGCATGCCCGGGATGTTTGCCGGTCATCAGGACGCAACGGCATGGTGCGCATACCGCTTGGCCTGAGTAGTGTTGTGTAAACTTGATGCCCTCAGCAGCAATCTTGTCTATATGTGGAGTCTTAATCCATTTTTGCCCGTAGCATCCGAGCTCAGAATACCCCAGGTCATCAGCCAGGATGAAAATAATGTTCGGTTTGTCAATGGCCGTGCAGACGGGGGCGGCAATGCACAGCAAGAAAGTGGTTAGTATTAACTTCATTGGGTCTAAGGATGCCACGAATACCGACTTGGGCAAGGGGCTCAATTGGCAGAAGGATTTTCCATTAATGCAATATGCCCGCAGGGCGGCTTTAAGGTTGTGATATTATTCCTAGGCTTGACCACTGGCCATGTATCGGGCAAAACGGTGGCAATGAGCAATATAGTAAGCATCCATCCCTATTTTAAAGTCCACGAAGGCAAGCTGAGTGATTTCAAGGATTTATTGCCTCGTTTCATTGGCGCAACAGCCACCGAGGAGAAGTGTTGCTGGTATGATTTTACGATTTGCGGGGATGTTGTGCATTGCCGTGAGGCATATGAGGGGGCTGAGGGATTACTGGCACACGTTGCCAATGTTGAGGCATTAATTGGTGAAGCGCTTGGGATGTCGGAACTTTTGCGACTGGAGGTGCACGGGACACCGGATGAACTTGAGATGCTAAAGGAGCCTCTGGCGGAGCTGAATCCGGATTATTTTGAATTTCATTCGGGAATGGTTAAGCCGACTGCAGCAGAGTGAGGAAGGTCATAAAGGCCGGGTTTCTTGGAGCAGGGGACATTGCCGACCTGCATGCGGCAGGCGTGAACTCGTGCCCGCAGGCGCAACTCGCCGGTATTTTTGACATTGATGCCCAGAAGGCGGAAAGGAAGGCAACCCAATACGGCTGCCGGAGTTTCTGTTCCTATGAGGAAATGCTTGCTGACCCGGAGGTTGATGCCGTTTTTGTGCTTACCCCGCTAGAGGAACATCATGACGGGGTTGTGCGTGCTCTGGAGGCGGGCAAGCATGTTCTGGTGGAGAAGCCTGCTGCTGTTAATATTGAGCAAATCAAGGATATGCAGCGCGTGGCTGCGGCGGCAGGAAAGGTTTGCATGCCGGTGCATAATTATCTTTATGAGGACAGTGTCACACGCACCCGTGAG
>JAAESJ010000042.1 GCA_024229495.1 Verrucomicrobiaceae bacterium | reverse complement strand
CGGTTCCAACCGGAGCATCAAGGAGGGTAGGGAAGCTCGGCTGGACAAGCTGAGTGCCGGGAACGCTCTCGTCATCGAGCGGGTCGGTCCCCGCATTGACCTCGGCGCCGTCGCTGGCTCCGTCACCGTCAGTGTCGCGGATGTGCGGGTTGGTTTCGTGGGTAAAGACTTCCGCGCCATCATTAAGTCCGTCATTGTCCGTGTCAGCCACTACCGGGTTGGTGCCGGTGTCGGAGGCGCTGACAAATGTGCCGGTGTTGGTCTCAACGTTATCCTCAAGCCCGTCAGCATCAGTGTCCTCCTCGGTCGGGTCCGTGCCGTTCTCATATTCATCGTAGTCGGTTAATCCATCCTCATCAAAGTCTCCGGCCAGGCCGTTTAGGGTGGTCAGGTCGCCGGCATACTTGTTTTCCCACCAGTCAGGAAGCGTGTCCTCATCTTCGTCCGAGGCATCAACCGGGGCAGCGCCGTCGGCAAGGGCGGCGATCGCATCACTGTCCAGGACCGAGTTCCAGACTGCAACGTCATCCATCAGACCGAGGAATTTGTTGCCATCCTGGCCGCCGTTTACTCTCCCGATCATCAGTCCGTTGCCAAGGTTCGGCGGGTTGTGATCGGCGTTTTCCATATCGAGCACGCCGTCGAGGTAAATTCTTCCAATCTTGGTGCCGGTGTCATAGGTCCAGGCGGCATGTATCCAGCCATCATCCGTAAAACCTGCATAGCCAGCCAGTGCAGTTGCACCATTCTTATCCGCTCCCCAGTGAGCCTGGTGAAGTTTACCGCCACTGCGAATACCAATATGGATACCCTGGCTGTCTTGCCCGAATACATACCTGTCACTCAGGTCATTGGGCTTGATCCACGCGGAGAAGGTGTAGCTGTTCAGATCAGTTTGTGTATTGATTCCGGGAACCTTGAGGTAAGCGTTGCCGTCAAAGTTTCCTGCTGTAGAGGAAGTTGAGCTCGGGAATGCTCCAGCCGTGGTGCCGAGAGTGCCGTTGGTGGTATTGACTACATTTGCATTCAGGCTCTTGTCAGCCAATGGGTCTGCTCCCTCAAAGTCCAGATAGAGCAAAGGCTGGGGAATCTGAGCCTCCAGCCTGTTAGCGGAAATTGTCGTGAACACTGCAAGGATCAGGGGCAGAAATAGTAGGATATTGGCTTTCATAGGTAACTGGGATTAAGCTGATAATGAAGGATTGCAGGTGAGGATAAAAGCAAAAACACAACTGTTTTTAAGGGTTGTTACGGCAATTACAGCGTTCAAGAGCTAATCAATGCCTGATTCAGGGACATTTACGGGTATCTACAGGCCATCAATGTGACCTCTTCCAGCGAGCCTGAAGAAGAGGATTGCTCACCTAGGGAGCTATCGCATCACACGTGAGATCACGTGCGCAGCCAAGTGCCATAACCTAACCGCCTAACCGCCTAACCAAACAATGCGTGTGGAACTGAGACCTCTTCTGTGCCGGTCAGGCGCTGGTCAAGCCCCTGGAAACGAAAGGTCACCTTCTCATGATTCATGCCCAGCGCATGCAGGATCGTTGCATGCAGGTCACGGACAAGGACAGGGTTGTTTTTCACGTAATACCCGAAGTCATCAGTCTCACCGTAACTGATCCCGCCACGGATTCCTCCACCCGCCATCCATATACTGTAGGCCTCCTTGTGGTGGTCACGGCCGGCACCGGCAAGCTTTGCCCCCTGAAACATCGGTGTGCGCCCGAACTCCGCTCCCCACACGATAAGTGTCTCATCAAGCAGGCCGCGCATCTTGAGGTCCTTGATCAACGCAGCAATCGGCTGATCGGTTCCCTTCGCCTTCTTGCGCAGGTTGTTCTCAATCCCGCCGTGATGATCCCATGATGAGTTATACAACTCGACAAAACGCACCCCGCGCTCAACCAGTCGCCGTGCCTGCAGGCAATGCCTCGCAAAGGTCCCCTCGCCATACATCGCCCTTACCTCGTCAGGCTCAGTCGAGATGTTGGTTAGTTGCGGAACAGACATCTGCATCCTGAAGGCCATTTCATACTGAGCCATGCGGGTGCGAATTTCCGGATCCGCGGTGTTCTCCAGCTCCAGCGCATTGAGCCCACCAATACCATCAAGGACACGCCGGCGACGCGCACGATTAACGTCCTTGGGATTGGACAGGAACAACACAGGATCCCCTTCACTGCGGAATTCCACGCCCTGATAAACGCTGGGCAAAAATCCGTTATTCCACAGGCTTGCACCGGCACCGGCCACACCTCCTGAGACCATCACGACGTAGGCAGGAAGATCACTGCACACTGAGCCGAGACCATAGGTAACCCATGAGCCGATACTCGGCCTGCCAATCCTGTTGAGTCCCGAGTGAAAGAACATTTGTGCAGGTGCATGATTGAAATCCTCAGTGGTCATCGAGCGCACGATGGCAATCTCCCCTGCCACGCTCTTCAAGTGCGGCAACACCTCGGAAATCTGCTGGCCCTCGTTGAGAGTCTCAAACTTGAAGGGCGAGGCCATCATCTTCGGGTGTCCGCGCAGAAAAGCAAAACGCTTGCCCTCAATAAACTCATCAGGCGCCGGCTTGCCATGGAATTGCTGCAGCTTGGGCTTGTGATCAAATAGATCCAACTGGGATGGTGCACCGACCATATGCAGGAAAATTACCGACTTGGCACGTGGTGCAAAGTGCCCGGGAAGCGAAACGTTGGGCCCGGCGTTCTTCGCGGCCGACTCTCCGGCAAGCAGCTGGTTAAAAGCCAGTGTCCCAACACCCATTGCACCTCCCCCACGCAGGAAAGCCCTGCGGGCAAGCCTTGTCGCGGTTTCCTTAATATCCATCTGTGTCAGTCAGGAAAAATAAACGGTTAGTAAATCTCTCCATTGCGGGAGTTATAACATGTAGCCAATCAGGATTGCTTACTTGGTAATGGTCTCGTGCAGGTTGAGCAGGGTCGTGGCTACATCAAACCAGGCCTCGGCTTCCGATCCCTCGGTATCAAGGGAAGTGAAATAAATTTTCCTCAGTAACTCAAGTTCATCACCCCGCGGGTTACGGCAAAGGGCAAGGCGAAAGGCATGCGCCAAGCGCCTTGTGGCATCCATAGTTACCGTCTCTTGCTGGATTCTGCCGGCAAAGGCACGCGCCATCTCTACATAGACCGGATCATTCATCAGGGTGAGTGCCTGCAATGGTGTATTGCTTGATTGGCGGCTCACTGTGCAGGCACCACGATTGGGAGCATCAAAGTTGGCAAAGCTTGGATAATGGGCAGAGCGACGCCACAGGGTATAGACTCCGCGACGATAGAGGTCTTCACCCTTGGAAAGGTAATAGGTATTATCGACAGAACCAATGACGCGCCACACCTTTGCCGGCTGCACGGGACGCACCGGCGGGCCATACATCTTCTTTGACAGCAGACCGGAAATACAGAGCGCATTATCTCGCACCAGTTCCGCAACCAGCCGCTGCCTCGGCCCCCGTGCATAGAAGGCGTTGCCGGGATCCATTGCGCGTCTGTCACTATCCACGACCGCACTCTGGCGATAAGTGGCGGAAAGCACGATGCGCCGGATGATTCGCTTCATCGACCAGGAATCATCGTCACGAAACGTGACCGCCAGCCAGTCAAGCAGGGCGGGGTGTGTCGGTTTCGCACCCTTGCGGCCAAAGTCATCCATTGTCATCACCAGTCCCCGTCCAAATAACTCGGCCCAGATACGGTTCACCGCGACCCTCGCCGTGAGTGGATTTTCCCTTGAGACAATCCACTGTGCCAGGCCAAGACGGTTCCTTGGTGCCCCTTCCGGGAACCGATGCAACATGGAAGGGGTTGCTGCCTTGACCTCTTGGCCGGGCGTGAGAAAATTGCCGCGCTTAAGCACAAAGGTCTGGCGCGGCTTGTCCACTTCCTTCATTACCCGGGAGGTGAAGCCTATCTGAAAGGCACTCTTCTTGATCCCCTTCGCGTGACGATTCACCTGCTGCTCAAGCTTACCGAGCACCTTCGCTTCTTCCCCTTTCTTGAAAAGGGCAGTCTTGATGGTCATCGCCTCCTTGAAATTACGCTCCTCCTGACTGATCAGAGCCAGCGTCTTCGGCGCATCCTTCTTCAACCTGACCAGTTCCTTTCCTGGCAATTCCTGACATAACTCCTCAATCTTTGTAATGAATTGCAGCTTTGCCGACTCCAATTGAACCTGTAACTCAGCTCGCCGCCGCTTCTCATCCCCGGTCAACGAAACATCAATATCAGGGCCGGTATACTTCATGCCGGCACCGTTAACCTCGGTACGCTTCCCCTCCTGTTGCGTATTGTTGAAGAAAGCGGCTAACGCGTAATACTCGTTAATGGAAAAGGGGTCATGCTTGTGGTCATGACACTGGGCACATGTAAGGGAAGTGCCAAGCCAGACAGTGCCAGTGGTATTCACACGGTCAACCACCTGCTTGATACGATCTTCCTCTGCATCGGTTCCGGCTTCCAGGTTCAGGATCGGACCACGATGAAACCCGGTGGCGATGATCTGGCTGGGGGTTGCCCTCGGCAACAAATCGCCGGCAAGTTGCTCAATGGTGAACTGATCAAAGGGCATATCGGCATTCAAGGCCTCAATGACCCAGTCACGGAAAGGCCATACATTGCGAAATCCATCCCGTTGATAACCATCCGAGTCGGCATAACGGGCAAGGTCCAACCACCCAATAGCCCATTTCTCGCCAAATCCCGGCCGGGTTAGCAAACGGTCAACGATGCGGGAGAAGTGCTCTTGCGAGGGATCCGCCAAAAAAGCATCGGTTTCCGCAATGGAGGGAGGCAAACCAACGAGGTCAAGGTGCAACCTCCTTAAAAGGCGTGCTGGGTCTGCCCGCCCCTGTGGCAACAAGCCGGCACCATCTAGAGCCGCCAGAACAAAACGGTCAATGGGATTGCTGCCCCATGAAGCATCACGGACAACCGGAAGAACCGGACTCGTGGGCGCAACATAAGACCAATGCTTCTGCCCTCCACCAGCCGCCGCGGAGAAGACCAAAGTCAATAGAGCAAAAATCCGCATCACACGGCCGGGGAGAAATATTATTTGGTGACCTTCAGGTTGCCATGCATCAGTTGTGCGTGACCGGGATAGGTGCAGATGTAGGGATAATCGCCGGGCTCTGAAGGCACGGTCATGTAAAGGACGAATTTACGATTCGGCGCAACCTGTGGCGTTGATGCGAGCACCTCGGGGATATCAGGAATAAAGTTCTGTTCAATGGCCTTCGCCCCAATTGCCAGTGTTGCCTCCATCACTTTCTGCAGACTTCCAGGAGCACATACTGCCAAATTATGCATTAGCCCAGTCGGGTCATTGTTAAGCAGGATAATGGCAACCTTCTCGCCAACCTTGGCTGAAATATTATCAGTATCAAACTTCATGCCCGGCTTGACGCCAATATTAATCTTACGGGCGCTCTCGTAGCCGGCAGGCACCAAGGCAACCGCTTTTTTACTCAACCCGTCCATCTCGGCACGAACCCCGGCATCTGCAATCTTGGTTAACGACTCCTTGCGAAAGTTCTCAATAAATCCGCCAAAGCTTGCTCCTCCTTTGAAATTGCGCGCCTTTCCAAACCAGGAAAAGAAGCCCTTGCGCAAGGCCGGTGTCCACCCCTCTGTCACATTCTTGAGCGCATAGGCATACCAGATCTGCTGTCGCTGGGGATTGTTCGACTTCTGTTTGAGGAAAGAATTGCCGTATTGCTTGGAGCGGCGCAACAAGCGATCATCAAACTCAACCTCCTCCAGCCCTGCAGCATCCTGACTCATTAACGGCACTGTCTTGGCCGCAACTTCCGGGTCACCAAGATAAACAAGCATCGCCACCAGTTCACGGTTCATGGCATCACTCGCCGCCGGGTAAAGTGGTGACAAACCAGCCGCCACCTCGGCAGCGGTATCCGCCTCAGGCTTGCCCATGCGAATGAAGGCCAGTCCAAGCACGCGCAGAGCCTCAAGCTTCTGTTCCTCACTGAGCTCTGTGATCTTCAATCGGGACAAGGAATCAAGAAGTTGCCCCTGTAAGCCGGTATCCCCCTGCCGGGTAAGGGCAAGGAGGGCTGAAAGTGCCGTCTGCGGATCCTTCTCGGCAAGGGCCTTCTCCTGCCATTGGGCAACAGGCTGATGCTCAAGGGCAACACGGGATGCATAGCGTATGGAACGGTCCGCATGCCCCAGGTGCGGCCAGATCTTGGCTGCCGCTCCGGCAACCTCCCGGCCATGGAGATCTTCCATTTCCCGCCTCACGGCACGTGCTATTGCCGCATCGCCACCAGCACTCTTCTTGGCCTTGGTTGAATCATTGCCGGTATACTTAACACAGTAGAGCGCAGACTGCGTGCCTCTCCCGCCAACGGCAAAATACATGTTGCCGTCCTTGCCGATCACCCCGTCGGAAACATTCAACGGAACGCCGGTCACAAATTCCTCCTTTTCCCCCACGTATGATCCCCCCTTGGCCGTCAGGTGTATCGCGTAGATTGTGCCGTAGGTCCAGTCAAAGGCATAAATGGCATCCTGATATTTTGACGGGAACTTTGCACCCATCCCGGAAACCACACCGGTGGGGCAACCCGGGCCCACGTCCAGTGTCGGCGGCAGCACATCCGGATACCAGGCGGGAAATTTTCCGGTGCCGGTACGCCAGCCAAACTCGGATCCACTGGTCACGTGGTAGATGCGTGTTGGCCGATACCAGGGCGTGCCACTATCCCACTCCATATCAGAGTCATAGGTAAACATCTCGCCATCGGGATTAAAGGCGACATCATACTGGTTGCGGAATCCTGCCGAGTAGAGGTGAAAGGACTTGCCTTCCTTGTCCGTGCGGGCCACCCACCCGCCAGGAGCACGAATGCCACGGGCGTGTCCGCGGGCATCGGTCATCCTCGGCAGAAGCTGATCCTCTGCATAGTTGAGGCGAAGTGCCGAACTATCAGGGTTCGGGGTCTTGGTGTGGTTGCCCCCGAGCACAAAGAGGTGCTCACCATCGGGGGAAAGCACCACTGCATGGGGACCATGCTCCCCGCCGCCGGCAAACCGGCGCATCTCCTGGATCTTATCAAGGGAATCATCCCCGTTCGAATCCGTAACCCGGTAAAGACCCGAGCCCGGCTTGCCGCCGTTCAGGCAGACATAAAGGGAATCAAAGGCCCAGAGAAGCCCATGCGCTCCGGTAATGTCAGCCGGTATCTTCTCCACCTTAGGGCCTCCGGCACTCAAGGTAATACGGAAGATTCCCCTACCACCCTGATCACCACAGTAAAGGCGCCCCTTGTCATCAACAGCCATCGACACCCAGGAACCCTGCTGGCCCTTCGGGACGTTATAGATCTTCTCAACCTCAAACCCCTTGGGATGCACCGTGGCAGCACCACTGTCCACCTTGACCTGGGCAACGAGCGCAACGGTTGGCGTGGTTGAAAGTGGGAGACTTGCTGCCGCAGCCGTGTCCGCCTTTTTAAGGACAATGTCCTTGGCCTCAAACCTCATTGGCGCACCTGCGTGCAACTGCAGGGCAAGAATGCCCTTCATGGCCCGCTTGGCACTCTGGCCATCAACAACTTCAGCTGTCACATCACCGTTAACCTTATGGATGAGCTTGTTGCCCTTGGCGATAACGGTAAACTCGTTCCACTTGGACAAGTCCAGCTTCTTGGATTTATCCAGTTTGCCGGCAACGGTTTTCTTGCCTTTCTCGTCGATCACGACCTTTTGACCACGCTGGGCAACAATACCACGCCCCCTTTCCTCATAAAGCATGCCGAAGTAGCCCGGTGAGGGATGCATATCCATCTGGTATCCGCCGACCGACCATTTCTTTGCGTCAAGAAGCTTGGAGCGATACTGAATGCCGGAATTGTTGCTGCCAATCACGCGGGCCTTGAGCGTAAGCTCGAAGTCGCCGACCTCGCCGCCTTTCCAGATCAGGAAGGTATTGCCACCGGTTTTCTTCTGCGGTGTCGTCTCGCCGACAATGACACCATCCTCGACACGCCATAGCTCAGGGTTGCCGTCCCATCCGGTTAAATCCTTACCATTGAAAAGATCCTGGCCGAAGGCGCCACTGATCGCTGAGAGAGTAATGAATGCTGTGAAAAAATAACGGGTCATATTCATATATATTGGTTGCTAGATTATCGCTCGAATGCTGCCGAGTAAAGTTGCGTTTCCCGGGCAAAGTATGCTCAATACACTGCCATGGCGTACCCTTTTCTCACTCACCAGGTAATGAAAAAAAAGAGGTATCTGATACTGTTATAGCCCGAAAACCGATTGCGGAATGTTTAAGAAAGCAACGCCCTAGACATTAATCGGGCCGTTGTTCGGCTTTTCCTTCGGCTTTTCCTTCGGCTCAGTCTCCGGAACAGGATCCTGCGCAGGACCGGGCTTGGATTCCGGAGGCTTTTGGGGAGCGGGAGGTTGAACAGGCCTGGATTTCAGGTCATCAACCTGGGCCTTTAGTTTGTTAATCTCGGCAGCCAACTGCGCAGCTCTCTTTTCAGACTGCTCAAGCTGGCTCTTCCCGGCAGCTATTTGTACCCTGGCCTCCTCGAGGGCCTTGGAAGCATTCGACATTTCCTTCTCCATCAACTCCTCACGTTCCCCGGATGCAGCCAGTGCCCGCTTGGCATCCTCCAATTTCAAACTAATACCGGACATCTTCTTTGTGACCTCTTCAAAGTCAATGGCCATGGCCTTCTGGTCACTCTCAAGCTGCACTCTGGTCGCCTGTTCCTTAGCGAAAGCCTTTTTTGACTCTTCCAGCATGGAGTCCATCCCCTTCAGGCTAAGCGCGAGTTGATCACTCTTTGCCTTTTGATCGGCAGACTCTTTGGTATGGTCCTCTTTAGCCGCGGTGAAATCGGACTCTAGACCCGCAAGTTCCTTGGCAAGCCCACCGGATCTTTCATGTTCCTTCAGAAGCTGCCTCTTGAGCTCCTGCTTGTCATGCTTGAGCCCGTTCATTTTCTTTTTTCCGTCTTTCGCATCCACCATGAGATCACTGATCTCCTTGTTTTTTGTGGAGATAACAAACATCGCCGCAACCAGGCCCATAATCAGCACCGCCAGTGCCACCAATCGCGAGACTCCGCCCCCTTGGGATGAGTTCCCGGAACCAACCAAGGCGGGAGCAACTTCCTCCTGCACCTGTTCCCCGGTAACGGCAGCATGGACTTCATCCCGAGAGGATTCCTGCAAGCTTGCCGAGCTGATATACCGAGGATCTGCCCATCGGGTAAATGCACCGCTGTGCTCAATGCGGATGAGGGAGATCTCAGGTCGGCTCACTTCATCATCAGCTGATGTGTTCTCCTCAACCTCGGGCGCAGTTACCTGCGAATACAATTGATCTGTAGACGTATTGGACAGGGAGGCAAGTGCCTCTGGTGTTGTCCATATCGTAAAGGCATTAGCAGGAGCTGACACCAGGGAGTGCCCGCGTGAGTGCATCGCGCCGGCACCCTGATCATGCACTTCACCTGATAGCACAATGCCTTCATCCGTTTCTTCAAAAACCCCTTCCGGAAAGGGTGCAATGGGCTGATCCCCGGGACTATCCCCAGCCGAATTATCCTCCGCCGGATGATCCCCGGAAGAGTTTCCCGGGATTGTCGCTGCAGTCCAAAGCGTGAATGCCCTTGAGGGCATGACTTCCTGACCGGAGTTCTCACCGGGCTTCGGTCCGGGCTCGTTGAGCGCAGCGACCCAAAGGGTAAAGGGATTGGCCCGTTCCAGGTGAATCTTATCCAGGTCCGCAGGGTGACCGGAAGCAGGTCCTGCCCGCTGTGTCCATATTCGTGCAAACCAGCCACCTTTCGGGCGGCTAATCGCAGTCGGGTTTCTGGCGAGTTCCTCGCCAACAGGTCGGGCCATGGTCAGAAAAAATTACAGGTTGAATGTTCAATCAGGTTTAGCACGGTTTGTGCCTGTTTATAAAGTCAGATTATGCTGTTTCTGTAACAATTATGCAGTCTTAACCCGATTACAGGCGCAAAAAGAGGATACCGGATTGACAATTCGCCCTTATTTGGCCATCCGATAACCTTACCCATGTTGCTTGTCATTGATAACTACGACTCCTTTACATACAATCTCGTTCAGTATTTCGGCGAGTTGGGTGCAGACATTGAGATCCGTCGCAACGACAAGATCACCGTTGATGAGATTAAGGATCTGGCTCCGGAAAAGATATGTATCTCCCCGGGTCCATGCACACCAAATGAGGCGGGGATCAGTTGTGAAGTCATCAGAGAACTGGGGCCTTCAATACCCTTACTCGGCGTCTGTCTTGGACACCAGTCCATCGGTCAGGTCTACGGCGGTGACATCATACGCGCTGAATGTTTAATGCACGGCAAGACATCAGGAATCAGCCACACCGGAAAGGGGCTTTTCTCTGGAATTCCCTCGCCGTTCGACGCAACACGATATCATTCCCTTATCATCCGTCGCGATTCCTTTCCGGACTGCCTCGAGATCACCGCTGAAGCTGAGACACCGGAACGTGAAATCATGGGATTACAGCACAAGGAACACCCCGTCCATGGCGTGCAATTCCATCCGGAATCCATCCTCACCGGCGAAGGCATGAAGCTATTGAAAAATTTCCTTGAAATGTAACATGAGAAGGATCGTCACAACATTGCGCTGCAAGCCGGGAACCCCGGAGCATCTTTAATGACCAACCAGTTCTACAGCGATTTTGACACCAGCGTCCTGTCAGTCAATGCACGCATCCGCCCTGACGAATACCGCACCGCATTCCAGATCGACCGGGACCGCATTCTCTACACTTCCGCATTCCGCCGCCTGCAAAGCAAGACGCAGGTTTTCCTGTCAGGTGAATATGATTTTTATCGCACCAGACTAACCCACTCCCTTGAAGTTGCGCAAATCGGTCGCTCTATCTGCACGCGGCTAAAGGCAGTCGGCAACCCGCTTGGCAAGGATTTCTTTATTGACCCTGACCTCGTCGAGGCGGCATGCCTGGCGCACGATATCGGGCATCCCCCCTTTGGCCATGCCGGGGAGCGCGTATTGCATCAAATCATGAAGGATATGGGTGGCTTTGAGGGCAACGCACAAACCCTGCGCCTTCTTACGGACACCATCTACGGTGACAAGGGCATGAATCCCACGCGGGCTTTCCTTGATGCCATCCTTAAATACAAGACTCTTTTCTCTGAAATCCCCGAAGCCCTCAATCACTTCGTTTATGATGATCAGCGCCCTCACCTGGAATTCGCCCTCGGTGGCGAACACCTGCTCAATGAGCTTGAAGCTGGCAAGCAACGCAACGGGTTTAAATCCATCGAGTGCCAGATCATGGACTGGGCAGATGACACCGCATACTCATTGAACGATATTGTAGATGGAGCCAATGCCGGGTTTATCAACCTGGAAAACCTCGAACGCTGGGCCTCACTCAATAATCTCAGCAATGAGGAAGCAACACACGTTGATGACTTGTGCCGGGCTATTCGCCGCCGGCGACTTGAACCCCTGATGGGCCACAAGGTAGGTGATTTCATCAATGCCGTGAAACTCGCCGAAGCCTCGCCTAATCTCATGTCCGGGGAAACAGTGCGTTATCGCTACAACCTGATCATCAACCCTGAAACCGTAGCCGAGTCAAAGCTCTACAAGAAAATCTCACTCGACCTTGTGTTCCGTTCACCACAACTGCAACAACTCGATCACAAGGCATCCCGGATTCTCGGGGAGTTATTCAGCATATTTACCGATAACTATATCGGCACGAATAAACGTCGCCTGCGGTTGCTACCCATGGAAGTGGAAACGGCTATTGCCGCGGCCCCTGACGAGAAATCCCGCGTGCGCCTCATTTGTGACCTTATGGCCAAGATGACCGATCGTTTTGCCGTTCGCACATACAGACGCCTGGCTGACCCTGATTTCGGATCCATCGTCGATCTTGTCTAGGCTCATTAAATAAACAAACGGGAATCCTTCCGTTTATATTAAACCTGCATTATGGTGCAGGGTAAATAATTCCTCACCCCGCCATGCTTCTCCCCCCACAAACCATGCGTCCAACTACTTTCCTTATTCTGTATTTCTGCACCCTGCTTGGCAATACTGCCGGGCAAATCGTCATCAACGAGATCCATTACAACAGTGAACCCAACACCGCTGCCAACGAGTTCGTCGAGCTACACAACAGCGGCTCCTCCGCAGTGGACATCTCCGGATGGTTCTTCGCCCGGGGCATCGACTACAGGTTTACCGAAGGCACGGAAATCCCGGCAGGAGGCTACCTCGTCATCGCAGAGCGCACCGACTCGATCCTGGAAGATTTCGGCGTGACTGCCCTCGGACCTTTTACTTCCGGTCTAGCAGGAGATGAGGATACCCTCGAATTGCGCAGAGACGACGGCTCAGTCGCTGACAGGGTAAATTATCAGTCATCCTTTCCCTGGCCTGTCGGCGCTGGAGGAACAGGCGCCTCAATGGAATTATTGAATCCAGGGCTCGACAACGACCTTGGCGGCTCGTGGCGCAGCTCAACAGTTTCCGGTGCCCTCTCCCAGCTCACCCTTCTTTCCGAATCCAATCCTGGATGGCACTGGCGTCCCGGAAACAGTGAAGCCTCAAACCCGGTGGACTCATGGAGAAATGCCGGATTCATCGAGGATGAAACATGGTCAGAGGGAGCGATGCCTATCGGGTATGGCAGCGTCAATAACCTGCCGCTGAACACCAACATCAGTGACATGAGAGGAAATTACACCTCGGTTTTCCTTCGCAATCATTTCACCATCAACTCCGGTGAGGTTCCCCGGGAGCTCATGTTACGCCATACGGTTGACGACGGCATCATCGTCTGGATCAATGGGTATGAGGTGCACCGCGTCAACATGGCTGCCGGAGACATTCCAACATCGGGAACTGCATCCTCCAGCGGCAGTGAAGGCACTTGGCGCAGTGCGACATTAACCACTGCAACCCGTTACCTTATTGAAGGCAAAAACACGATCGCCATTCAATTATTTAACGTCAACATCACCAGCAGTGACCTTGGGCTTGATCTTGAGCTAATTCGTCCGGCAAGCGGCGAGGATCAGCCTGCTCTTCCCACACCTGGTGCCCGTAATTCCGTTTACACCGACAACGCGCCACCGATCACACGGCAAGTCAATCATGAGCCCAAACAACCCACAGCCGGAACCGAGACGGTAATCTCAGCAAAAATCACCGACCCTGACGGCGTGCAATCAGCAGTCCTTGAATATCAGGCAGTAGCTCCCGGCGCATACATTCCCGCCTTACTGGCCAAATCCACCAGCCAGCTCAATGCCAACCCAAACGCACCACGTGAGGCCAACCCTGCCTACAACGCAGCGGAAAACTGGACCAGGGTGCCAATGCTTGACGATGGCAATGGGGTGGATGAAACCGCCGGAGATGATAGCTTCAGCGTAAAGATTCCCGGGCAGGAGAATCGTACTTTAGTCCGCTACCGTATCTGGATTGAAGACAGCACGGGAGCCTCTGCAAGACTTCCTTACAGTGATGATCCCTCCCTGAACTTTGCCTATTTCGTCTACAATGGCGTTCCCGATTATGTTGCTGAAACACGTTCAGTTCTGGGTGCCCCTCACACCTATCCCTCCAAGACAATCACCTCACTACCCGTTCACCACATCATCACATCATCATCCGACTTTGACCGGGCGGTCGCCTACAACAGCGGCGACCAGATCAGCCGTAATAACTACGACGCGCGCAGCGCCTACAACTGGAACTGCACCTTCATCTATGACGGCAAGGTCTATGATAATATCGGTTACCGGCTAAGGCAGCGCAATGCACGTTATTCAGGCAGCGGGAAACGCAGCTTCAAGTTCCGTTTCAATCGCGGCAGCTACCCTCAGTTCCGTGACATGGAAGGGGAAAAATACCCCACCAAATGGAAATATCTGGCCACGCACAAAATGCGGGGATCAAGGGGCAACTACACCTGGGGACTGGAACAAGCCGCCAATCATATTCTCTGGAACATGACAGGCACACCAGCGCCCTTCACCCACTGGATGCACCTTCGGGTAATACGCGGTGAAGAGGAAGCACCAAGTGGTCAAAACGGCCAATATCTCGGTGACTACTACGGCATGCTGCTTGCCCTGGAAGAATTCGATGTCCGCTTCCTGGATGCTCATAACCTTGAGAAAGGCAATCTATACAAACTGATCAGCGGCCGGACTGACGGGGTCTCGGTGCGTCGCTACCTTGCACGGGACGGCGTGGATGACGGTTCGGATTTCCGCAACATCATCTTCCAGCTCCAGCCCAACAAGGACGATGCCTGGCTAAACCGTCACGTTAACTATGACGCGTGGAATCATTATCATGCCATCGTGGATGCCATTCGACACTACGATGTACAGCCCAACACCTCTGAACACCTGAAGAACCGCGCCTTCTACTTTGAGCCCTCAACGGAAACAAACCTTGGGCGCTTATGGGTTCTTCCATGGGATTCTGACACAAGCTGGGGCCCAAACTGGAATGCCGGCGAAGGGTTCTGCAAGCAGGCAATCTACGGCACCAACCCACCACGTCCGGATTTCGCGCGCGAATACCGAAACGTAGTCCGTGAAATTCGGGACTTAATCTGGACCGAGGAGCAAATCTCCCTGCTGCTTGACCCGCTGGTTGCCGGTATCGCAGACCTCGTTCCGGCTGATCGTGACCGATGGACCGGTGCCGTGGGCGGAAGCCAAAGCGAACCACCAATTGATAGCGTGGTGGCTGACATGAAAAAGTTTGCGTTTGTGGGCGGTTCCTGGACAGGAGGCGACAACGGCTCAATGGAGAGTATCTCAAGAGACTCCGGGCTCTCCGGTCAACAGGGCAGAGATGCCTATCTCGATGCCCTGGGCGCTGATCCCGCCATCCCGGCCACGCCAATCATGAGCTATACCGGTTCCGAGGGATTTCCACAGGGAGGCCTGTCCTTCCGAAGTTCCTCCTTCTCCGATCCGCAAGGAGCAGGAACATTTGGCGCCATGGAGTGGCGGATTGCTGAAATCACTCCCGTGGGTGGCGGCATGCTCAACATCATGGAGGCAGCAGAAATCTGGAAATATCTTGATGACGGCAGCGATCAGGGGATCGCGTGGCGGCAGGTTGATTATGATGACTCTGCATGGGAAACCGGCAACACCCCGGCGGGTTACGGAGGAATCACCGGGACCGTCCTCGCAACGAGGATCGATTATGGCCCAAACGCAGGCAGCAAATATCCCACCACCTATTTCAGGAAAACGGTAAATGTCGCGGATCCCGAATTAATCGACCATTTTGTTTTCAAGATGCATGTGGACGACGGTGCCGTTGTCTACGTCAACGGGCAGGAAGTCCTGCGTGACGGCTTCCCAAGCGGAATGACGATCAATCACAGAAGCTATGCCTCCAGCAATGGCAATGAGGGAACCTTTGACGACTTTGATGTTGACCCTGATGCCTTTATTGCGGGAGAGAATGTCATCGCAGTCGAGCTCCACAACCGCTCAGCCGGCAGCAGCGATCTCGGATTTGACATGGCAATTACCGCCGAGAAACGTCTCCTTCCTCCAGGTAACAGGGTGAAATTTGAATGGCAGGCAGACTGGGAATCCGGAGAACTTGCCGCTTTCACCCCAGACATATCACCGCCGGCAAGCGCGGTCAGGGTGGGTAACACCTACAGGAGCCGCGTTCGACACATGGATAACAGCGGTCGCTGGAGCCACTGGTCACAACCCGTCGAGTTCACCGTCTCAGAACCACCCATTTCTCCCTGGGTCGACGCCCTCGTCGTCAGCGAGATCATGTATCACCCCTCTCCACCCACCGTTGATGAGCTTACTGAAAAACCTGACCTGCAGGGTTCTGACCTGGAGTGGATTGAAATCCATAACGCGGGCGAGGTTACCCTGGACCTGACCGGAATCAGATTCACCAAGGGAATCGATTTCAACTTTGTTGACGGTAGCATATCAAGCATCACACCCGGTGGGCATGTCATTGTTGTGGCTGATACTGCAGCATTCAACCTGCGCTATGGCTATGCCGAAACACCATCATTTGTCGCCGGGGAGTTCTCAAAGAACATTGGTAACGAAGGGGAGCGTATAAAGCTTTCCTATGGTGCAGGAACCACAGTGAGGGACTTTGAATTCGACGACACCCCGCCGTGGCCGGAAGCAGCCGACGGCCAAGGACCTTCACTGGTCCTTGTCTCGCCAAATTCCATTCCTGATCATTCCAGTGCCTCAAGCTGGCGAGCAAGCTCTAGCCCTGGAGGCAGCCCAGGTGAAGGTGACTCCAGCACTTTCTCGGGTGATCCCAATGCCGATGATAACGGCAACGGTATGCCAAACCTCGCTGAATATGCCATCGGTGAAAAGCTGACTGCCGGAGCGGTCATCATTCAGTCATCAAGCTACATGACTCTTTCCTACAGGCGCAATCTCGCTGCCGATGATGTCCTTGTATTCATTGATTACTCGACGGACCTGATCACCTGGCAGGATCAATCAGCAGAATTTATCACCGAAAGTGAAGTGATTAATGGCGATGGCACCAGTCTCGTCACTTTACGCCACATTCAACCGTTCAACACGCCGGCCAACTTCGCAGCTCCTCCCCGCGGATTCCACCGGATTCGCGTAGAGAAACCCTAGTTGAAAGCACAAACTCCTCACCCTTCCATACTGCCCGGTTCAACCAGAAGGTGGTTCTGATGCCCGACCTCACCCAAGATCCACTTGAGGCCCTGAAGAAACACTTTAGCCACCGGGCATTCCTTGACGGGCAGCAGGAAGTGGTGAATGCAATCCTTTCCGGAAGGGATGCCATTGCCGTCATGCCAACCGGTGGTGGAAAATCATTGTGCTACCAGTTGCCTGCGATGGTCCTGCAGGGTGTCACCGTGGTCGTCAGCCCCCTGATAGCACTGATGAAAGATCAGGTTGATGCCCTTGCGGACAAGGGCATACCGGCAGTGATGATCAACAGTTCACTCTCGCCGGCAGAGCAACGAGAGCACATTAATGCCATGCAGAATGGCGCATACAAACTGGTATACGTAGCTCCGGAACGCTTTCGCTCAGGAGCCTTCACCAAGGCTCTTAAAAAAAGTAACGTTGAATTATTCGCAATTGACGAGGCTCACTGCCTTTCACAATGGGGACACGATTTCCGGCCAGATTACCTGCTGCTGGGAAATGCCATACGGGAAATCGGCACCCCTCAGATTGCCGCCTTCACGGCAACCGCAACGCCTGAAGTGCGTGCGGATATACTGCACCACCTCGCACTTCGTGATCCTTTCCAATGTGTAAGCGGCTTTGCCAGGCCAAATCTCTCATTGCAAATCACACCCTGTGCAAAACGTAACCAGAAATACAAGCGCATACAGGCAGTCATTAACCTG
>JAAESJ010000041.1 GCA_024229495.1 Verrucomicrobiaceae bacterium | reverse complement strand
CGCCGTGGGCAACCCGTACTTCGAGCGGATGACCATGCCGGTGGGCTTCGCCCTGCTGTTCCTCATGGCCGTGGCGCCCGCCCTGCCGTGGGGCCGGGGAACCGTAGAGGTCCTGTCGGTCCGGCTGCGTTGGCCGGCGATTGCCGGCGCGGTGGCCATGGTCCTGGCGGTTGTCCTAGGAGGCCGCGGTTGGGCCCCGACCCTGGCCGTGGGCCTGGGGGGCTTTGCTGCCGGAGGGGCGATGCGGCACCTGATACTGGCCGTCCGGGCCCGCGGCCTGCGTGGCCTGGTGGGACGGTCCAGCGGCGGGATGGTCGTCCACGTTGGGGTGGCCGTGGTCGCCGTGGCCTTTGCCTGCTCGTCGTCGTTCGTCCGTCAGGCCGAGTTCCGGTTCAACGCAGTGGGTGACCGGGCCACGTTCGCCGGCCACCAGTTGGTCTTCGACGGCCTGTCGACCGTGAAACTGCCGGAGAAGACCGAGACCCGGGTCGCCGTGATGGTCGACGGCGAGCGGTTCGAGCCGGCCATCAGCGTCTTCCCGTATGCGGGGCAGACCATCGGCACGCCGGCCACCCGGTCCACGGTCCGCGATGACGTGCAGTTGGCGGTGCTGGCGGTACCCGATCCCGATGAGGGGCTCGGCGACGCGTCCGGTGACGGGTCCGGCAGCACGGTGGTCCGGGTGACCGTGCAGCCTTTGGTGGCCTGGTTGTGGATCGGAGGGGCGGTGATGGCCATCGGCACTGCATTGGCCGCCGTCCCCGGTGCCGGCAGCCCGACGGGTCGTGCCCGGCGCAGGGACCTGCTTGCCGAAGAGATCAGTGAGCAGTCCACATGAACCCGGTACGTCGCACCGCGTTGGTTGTGGGCCTGGTGCTGGCCGTGCTTGTCATGGTGTTCGCTACCCGTGAGGCCGTGCGGGATCGGATGACCACCCACCTGGTGGGTGCCGTGGCGCCGCCGGTGGCGGGCATCACGCTCGACGGCGCCCTCTGGGACATCGATGACCAACGGGGTCGTTGGGTGCTGGTCAACTTCTTCTCCACCACCTGCGTCCCATGCATCGAGGAACACCCACAGTTGGTGGCCTTCGCCGAGGTCCACGACGGG
>JAAESJ010000040.1 GCA_024229495.1 Verrucomicrobiaceae bacterium | reverse complement strand
AGTAGCGTTTCCCTGGTTGATGCCATCAACTCGGGGCGCTCCCTCCTGCTTGCCGGGGGCGGGCATGACATGGCTGCCGGCATTTCCATTCGCGAAAAGGATATCGACGCCTTTCGTGCTCACCTTAACGATCATGTCCGCACGCACACCACGCCGGAGGACCTGTTACCAAAGCTCTCCATTGATACCGAATGCGAATTGGCGCTCTTACAACTGGAAATCCTTGATCATTACCAGCGCCTTGAGCCTTTTGGTGCCGCTAATCCCGAGCCCGTGCTGTTTGCCCGCAACGTTAACCCCACATCTGAACCGCGCATACTTAAGGATAAGCATTACCGGTTTAGTCTGCAGCAAGGTAAAACCGTCAGAGATGCAATTTTCTTTAACGGGGTCGAAAATGGCCTGCCGGATACCCCTTGGGATGTTGCTTTTGCCGTCATGCGCAATGATTTTCGCGGACGGGTCAGCCTGCAAATGAACATCAAGGCTATCCGCTCGGCGGAAAAATAATTTCAGTTACATGTCCGACATTCGACCTGAAACCCCGATTGCAGATCTACAGGCTGTTGATAAAAAGCTTTGTGCTAAGCTACAGAAATTGGATTGCCTCAATGCCGCCGACCTTCTGGCCTATTATCCCCGGCGCTATGAGGATCGCAGTCAATTTAACGCTTTTCCCGTCTGCGAAACCGGTAGCCCTATCTGCTTACGCGGTCATATCGTGGATACAGCAAAACGTTTCTTCGGGCGGCGGCGTTTTTTTGAGGCGGTGATCGAAGAAGAAGCCGGTGGCGGGCTGACCCGCATCACGCTGCGCTGGTTCAACATGGCCTTTATCCACAAGTTGCTCGCCGTTGGCCAGCAGATTATCGTCTATGGCAAAGTAAAACTCAGCGGTAAGCGGCTGGTCATTGATCATCCCGAATTTGAAGCCTTTGATTGCGGCGAGGAGGAGTCCAGCATCCACCTTGGCCGCATTACGCCCATCTATGCCCTTAAGGAAGGAATCAGCCAGCGCCTGTTGCGCGGAACCCTCTTTGAGGTTTCCTCTGCCCTTCAAGCGGAAGCTTTTCCTGAAGTGTTGCCAAATATTAAAAGGTTGCAGGAAGAGCAATCTCTGATGCGCGGTCAGGCATTACAGGCAATTCACTTTCCTGAATCCGAAGCCCAGCTTGCTGAAGCCCGGCGAACTCTTGCGCTTGAGGAGTTTTTCATTCTTCAACTAAAGGTAGCAAGACGGCGCGCCAAGCAGGCTGCCTTGCCGGGTGCAATGCATTGTGGTGAAGGAGAACTATTGGAAAAATTGCAAGCCTCCCTCCCCTTTACGATGACCGGAGCACAATCCCGCTGTATTGCTGAAATCCGCGAAGACCTAGCGGCTGCTCGCCCGATGAATCGTTTGCTTCAAGGTGACGTGGGGTCCGGCAAGACCCTGGTGGCCATTTCGGCAATTTTACTTGCAGTTGAATCGGGTTGTCAGGCCGCGTTGATGGCGCCAACTCAAATCCTCGCCGAACAACATTACCTTGTGCTGAGCCGATGGCTGCACCCGCTTGGAATCCGTGTTGGCCTACGCACGGCAACAAGAAAAGAGAACGATGCCATGCCCCTTTTTGAGGAATCTCAGCCACAGGTTCTTGTCGGCACCCATGCGCTTTTCTACGGTGAACATGAATTTGAAAATCTCGGGCTTGTCGTTATTGATGAACAACACAAATTTGGCGTGATGCAGCGAGGCAAGCTGATCAGCCAGGGGGTCGCCCCCGACGTGCTCGTGATGACCGCAACACCCATCCCCCGCACCCTCACGCTGACCGTTTATGGTGACCTGGACGTTTCGGTTGTCGATGAACTGCCTGCGGGGCGCGGTCAAATCATCACCGCGGTTCGAGCGGCCGGTAAGGATGTCCAGAAGGCAACCGGTTTCCTCAAGGACAATCTCGAAAAGGGGCGGCAGGCCTACATTGTCTACCCATTGGTCGAAGATTCCGATAAGCTCAAGGCTCAATCTGTGGAGGGAGAGTACCAAACTTGGGTTAAGCGCTTAGCCCCCTTCAAGTGCAGTCTTTTGCATGGTCGTGTATCTGCTGATGAAAAAGAGGCAATCATGCGCGATTTCAGGGAAGCAAAAACCGACGTTTTGGTAACCACCACCGTGATCGAGGTTGGTGTTGATGTTGCCAATGCCAACATGATGTATATATACAATGCTGAGCGATTCGGTTTGGCCCAGCTTCATCAATTGCGGGGCCGGATCGGTCGGGGCGCACACAAAAGTTACTGTATTTTGATGGCCGACAAACCAAGCTCTGAAGCCAGCGAAAAGCTGAGCGTTCTGGAAAAAACCTCAGATGGGTTTGAAATAGCTGAGGCTGATCTCCAACTGCGTGGACCGGGTGAATTACTCGGTACTGCACAAAGCGGAATTAGCGGATTGAAGCTGGGGGATCTCGTCGCCGAAACCGATCTTGTGCAAAAAGCACGGCATCTTGCCCACAGCGTCATTGGGGAAGATCCCGAGCTCAAGGATCCTAAGCACCTTCATCTCCAGGCATTAACCGGCGACAACAGCGATGCTGAAGGTGTGGTGGCCTGAATTCCTGCCCTTTGCTGAATGTCCTCCTGAACAATCCGATCGCCTCTTTGACGGGCCCCACGTTCTGCAGGGATTACTTTTTATAGGAAGTGCAGTTAAAGGAGAATGCTCGCTGGATTCTCTATACGCTTCTTGAGCTCCGCAAGATAAGATGCGCCAACGGCACCATCGACTACCCTGTGATCGCAACTGATGCCCACGTCCATGCGCATCCCCGGTACAATTTTTCCCTCGTCATCAACCACGGGTTTTTTGACAATGCCGCCAACGGATAAAATGACCGCCTGCGGGGGATTTATTATGGCATCAAAGCTGTTCACCCCGTATGCCCCCAGGTTGGAAACTGTCAGCGTTCCGCCACTAAACTCATCAGGTGAAAGTTTTTTCTCTCTGGCCCTCTTGGCTAAATCCTTTACTGCTATACTGATTTCCAGGAGGCTTTTATTCTGGGCACCCCTAATCACCGGAGTTACCAATCCGTCATCAAGGGCAATGGCAACCGAAAGGTTTACCTCGGCGAACTGAATAATCGCATCGCCATCAAAGGAAGCATTGACACGGGGTTCGGCCGCGGCGGCAATGGCGGCGGCCTTGAGCACCACATCATTGATAGTGAGCTTATTGGTTGTTTCTCCTGCTGCAATATTGGCCTGCTTGAGCAGCACCATGAGGGGCTCGGCATCCAGTTCCACGTGCAGGTAAAAATGAGGAATCTGTGTTTTGGATGCCAATAGGCGCTCAGCAATAATGGAGCGCATGGAACTCAACACGATGCGCTGATCCCCACCCGTCACTGGACCGGCGCTCAGCGGAGCCGGCGCCTTGGTGTCTTTTTCTCCCGAGGGAGCCTTGAGAGCGGTTTCGGCCGGAACCCCCTGAAGGTCAGCTTTTACGATCCTTCCTCCGGGACCGCTGCCGGCGATGGTCGCAAGATCAATGTTTTCCGCTGACGCAATCTTACGCGCAAGGGGAGATGCCTTTACCCGGCCAGTGTTTGCCGGTGTGGTGTGCTCAACTACAGCAGGTGCCGTTTGTTGCGTGGGGACAGGCTCTTCTTCTTCAGCCTCAGCGTCCAAGGCACTGCTGCTTGAGGGTGGTTGATCCGGGGCGCTCTCGCCCTCATCGAGTAAAACTGCCAGAGTTTCCCCAAGCGCCATTTTGGTTCCTTCCGCTACATAAATAGCTCCCACGGTTCCCTCGTCAAAAGCAACCATTTCCATGCTTGCTTTATCGGTCTCCACCTCGGCCAAAGGGTCACCTACGTCCACCTTGTCGCCAACCTTGACCAGCCATTTTAGGAGGGTTCCCTCCGTCATGGTGTCGCTCAGCTTTGGCATTTGTACGAAATTTGGCATCTCTTTGTTCTCTAAATGATATTAATGGAATGCTGGCATCCCCGATAACCTACCCTAATTGCATCACTTTCTCGACGACTCTGCGCACATTTGGAATTTGCTCTTTTTCCACTGGCGGGCTGTAAATGGCCGGGGCATCAATCGAAGTGACGCGCAGAACCGGGGCATCCAGCTCATCAAATACCTCTTGTTGGATGGTGGTGGCAATTTGAGAACTGACTCCACAAAACGGCTTGTTCTCATCGACTAATACCGCGCGGTGAGTTTTTGCCACAGAGCGCAGAATGGTTTCTTCATCCAGCGGGCGGATGGAACGAAGGTCCACCACCTCGGCGTTCACGCCTTTTTCTTCTTCCAGCTGCTTCGCCGCCTCAAGGGCCACCAGCACAGAGCGACCATGGGCAATAAGGCTGACGTCCGTTCCGGCGCGCTTCACTTCAGCGCTGCCGATTGGCAGGGTGAATTCCTCTTCAGACAATTCGGAGGCTGCCGCGGGATCGCCATAAAGTAATGTGTTTTCCATGAAATAAACCGGATCATTGTCGCGAATGGCGCTCTTCATTAACCCATATGCATCCCTGGCTGTTGAAGGCACAACTACTTTAAGTCCCGGCATATTTGCAAAAAGATTCTCCGGGGTATGAGAGTGAGTTGCCCCTACATTTGTTCCACCGTTAGCGGGACCACGAACCACAATTGGGCAATTTATCAATCCTCCGGACATGTAACGCACACATGCCGCATTGTTAATCATCTGGTCAAATGCCACATAGGCAAAACTGTAAAACATTAATTCCATCACGGGGCGCACCCCGAGCATTGAGGCGCCAATTCCCATCCCTATAAATCCCGCCTCTGAAATCGGCGCGTCCACTACTCGCTTGTCTCCCCATTTTTTCCACAACCCCTCCGTTACCTTGTAGGCGCCGTCATATTCGGCCACTTCTTCGCCAATGATTACAACGTTGTCGTCATTGGCAAGTTCCTCGTCTAGGGCTCTGTTTAATGCGTGCCTATAAAGCGTCATGGTTCAGTGGTAAGAAATGTGTCCTTTGCCTTGGGATATTTAAAAGCGCATTAGTCGTGGAAAAAATGCCGGCCCTGTTTGCCTGCTTCGCTGCCTTGGTCTACCTCAAAGTAAACATCCTCTGTAATGGCACTAACTTCAGGATAGGGACTTTTCTCTGCAAACTCGACTGATTCCCTTGCCTCGGCCTTGGCGTCAGTGTCAATTTGGCGGTAGCTTTCCTCGCTCAATACCCCCTCTTTAATCAACTGATTTTTCCATACGTTTATGGGATCAAAGTTTTCCTTGTGATGCACGATTTCCTCCGGCGTCCTATATTTTTTGGCGTTGGCGTCCGCCACGGAATGTCCCTGGTATCGATAGGTGGCTAGCTCCAAGATCGTTGGCCTGTTTTCCTGGTGTGCCCTTTTTAGTGCCTCGTGAGTTTTTGCGCGAACTTCATAAATATCATGTCCCTTGGCGCTCTCCCAGGCAATGCCGTATGCCTCTCCGCGCTGTGCCAGACTGCCCTTGAAAGCCGAAGAGCGTTTTTGGCTTGTGCCCATCGAATAGCCATTGTTTTCGATGACATATATCACCGGAAGATCCCAAAGCTCAGCCAGGTT
>JAAESJ010000039.1 GCA_024229495.1 Verrucomicrobiaceae bacterium | reverse complement strand
GTTTGATCGCGCTATGGCTGAACTACGCTCACGCCGCAACCAACTGCTTGCATCAAGTGATTGGACACAGGTAGCAGACGTAGCGTTAACGGTCAAGGATGACATCGCATGGCGCGATTATCGGGTTGGTCTACGAAATTTGCCCGCAGGGTTGCGGACGGCAGATGATGTTGCCAATGTTGATTGGCCGACTGCGCCATGAAAGCACTCGCCCTCGCAACCGGCCTGATGGCCGGTTTTTTTATGCCTGCGTATGCAGAGGATCGCACGGCCCCACCCGGTGTGACTATGCACAGTGTCCAAATCCAGATTTATTGCGTACCAACAATGCAAAGGATGATGGGTCTACTGCTGGAAAAATTCTCGGAAGTGCCTGTCGCGATGGGGATGCTTAATCAAACTGATTCGTGGCTAATCACCACCAACCGTGATGCCACCACATCCTCCATTCTAATTGCCAAGCGCAATAAGGAAGAAACTTCTGTTTGTTTGGTTTGGAGCGGCGACAGTCAGGGCGTTCCCGGTTTGACGTTTTCGCTTAATCCGAGTCCGCAATTTCCCGAACAAAAAGAGTTTGGAATATGATGGATGCACCTATGGTGATAGACACCCTTCTTGGCGTGCTTATCCTTATCATGGGGTTCGTCCTTAAAAGAATCTTTCATCTGTTCGACGCTCTGATGAAAGAGGACAAACTTCTCCATAACCGAATTACCGAAATCGCCACAGCCGCAGTGTCGCGACAGGAGGTGCAAGGTGCCATCGATCGGGTCATTTCCAGAATCGACAAACTCGAGGAACGGCTTATGAATAAGCCGTGAAAAAAATCCTTGTACCCACAGGCGCAATTTTAGACAGAGAAATAACGATGAAAATTTTTGACCCACATCACATTCAACCTGGCTGGCCCGCTTGGTGGCAGCATTTCAAACAGGCAATAAAAATGTCCAGCCTTATGATAGGCAGCGGCCTGCTCGGTTTGGTTCATGCCCTCGTTCCATTTTTCTTGCCTGAATTTTTGGCCCTGGCCTCGGCAAGAATCCAGTGGATGTTGGATGAAAATAACTAGCCTCCTTTTTATTTTCCTCCTGGTCTCTGGTTGCGCCAGCCTCAAGGAGGCAGGCTGGGTAAGCGGGATCGGGATGGCATCAGGCGCGGCTGCCTCGGTCGCGACCGGCACACTCCCAGCCGTTGCCGTTGGTGCCGGTGCTGCTGGCCTGACTGCTGCGATCATAAATGACTCTTGCAAGGCCTCGACATCGCCAGCAACAGTAACCTCGGGCTGGGGTGCCCTGGCAGTTTTGGTTCAAACCAG
>JAAESJ010000038.1 GCA_024229495.1 Verrucomicrobiaceae bacterium | reverse complement strand
GCATACTGCATTTCAAAGGCCGGTCTCTCCATGGCAACAGCGGTGTGGGCTGCGCGACTTGCTGAGCACGAAATACTCGTCAATGACCTCCAACCCGGGATCATGCGATCCGACATGACCTCGGGAGCGAAGGCAAAATACGACGCTCTGCTCTCAAACGGGGACCTTGTCCCACTGGCACGCTGGGGTAACGGCACAGACCTGGGAAAAGCCGCCGTCGCCCTGCTCTCGGGCTCTTTCCCATTTACCACGGGCCACGTAATCCCGGTAGATGGCGGCTTCCATATCCGAAGAATCTAGACCGTTAAATCCGTCCGCCTGCAACTTGACATGTTACAACCAGATCACTCCCTAACCGCCACAGACCTCACGCCGGAATTGTCCATGTTCTGGAGCCTCTCCGGCAAAAAAATCCAGCTCATCGAGAGCAACTATGATCACTCCTGCGGGTCCCCGGTTTTCACCGAGGGCGGTAAATACACCACGCGGGGATGGACAGAATGGACGCAAGGGTTTGAATTCGGGTCGGGAATTTTTCAGTTCGAGGCCACCGGAGATGAATGGTTCCTGGAGTTTGCCCGTACCAACACCCTCGACAGGATGGCGCCTCACCTCAGCCATTTTGGAGTTCACGACCACGGATTTAATAACGTCTCCACTTATGGCAATCTTCTAAGGTTACAAGAGTCCGGTATTTGCGCCGAAAATCAATGGGAACGGGATCACCACCGCCTTGCCTTGAAGCTCTCCGGCGCCGTTCAGGCAAAGCGCTGGACCAACAACAACAATGGCGGCTTCATCCACTCCTTCAACGGCCCACATTCACTCTTTGTTGACACCATACGCTCCTGTCGCTCACTCGCGATCGCTCACCTGCTTGGGCACCGCTGCATGGACGAGGGTGATAGTGAAGTCTCAATGCTGGAGCGCTTAATCCAGCACGCAAAGGCAACCGCGCAATATTCCATCTATTACGGTGACGGGCGGGATCGTTATGACACCGAGCCCGGCAGAACAACACATGAGGCGATCTTCAACACCGCCTCCGGCCAGTTCAGGTGCCCATCAACCCAGCAGGGCTACAGCGCCTTCAGCACGTGGACACGAGGACTGGCTTGGGCAATGCTCGGCTTCGCCGAGGAACTTGAGTTTATCAGGGAACTTGGAGATACCGACCTTGATGCCATTGACGGTCGAAAAGAAATCGAGCCACTCTTCCTTAAAGCAGCATGCGCCACCTGCGATTTTTATATCAACAATACCCCAATTGACGGAATCCCCTACTGGGACACGGGCGCTCCCGGCCTGGAAAAGCTAGGGCAGGGATACCTTGAGCGCAAAAGCGACCCCTTCAACGATCACGAACCTGTCGACAGTTCCGCTGCCGCAATTGGCGCACAGGGACTCTTACGACTGGGACGGTATCTTGGAACGACGAACAAGGAGGGTAAGCGTTATTTCCAGGCAGGACTCTCTGTTGCAAGGAGTCTCTTCAGTGAACCATTCCTCAGCACATCGCCAACCCATCAGGGCCTGATCCTCCATTCCATCTACCACCATCCCAACGGTTGGGATCACGTCCCCGCAGGCAGCCTAGTCCCAAACGGCGAGTCCTCAATGTGGGGAGATTACCACGCCAGAGAGCTCGCGCACTACATCGGGAAAATCGCAAGTGGCTCAGACTACAGGTTCTTTGATTGCGTCCCGCAAACCAATGACTAATCAACTGGATAGGCTCGCAATTCACACCATCACGACCAAACCCTGGTCCACCGAGGAGTGCATATCCAAATACGCCGCCGCAGGCGTAAGAGGCATTACCTTCTGGCGATACAACTTCGAGAACTGCAAGCCTGCAACGGTTGGACGTCAGGCAAGGGACGCAGGGCTTGATGTCACTTCGGTGGCAAGGGGGGGATTTTTTCCCGCAGAAAGCCCCCGGCTACGCCAGGAGGCAATAGAGGAGAATCTTAGAGCCATTGATGAAACTGCCGCCGTCGGCGCACCTTCGCTGGTGCTTGTTTGCGGCGCATATCCGGGCCAGTCACTCCAAGACTCCAGGCTTCAAATCCGGGACGGAATTAGCGCCATTCTTCATCATGCCGCACAGGCAGGAGTTATCCTTGCCGTTGAGCCCCTGCACCCCATGTATGCGGAGTCGCGATCTGCAATAAATAATATGGATCAAGCCAATCAGCTCTGTGAATCCCTCGATAATCATCCCAATATCGGTATTGCCTGCGACGTATACCATACCTGGTGGGATCCCTCCCTCGAGGTGGAAATCAATCGTGCAGCAGCCTCAGGGAACCTCACCGCTTATCATATATGCGACTGGATTACACCCACCTCCGATCTTCTCAACGACAGGGCGCTGATGGGAGAAGGGTGCATTGAACTTGGGAAGCTCTCGTCAACCATTACCAGCGCAGGATTCAAGGGCTATCATGAGGTGGAAATATTCTCAAGTCGCTGGTGGGGCTCAGACCAAGACGATTACCTGAACGCAATCATACAATCCTTCAACGCGCTATAATACTATGACACAAGACGTCGGAATTATCCTCAATGGCGTTACCGGACGCATGGGAACCAACCAGCACCTGGAGCGCTCCCTCTGCTCGATCATCAAAGATGGTGGAATCCAGACGACCTCCGGCAACCGCATCATGCCGAGAGTAACCCTCACGGGGCGCAACGAGGAAAAGCTACGAGCGCTAGCCGAAAAGCACGGACAGGCCACCATCGGGGAACCATTCCCCTACACCACTGACCTGGATGGCGCCCTTAACGGGAAATATGGAGAGCATGAGATCTTCTTCGATGCCAGCAGTACACTGCACCGCGGAACCTTCATTGAAATGGCCGTCGCCGCAGGCAAGGCTATCTATTGCGAAAAACCAACCGCCGTCGACACCCCCGAAGCCAAACGCCTTGCGCAACTCGTCGATCAAGCAGGACTCAAGAACGGCGTCGTACAGGACAAGCTTTGGCTCCCCGGGTTCCTCAAGGTACGATCACTCATTGATGATGGGTTCTTTGGAAAAATACTCAGCGTCCGGGGAGAGTTTGGCTACTGGGTCTTTACGGGCCTTGATGGAGAACCCCCAGCGCAACGCCCAAGCTGGAATTATCGCTCTGAGGACGGAGGTGGAATCATGATCGACATGTTCTGCCACTGGCACTATCTCATCAACAACCTCTTTGGCCCGATTCACCGACTGGTTGCCTACGGCAATACCGACATCGATAAACGCAGTAATGAAACCGGGGAGCCCTTTGTCTGCACCGCTGACGACTCCGCGTATGCTATCTTCGTATTGGCTAACGGAACGGTTTGCCAGTTCAACAGCTCATGGTGTGTGAGAGTTCGTCGCGATGACTTGCTCTGCCTGGAAATCAACGGCACCAAGGGCTCCGCTGTTGCCGGCTTAAGGGACGTCTACCTACAGACATCAGAACAGACCCCAAAGCCGGTGTGGAATCCCGACGTTGAACAACCGATAGAATTTCTCGACAACTGGCAAAAAATGCCAAACGAGAACGAGTATGAAAATGCCTTCAAAATCCAATGGCAGGATTTCCTACGGCACGTTGTTCTTGGAGAACCCTGGAAATACACACTGCAGGAGGGGACCAAGGGGGTCCAGCTCGCAGAGCTCGGCATGCAAAGCTGGAAAGAATCACGCTGGGTGGAAATCCCCGGACTATAATGACTGTTTCCGCTTCCGCGTGACATCACCACCATCCCGGGCTTGAACCTCCCGCTCCGACTCGACGCCATAGGAGGATTCGTGCTCTACACTTTCCAGGAAGGCAATGATTCCACCGGATATACCTGTACTTAACTTTGTCCTGTAATTACTGTCCTTCAGCCTTCCCCTCTCCCTGGCATTACTGAGAAACCCACACTCAACCAGGACTGCCGGGCACGACACCAGCCGAGTCAAGGCCATGCTGCCGTTCTTGATTCCACGATCCACTGCCTGCGTGACTTCACAGGAAGATGCCTGAATTGCACTCGCCAGCAGTTCTCCACGCCGGTCAATAAACCTGCCCCCTTTCTTCACGCCGAAAATATTCCGTTGTGCCTTCAGGACAGAGGAGGGTTTGGGATGAGTGTAAAAAGTCTCAAACCCTTCAGGCTTTTCACTGGTGGAAGCATTGTGATGAATGCTGACAAAGAGCGCCTCTGGATACCCATTGGCAACAGCGACACGATTGCGCAGACTTTGAGTGACATCACCTTGACGAGTGTAAACGACCCGGACCCTTTCATTTCTTAGTTGCTCTGCAACAAGATGCACAACCTTCATATTAAGATCCTTCTCAAGAGACGAACCGGCAACTGTTCCCCCATCAGTTCCCCCATGACCTGCATCAAGCACAACAATCGCACGCGGACGAATCGATCTTCGCACCTTCAGTTTGGCAGTGGCAGGTGAATCCGCGAAGATCAAATCCTTCAGCAGACTCCTCCAGTTATGCTCATTGGAAATGATGCCGGCACCTTGAGCGAAATGAACTACCGAGATAAAAAGCGAAAACGCTCCGCCCAAAAAAACGAGAAAAAGGAGCGAAAATCGAGTAAATCGCGACATTTGCTGAGAAATATGGCCTATCAGGGCTAAAAAAGCTAACTTATGCTCATTTTTAACTTGAGTTAACCAATAAAAATTTTAAATTTTAAAAATGTTTTTGTCTCAAACTTCAACTTTTGCAAAAATTTCCATCTCGGCGATTAGCATCATTATAACATTCAACTGCCAGCACGTTGATGCCCAGAACCGATATGGGGCAAACCCAGACTTGGGAAACCGCATCTCTGCCGTTGAGGGAAAGCTCCAAACCACATCGAAAAGAGTTGGCAACCTTGAGGGTGAAGTTCAATCACTGAAGAGCAACCTTGGCTATCCAAAAAGTTCCGACAAACTCTCCTCGCCGGAAAATAGCAACAAGGACAACGGCACAACGCACCGTGTTAGCACAGGTGAAACACTAAGCAGCATTTCAAGGCGCTACCAGGTTGGCGTCGACCGCCTTGTTGCTGAAAACCACATAACCAACCCAAACACTCTACACCCCGGGCAGGAAATCTTCATACCGGGACATAAAGGCACCCCGGCTGCACCAAAGGCTATCGCGGTTAACGAACCTGAAGAAAAAGGCCCGGTGAAGACACATACCGTCCGGGTCGGCGATACCTTAAGCAGCATTTCCCGAAAGTTTGGAGTCACGTCAACCTCCATAGCAATCGCTAACCGCCTGCTGGACCCGAATGCGATACGCATCGGGCAACGGCTCGAAATACCGGTCGGCTCCCCCCCCCAATCGATCGCAAGTCAACAACCTCCACTTCCGAAACCCGCCTCTACCCCAAAGCCAGCTTCACCTCCTCGGCCAGAGCCCACAGAAGGCGGTGAGATGATTGCACCCGAGGGATACGGGTTCTATCAAATCGAACCCGGCGACACCCTGCACTCGATCGCAATTTCATTCGGGACCAATCCCAATCAATTACGAATACTCAACGACTTTTCACCAACCAGCAATTCGCTGCGCATCGGGGATTACCTTCTTGTTCCTGTCCCTGACGAGTCACTTTACGAGAGCTAACAGGCTTTGCCTGTAACACAAGCCCCCCACTCGCATACTAAAGCTGGCCAGACGGCAATTCCCTGGCTACCTCATCAACACGGTAGCCAAAACCCTGCCCCCCAAGGCTTGAAAGCTCCAGTAATCCGTCTTTTCTACTGAAGAGCCCGGGGTGTATCTTCGCTTCAGGTAGCGACTCCTCAGGATAAAACTGCATTCCGTTGCTCTCCACGCCCATGATGGTTCCAGCACATGCCGCCAGTTGCACATGCGAAAGCTGAGCCAGCATGGGGTTAGTCAGATCCTGAACCATCAACCCCATTCGGTGCTCCTTAGCCCAGCAAAGGCTCAATAAAGCACCGCTTAGCGTTTTGCATGTCTTTAGGGCAACCCCGGTCCACCCGAGGGACCTACCCATTCTCACATAATTCCAGTCATGAGCACTTTCATCCATATAGAGCGGCTTGCGATCACTGACACTGTGTACATCGATCTGGTTAGCCTCAAGGTCGTAAGGGAAAGGCTGCTCCACATACAAGAGCTTTCCATAAGTTGACTTGGAATCCCGCTCAAGACGATCAAGCACATCATTGACATATCCGGGATCTGTCACCGTACAGTTGAAATCAGCAGAAAGCCAATTCACCCCCTCATTATCGGCGATAGCGCCTATCGCCTCAAGGCGTTGGCAATCCCAATGAAAGTCAGTCCCGCGCAACTTCACCTTAAGACAATTGAGACCATCTCGCCTGATCCAGTCACGTAAAAGCACGGGGTAACCGTCACTAGGCTCATTGCCATCAAGCTGGGATGGCTCAAGCGCATCAAGACCGCCTACAAGGTGCCATACTGGAAGAGTATTGGCCATAGGCTGAAGGTAATCTGATGGATACCTGCCTTTGAACACCTCAACAGGCTCAAGATAATGGCCAAGGTCTCGATTGAGCCAATCTCTCCCCAGTAGTGAGAACGCCCCCTGTCCATGCAAGTTGCCAAACGCATCATGGATGGCGATATCGTATGGTGAGAACGCCACGAGCGCAGCCAGGTAAGGCATCTCTGCGGACTCACGATAATCTTCATCATGGTCAGCTTTTAACTTCGGGAGAATCTCAGAAATGAAATCCATTCCAATCTCCAGCGCGTGCCCGTCAGCGTCGAAATCCTGCAAAACTTTTCCTGCCCGCCTGCAGAAATCCAGCAACCTTGCCTCACGCTCAGCATAGCTCAGT
Source organism: Verrucomicrobiaceae bacterium (assembly GCA_024229495.1). Taxonomy (GTDB): domain Bacteria; phylum Verrucomicrobiota; class Verrucomicrobiia; order Verrucomicrobiales; family DEV007; genus CACIUL01. The sequence continues at coordinate 6,323 of JAAESJ010000038.1, read as the reverse complement.
TCCGATGGCCATACCCACGCAACACTCAGGGGCGTTTCACCCCATCCCTCTGCTTCTCGCCCGTCCTTGCTCCTCACTCTCACCCAGGCGCGAGCGCACTTGACTGAGGTGACTACTTGATTTCCAAACTTAAGGGGGACTCTTAACTCGACAGGTAGAATGTAGAGCTGCGCATCAATGACGCTGATATCGGAAGACTTTGACACCTTTCCATACTCGACGGCGAACAGGCAAGAGGGCAACCTGTTATTGAAGAGAAGAGGAAATTACGCTTTCATTCAAATCATGCCAACACTGATCAACTGCCTACCCTTAATCCCCATTACCGCAACCTTCCTCTTTGCCTCCTCACTGTCAGCAAATCCCAGCGGTTTCAATGCTGCAAAACTGGCCAAGGCCGGAGAAAAGCTCCAGGAACTCGTTGCCGAGGAAAAAATCGCGGGAGGAGTCGTCCTGGTTGCACGTAACGGGAAAGTTGCCCTCCATCAGGCTCGTGGATTTCGGGACATCAAAACTGGTGAGAAAATGCAAAAAGATACCATCTTTCGTATTTACTCAATGACAAAACCCATCACCACCACTGCGGTGATGATGCTGATTGAGGAAGGGAAATTATCCCTTTCAGATCCCGTAGCAAAACACCTCCCCTCATTAGGTAAGTTGAAGGTGTTCGACCCTTCAGGAAATCACAGGCCTGCTGCAAAGCAAATGAGTGTAGCGGACCTGATGCGGCACACCTCGGGACTGAGCTATGGCTTCATCGGCGGCCCGGTCGCAAAGCAATACAAATCCCAACGTGTCCTGGATCGTGGCTCATCCCTTGAGCAAATGGTAGAGAAGCTATCAACCATTCCCCTTCAGGCTGAACCTGGTGGTTCATGGCTCTACAGCGTATCCATTGATGTACTTGGTCGTATCGTTGAAGTCATCTCAGGGCAGAGCTTCGGAGAGTTTGTCCATAAGCGGATCTTCCTCCCACTTGGAATGAAAGACACAGGGTTTTATGTGCCGAAAAATAAATCCGGGAGACTTGCCAGCCAGCACTCCAGAAACTCAACCGGTAAGCTTATTGTCAGCGAACCTTCCCAGTTAAGCCCCTTCCAGAATAAACCGGTTCACGAATCAGGCGGTGGCGGCCTATGCTCTACCGCCCATGATTATTTCCGATTCTGTCAGATGATTCTTAATGGCGGAGAACTTGACGGCAAACGCCTCCTTAGCAAAACCACCGTTTCCCTCATGACCCGGAACCAACTGCCTCCATCAATCCCAAATATCGGCATCGGAGACAACCGAAAGGGCATTGGATTTGGCTATGGCTTTGCGGTAAGAAAAGCTGAAAGCGACTGGGGGTTCGGCGGACGCTCAGGAGAATTTGGTTGGGGCGGAGCAGCCAGTACCCATTTCTGGATCTCACCACAGGACAAGCTTATTGTTATCACGCTGCGCAACTTCATGCCCTATGAGTGGACGCTCGAGAAAGCACTCAAGAAGCTCGTCTATGAAGCGCTGGAGGATTAACTTGCATCCTCTTCCACGACAACACGGTCATGCTTGCCCATAGCCACTGACAGCCACTGGAACTCAGTGGAATTGTCCAGAGCCACCTTAAGTAATATGGTAAGGGGTACCGCGAGGAACATCCCAATCAAACCCCATATCCATCCCCAGAAAACCACTGAGAGGACAACCATTGAGACAGATATACCAAACTTTCTCCCCAGCAGCATCGGCTCGATAAAATTCCCCAAGAGCATGTTAATTGCCAAAAATCCAAGCAACACAAGTAAAGCAACACCGGGAGTTTGGTCCACAAGGGCAAGCAACGTGGGTGGAATACTTGCAATAATGGATCCGATAGCAGGGATATAATTGAAGGAGAAGGCCACCATTCCCCACAGCAAAGCGAAATCCAGCCCCAACTGCCACGTGAGGAAACCGGCGAGAACGCCCGTTATTATACTGACTGCCGTCTTTATCCCTAGGTATTTTTGAATGTCCTTTGCCGCCTCGGCAAACCTTGAGAGATCTGGCCCCCGGGCCAGCTTGATAGCTCCCATCTTTCTGCCAAACCCGCCTGCTTCAGTAAGGAAGAAGATCAGGATGATTAACACGAAGGTAAAGTCCTTAAGAAATTCGGCTGCACCACCAAGAAACCCCACTACAAAGGTCTCAATTCCCTGCATCACCTCTTCGGGCTCCACTTTCAGCTCATACTCAAACTCCTCTTTAACCCACCCCTGAAATTCCTCTGCCCGATTGGCAAGGCCTTGGTTATAATAATCAAACTTCTCTTGGAACTCAGTAGCCAAGTTCAATCCGATCATCACCACCGGGCTGAGAATCCCAATATCAACGATCACCGTAAGGAGGACAGCAGGGAATCGAGGCAGGCCTCTTTCACGCAGCGCCCTCAGGATCGGCAGACTTACTACAGCAAGGAAAAAGGCAAGGATCACCGGCAACAGCAGGTCCGCGGCCAGTTTCAGCCCCCCAATGATGATCACAATGCTGGCAAGGGCAGACAACATACGCATGCCGCTAATGCTTCTCGAGGTGCGTTTTTCCATCGCTTTATCAACTTCCAACCGATATCACCTGATCACAACGAGATTCTTCACCCATCACACTATTGCACTTGAGAGTATGCGTTGATCTGCAGATAATACTTCAAAACCATTGATCAATAACCATGAACACTGATTTGGGTCTCACTTCCGGGCTGATCACAAAGCTATTTAAACAACCTGCAGAACCTGAGGAATGGTTGCATTACGCGCTGTCTGAGAAGCAAATACTTCATTACAAGGAACTGGGATACCTCTCCGGGGTAAAGCTCCTCAGCGAGAAGCAATTGCCCCCCTTGCGCAATGAACTAATGCAAATGACAGACCCCGGTCATCAGGGCCGTGAATTCTTCTACGAATATCACAGCAACGAATCCGAAGACCCTGATACCACGCTTTTTCACGCCCTCGGCGCCTGGCGGGTTCGCGCCTCCTTTCATGACCTTCTCTGGAATCCCGCATTTCTAATGGCTGCCTACCAATTGCTTGGGAAAAGTTTCCGACTTTTCCACGATCAACTATTCAGCAAGCCAGCCCATCATGGGGGGGTCGTGGCATGGCATCAGGACTATTCCTACTGGACTTGGACGGCACCCATTGCACATCTAACCTGCTGGATTGGCCTGGATGATGCAGACCCTACTAATGGTTGCATGTATTACGTTCCCGGCAGTCACCGCTGGGGGCTTCTTGATAAGGAGAGCTTGTCCGGCGACATGGACGCGATCAGCAATCAACTGACAGAAAAACAACTGCAGGATTTTTCCCAAAAGGTTCCTGTGGAGATGAGTGCCGGCGAAGGCAGCTTTCATCATCCATTGCTGATGCACGGCTCCTACGAAAACAATTCAGAAAATAGCAGGAGAGCTACCATCATAAACGTCTTTGCGGATGGAGTGATATCCAGTCGCGAAGAAGATGGCAGCAATGCTCCAGGGGCAAACAATTATCCGCATGTCCCCAAGGGCGAGATGATGCAGGGTACCTACTACCCCCTTTTGCTTGATGCTGAGCAGAGCCTGATCGGGGTCGCTTCGCAGGTTCCCACCATCAACGACTTTCAATAGCACCCTTTGCCATCTAAATGGCAAAGCGATGACTCGGAGCGCCAGCAATCCCTGGTTGAGCAACAAATAAACGCCCGGCAAGAGGTTCTTCATCATCAGCAAGCCCAACCCTTGCCGTTGTAATGAACAAGCTCTCAAGGTTCTTCCCGCCAAATGCGCATGAGGTTACCTTACTGGCCGGCAAGTCCAGGCGCATTTCTACCTGACCGCTTTGCGCGTCAATGCAGAGAATCTTTCCCCCTCCCCAGAAAGCAACCCACAGGCGACCTGCAACATCTGTTGTCATGCCATCCGGAAATCCGTCCTCATCGTCAAATTCTACCAAAGTCCTCCTGTTGCTGACCGCGCCTTCTTCCCGGTCAAATTCAAGAGCCCAGATACAGCGCCGAGGACTATCAATATAGTACATTTCCCGATCATCCGGCGACCAAGCCAGCCCATTTGATACCGTGATTCCTGAAAGAACTCTAACCGGTGAAGCTTTACCGGATATCCTGTACAAAGAGCCGAGTGGATCCGTCTCATTCCGGTCCATGCTGCCAACCCACATCCTCCCAAGAGAATCGCATTTACCATCATTGAAACGCAACCGGGAATTCTGGTCGACCACGGCAAAAGTCTCCTCATCACCGCTTAAGCCCTCCATCAAGTAAATTGAATTATCCACAGCTGCTAACAGCCTGTGATCGCCGCATCTCACGACGCAACCGGGATTACCGGTAACAACGCGAAAATCCTCCTTGCAGCCCTGCAGTGTGTACCGATGCAGGGTGCACCCCATGATATCCACCCATAACAAAGCCCCCTGATCCTCATCCCAACAAGGCCCCTCACCAAGCCTTGCCCGAAAATTACCGACAGGTTCCACACTGATCATAATATAAACTCAGAGCCAAAAGGCATTGCCGCTGCAATGTGAAATGGATACGGCAACGGCAACCGCCCCAAGAATGTAGAAAATAACTCTCAGACCTTTCTCTGCGGGGTTCAATAATTGTTCTGACTCATCACACTCCTCACCAATCTCCTGACCATCCGGCTCATCTCCCAACCAAATCTGCCTTGCAATAGGATTGGAGACCTCTTCAGGATCATTGAGTCCATCGTCACCCATGATTCCCATTGCCTCCGCAATGGGGCTCAATGTGATCTGATTCTCATCAGGGAAGGATTCGCTCTGGAGCAACCGACTTTCATCATCGGGCTCCGCAACTCCACTGGATTCCCGTAAGGTCGCAACCAACTCTCCTGCCTGATGAACCAATCCCCTACGCCAAAGGCTAAGATACCAGGAAACAATTAATTTTGTTGGCACCCATTCACCGCGCTCAGCAGCGGCAAATACTTCGTCGGCTCCGCCAGGCACATCGCCATGGGTAATATCGGTGAGAGAACGGATTGTCCTATGCGCCCGAACCATGAAATGAAATTCGGGCCAATTGGATATAGGGAGATCCTCACTGAGGATATTCTCACCATTTTGCAGCTCCTCAGGGAAGACAAAGTATATATCAGCAGGATGCAATCGGGGATTAAATGTCGCGGCAGCCACTTCTTCAAACATACCCTCCAATAAACGCAGGATTACCGCAATATCGGATGCCTCACACCTTGGAACAGCATCAAGCCATTCAGCCAGAGTAAAGCCGGGTTCAATCCGTTCAGCCAAGAGCCTAAAATCTTCATGTTTCCAGAACGCAACCGTGTTGATCAATGGAACACATCCAGTGCTCTCAAATATATCGAGCATCCGCTCCGGGATAACCCGCTCAGGAGGAAGAATCAGCACCCTGAGCATCTCAGAGGTTCCCGAATCCTCAACGATACATTCATAAGGAGTAACTTCACCCGCACGCTGTATCGCCGTATACCTTTCCGGCAACACATGCTCGGGACGAATTGTCCGATACAGCTGCTTTTCCAGAACCAGTCGCGGGCGTTGTCCCGGGGAAAACCCGGGATCATCGCAATCAAACCCGGTAGATTCAAGAACATCAACTGCCTCTTCCGCATTTCCAATCCCGCGAAGAGTCGCGCTCAGATTCTCCACTTCTGGAGGGTAAACCGGTTTTTCCCCGGGATCCTGGTAGTTAGTCAAGGATTCAAGGAGATCCGCCAACTCTCGCCCAAGGTCGCGCTTCTTTACGGGACCGTTGATCCCATGATCAACAATCAGAGGAGAGGCATTGCAATCGCCCGTCATTCTTAGCCTCGCACTTGACACGTCGGGTTGGAGACCCGCCACTTCAAGAGCCGCGCAGCCCTGCGCCAATTGCAAAAGCCAGAGAATAGCTGTCTCAGGGGCGATAGACTTAACCCTGTCGGCGTATTCGCAGAAAACTTCACCATCAACAAAATCACAAACATAATAGCAACTGCCCTCCTCCTTGCCGTAATCGATCACAGAGGCAATGGAAGGATGCCTTATCGAAGATGCTGTCCTGGCTTTGCGAATGAATGCATCGTGATCACCACTTGTCAGTGCACCAATCTCAACAAACCTGTACCGAGAAGTATCAAACCCGAGGCAAACCACCAGTGCCTGATCGCGCAATATTTCAAGCGGGTCACCCTCTTCACCCTGCGCAATCGCGTATTTACGGAAATGGTTGAGTTCTGCCATTTTTGCAGACAAGACAACCACGTGTCATCGTGGTTGTCACAGCCATATAATCTATCATCAGGAGTC
>JAAESJ010000037.1 GCA_024229495.1 Verrucomicrobiaceae bacterium | reverse complement strand
GTGACCTCCCATGAAGCCCACCCAGTCGTTGAGGTCGTCGACCGCGATAAATAGCACATTGGGCCGTGAAGGCTTGGCCCAAACGGCAGAAGGGAGCAGGCAGCAAAGGAGGATCAGGCAAGTGAGGTTTTTCATGGGACTCCCTGTTGCTGGTTATTGCCGGCGTTTTGCTTCGTAGCGATTTTCGATTTTCAAGGTGTGGCCGGTTAGTACGTGTTGGTAACCACCTTCAAGTGTGATGGAGGTGAGGGTTTTTGTGATGGTTTTTTTCGTCCAGATTACGTCCTTCCCGTTTCGCAGGATGCAGCGGCCGTCAGGGAGGAATTCTCGGGTGTAGGTGTCGAGGTATTGCCAGGTTCCCAGCAGGGTGTGGCCTTTCAGCGATAAGGCCGGGCGCTTGGCAGGGTTCTCGATGACAGGCACGGGAATTTCCATTCCTTCAGGCAACTTGGTTTTGAGTGGAGGTAGTTTTCGCAAGCGGATGTTTTTGAATTCAATCGGGGCACCTTCAGATTCGAGACAGAGGTAGCCGAAAGCGGGGGAGATGGCGTTGCCGCCGGACACTTCGATGCCGTTTACCCACAGGCGGACTTCGCCGTCGACGGCTCGAATGTAGTAATGATTCCATTGGTTGATCCCCAGTGTGGTTTTTTTGGATGGAAAACTTCGGCGACCATTAGGGGCTACCGGCGGGAAGGGTTTCATTGTGACCGGGCCGACCGGGAAAATGTCGCCGTGGCTGGTGAACCAGTTGCCCGGTTTTTTGTATGCGGCCTCGTAAACTTCGCGATAGCCAAGATCGAGGACTTGGACTTCGATACCGTGAGGCAGGCGGCCTTTGCCCTTGGTCAGGTTTAGGATCGATTGCGGTTGGGCCCACACGAAGACGCCGGAATTGCCGCCCTTTTTCTTGTGCATCCATTCGCATGACAGCTCAAAGTTTGTCAAAGGTTCGTGATACCGAATCACGCCCGTGGGGTTTCCGGTGCACCACGCGTGATTGTCTTCCCAGCGCCAAGTGTCGGACCAGCAATTGACGTTGACGAAGTCTTTACCTCGCAGTTCCACCCAACCCGGTCCGATGCCACGGCTAAAGGTCGGCACGATTTTCGGGCGGGGCGGCGCAGGCTTGCCCGAACACCCGCCCATCAGGTATTCGGAGATGTCCCGAATATCCTGGCTGGTGAGGCCCATTGCCGACGCCGATGGCATCCACGAGTGGTTTTTCAAATACTCGATCCTGGCGTGTGGCCGACGGTGCGGCACTTTCATCGTAATGCCGCCGACGGTCTTGACACGAATCGCGCCGGCATGCCAGCTGTATCCTCTCGACACGCCTTCCAACCGGTGTCCATTCTGCGTAACCACAAGTGGTTTTTCGTAGCCGTGAGCGAGTTCGGATGATGGCGTCAGCAACGCCCGAATGACGGTCGCGTTGTCACGCACCAATCCCCAACTGGTCAAGTCCGGACCGAAGGCGATGCCGCCGCCGTTCATCGTGTGACACATCAAACACAACGCGGCCTTCGCCTGTCCGTTAACGAGGTTGGGTTTCAGCGCGATGATGTCGTCGATGGCTGCCGGTTTCGTTTTAGAGCCGAAGTTTTTTGGGAACACGTAGCTCTGGGTCAACGCGACTGGTTGGGGATCATTGATGTCCTTCTCCAAAAACTCGCGGATGATTAGCTGAAATTCCTCTCCCTGAAAAGCTGAGTGCTTGCTGAATGTGGCCATTCGCCCGGCATTGAGCTTGCGCTCATTTTCCGTGTAGCACAGGCCAAACGTATAGGCGAGGCGCCGAAAGGATTCGATGTCAGTGTTCTGTTTCAATATGCACTGAGCCAGGTCATCCAGGGCTTGTTCCGATCGCAATCGCCAAGCCAGATTTTTCTGCCGATCATCCCACTTCATAGGATCCGGCTGTGAGGGACGAACGATGCGACTGTAAACTTCATCGGATCGCCCGTCGCAAACCGCGCCGAGGGCTTCTAGATACCAACGGTTTTTGCCATCATAGCCGGCGATGAATCGGGTCAGAGGAGCGATCATCTTTTCCAGTTTCACGTTGCGCAGAGCATGCAACGCCTCACGACGCACGGCCGGCGAAGGATCATCGGCCAATTGAATAACGTAGGGCAGCATCGGCTCGCGATCCGCAAAACGCAGTGCGCGAAACGCCACGATACGCTCCTGTTCGTCCGGCGACTCGAGCAACGATCTCACCTCCTCCCGTCCTTTTTGATTTTCGAGTTGGGCCAAGATAAAGATGGCGCGCGCGCGATAATACGGATTGTCCGCGTTCTTCTTCACAAATCCCCGCAACGCATCCACAGCACCGACGGTGGTTTTCAATCGATCTTGCGCCACCCAGCGCACCCCGGGCACCGGATTTTTCAACGCACCCAGCAAGCCGGCTATCGACGAAAAATCGATGCGCGGCAGTTTCACCTGCTTTTCATCAGCGCGTGATAGACGGTAAATCGCGCCTTCCGAATTCCCCCCGCCGCGGCCGTTTACGTGCGAATTCCAATCGCTGACAAAGAGCGATCCGTCGGTGTTGGCAGCAACGTCCGTGGGCAGAAAACCGGAAGTGGAACGGTTGGTGGATTTACGATCGGCGGCGAAGAACGCCTTGTCCAAATCCATCAGTTCCACTTGGGCGTCATTGAGTTTCGCTCGAAAGCTAAACACAGCCCGATGAACCGTTTCGCAAACAAGATAGCGGCCACGATAAGCCGTTCCCAATTCATCACCCTCCACAAAATAATCACCAGTTGGTGCGCCGGGCCCCCACAAATTGCCAGGCGGTGTTACTCCCGGAAAATGCTGCCGCCAATGCCCTTCGTCCCGACGCAGCGAAGCCTTGCGATGTCGCTCGTAGGCATTATCCATGATCTCCGGGGTCACCACTTTTTTCTCCCAACTCTTCGCCGAATCCTCCCACGAACGGTTGCCGTTCTCCAGGCACGCATAGCCGAAGTTGGAAAACTCCATCACCCAGGCAGCTCGCGCGTGCGTCGGATCATCGTTGTCGGCCTGCAAAATATCACCAAAAGACGTCACCGCCATCGCGTGCGCGTTTCGGGAATTCTGAAACATCACCTCCGCGTTGCTCCCGTCTGCGTCCATTCGGATTCCGAATCCGCCGACGTAAAGACGCCCGTCGTAGCTCAGCTTGCCGATGCTCGCCGGGTTTTGGCTATAGTATGAACTGGAATGGATTCGCCGACCATCGGCCATCGTCAAGTCGGCACCGATATTGCCATGATTGACGTACCACTTGCCGCTCGGTCCGGGCACGACCGCGTGCAGAGCGTGATCGTGTGTATGTCCGTGAAATCCCTTGGCGATAATCATCTCATCATCCACCTTCGGATCAAAGACGTCATCGCGATTGACGTCGGTATACACGTGAATATTCGGTGCCATCGAAACCACGACGACATTGTCGAACACACTGATCCCCATTGGCTTGGAAGAAAAAGCAGGCCCAAAGATCTTAACCGTGTCGGCCCGTCCATCGTTGTTGCTGTCTGCCAAAATTTTAATTCGGGCATGTGATGCGTTTTTTACACCCGAATGCTGCAAGTCTTCAGTTACCCAGACCCGCCCCCGGGCATCAACATCCATTGCTACCGGACTGTGGATGAGATCCGTTCCCGCCCAAAGCACCGCCTTCAATCCGTCAGTCACCCGGAAACTCTCCAATGCAGTTTTTTGTTGAGCGAAAATGCTCGAGGTGAATGCGATAAACACGCAGACGAATAATAACCGATCGGGATGCTTCATGAATGGCTCCAATTAAAAATAAGATACGTTGCCGTTTTCCGGCCGACCAGTGAATAGATCGGGGAACGCGGTGACCGCCGTCGTGGGGGTTTTCCCACCGGTGCCAGAGGTATTGAAATCACATTCCCGTTTGGCCGGGGTATCCATGTGCGGAGGGACCGCCTGGGGGTGGTTATCGAGAAAGCCAACCCAGTTATTCAGATCGTCGATGGCAATGAACAAGACGTTGGGTTTTGTTGGCTTGGCCCAAACTGAAATGGGACGCAGGAAAGCAAGGAGGATCAGGCAAGTGCGGTTTTTCATGGGACTTTCTGTTGTGGCTGGAACTTATCGAACCAGTCCTGTAACTTCAGCCCCGGGCGCTGATCGTCCGGGATCATCTCGGCCAACTTTCTCTTGGTCTTTTCGTGTCCCTGTTTGTTTGCGAGGTTCGTCCATTCGTCCGGATCGACCCGGTGATCATAGAGTTCCTCGCTACCGTCCTCGTAACGGATGTAACGCCAGTGTTCGGTGCGTATCGAGGTGTTGCTTTCCCCATAGGAAGAAATGGCAGGCGGGCGGGGTTTGGATGGATCCTTTAGTTGGGATTTAATCGACTTCCCGTCCAGCCAATCGGGAACTTTAAGGCCGGCGAGATCCACCAGCGAAGGGTAGACGTCAATCAGGCTGGCGGGTTGGGTGCAGGTGGAATTGCTTTTTACTCCCGGACCGCGGACGATGAAGGGGATGTGGGTGGTCTGCTCCCAGATTGCGCCCTTGCACCAGTGCTTTTTCTCACCGAGGTGCCAGCCGTGGTCGCTCACCAGCATGACGAATGTCTCACGGTTACGGGGATTCTTCTTCAGGCTTTCGATGAATCGACCAATCTGGCGGTCAACAAAAGCGATTGATGCCTGATAGGCGCGGATAGTGGCATCCCATTCATTCTTTTCGACAATGTACTCATGATCACTCAGGCCCTTGTGCATGGGTTTGTGGGCATGGCTGCGCGCCAACTTGCGGGCAAAGTCCGGCATGTCGGCCCAATCATCTACACCATTGGGTTCAGCTGGCCGGTGAATTGATTTGATCGGGAATGCATCAAACCAGGGCTTTGGTACCTGCAGGGGGCGGTGTGGTCGGTAGAAACCGACCGACATGAAGAGGGGCTTTGCGGTGACTTCCTGCCACTGTTGAATTGCCCAGCTTGCGACTTTGTAATCTCCCATTTCCTTATCAGGGACATCGAGCGGATAGCCATCATTGGGTGCCCGCATGGCATTGAAGTTGTCTTTGCCTTTTGGGGGTTTGGGATCTCTAGGCCGGGCGAGAAGCGCGTCACCGATCTTGCCGGGATGACCGTGGAAGACCTTGCCGCCGCTGGCAACACGGTAACCGTTGTCCATAAAGAACTGTTGGATGGTTGGCGTCTTGATTTTGGTTTCCTTGGAGCCCTTGGCATTGAAGTAGGTGCCGGTTTTGAAGGGATACACGCCGTGCATCAGGCTGGTTCGCGAGGGGCGGCACTGCGGCGAGTTGCAGTAGGCCTGGGAGAAGAGCATGCCGCTTTTTGCAAGGGCGTCGATGTTCGGCGACTTGGCATCCGGATGCCCGCCGAGACATCCCACCCAGTCATTGAGATCATCGACGATGATGAAGACAATGTCGGGGGACTTGTCCTCAGCGTGAACTGTGAATGTAAAGGGTGCTACAACCGTGAATAGCAGCAGGCAACAGGTGATCAATGAGCGTTTCATTTTGGTCAGATAAGCTTCTTTAGGACTAAAGATTCTACTTCTGCCGGAACGCTTCGGAAAGCACTAAAGTCTGGACGAATGAGCTGACGCTGTATTGCTTGGCCTTGGCGCCGGTTGTGATTTGGTTGGCCAAGTCTTCGTCGGCGAAACCAAATGGACGGCCAAGGGCATATGCGATCAACGCCTCGGTGAAGCCGCGGGAAAAATCGGCCTCCCGCTCTGCAATCCGGTCGCGCAGCTCGAAATAGTCGGCGAAGGCCGGGCCTTTGTGGAAAGCGCCGGAAGCGTCGATTTCCCAAGTCTTGGTAGTTCTCCAGCTTCTTCTCGTCTTGGTGCGATGGGCTTCGGATGTGCGCCATTTGCCTGCGGCGTCGAAGTTCTCCAGACCGAAGCCGATGGGATCAATCTTGCGGTGGCAACTGGCGCATTGGGCTTCTTCCTGATGGGCGCGGAGCCGTTCGCGGGTGGTGATTGATTTGTCGGCAAGGCGCGAGAGTTGCGGGACATTGGGCGGCGCTGGCGGTGGAGGGTCATTCAATAGATGCCGCAATACCCAGGCGCCGCGTTCGACGGGACTGCTCTCGACTCCGTCACTTCCCATGGCGTGTATGGCAGCGCTACCGAGCAACCCACCACGCGGGGAATCTGCAGGCAGTTTCACTTTGCGAAATTCGTCACCGGTTACTCCTTCGATACCATAATAGTTAGCCAGGAGACCATTGATATAGGCGTAGTCGCTCTTGAGGAGCTTACCGAGTCGGCCGGACTCAGGATCACGCAAGAGATGGGCGAAGGATTCATAAACCTCTCTACGAGCCGAAGCACGTATACTATCGTCGAATTCCGGATGAAGCTTGGTATCGAACTGAAAGAAGTCCAACCGCTCCATGTGCAGCCACTGATGCACAAAGCCGGAAACGAATTGATCAGAACGCGAATCGGCTAGTAAGCGACTTACCTGTTGGCGCAGAGTTGCTGGTTTGTACAGGGCGTTCTTTTCAGCGAGGGCTAACAGTTCTGCATCGGGCGGGGCACTCCAAAGGAAGTAAGCCAACCGCACGGCCAGTTCTCGATCGGTTAAGGTGCGGCGTTGCTTTTCATCACTCGGCTCGTTCAGATAGAGGAAACCGGGAGAGGCAAGAATGACACTGAGTGGGGTGCGGATAGCGATCTCGAAAGGTTCACCGCCCGCCCGTCGGGTTTTGAACAGGGCGAGCAGTTGATCGATAAACTTGGGCGCAGGCTTGACCTGACGGAAGGCGGTCAATGCAAAGGCAGAAAGGATTTCTCGGGTTCGCTCCGATTCCGCCGCCCCGGGGACCTGGTTGTCGTTGAGAATTTGAACAAGCGCGGGGTTGGGTTTCTTTTGCTGCAGGGGACCCTCCCATTCCACCCAGTCGACCCAGAGGGAGGGAGGTTGAGCCAACCCGTCCTTGTAGATTTCGCGTTTACTGCGAAGAGCATCGGCTTTCAAGTTACTCTTTTCCCTCAAGGAAAACTTTCGCGAGCCATTCAGGGAAAGTGCAACCGTGGTCTCAAACACCTGAGGATCATCGGTGGTCCCGGATACTTGAAAAGTTTCCATTAACTTGAAATCGTCACCCTTCTCAACGGAGCCCAATACTGCAAAATGACGGTCAACAGAAGTGCCTTGAATGGAGCCCATTCGAAAGCGAATTTGGTATTTCCCAAGAGGCAGTGAACCGACTTTCTCCCGGCTCTTGTCCAGACCACCGGTTGTGTCCGGTTCAAAGTGGATGATTTCCTCGCTGTTCAGGTTGCCATTGCGGTCGTATATGCCGAGCAATGAACCGTTCCTAGTCAGTGGATCTTTAAGGTATCGAAGCTGGGAAGGGGCCTCCCTCTCAAAGCGAAGAATACGAAACTCGGCTTCCTTCTTGTCCTTTATCCCCACCTCGGGCCGCGGAATACCATCGTTCAGGAAAGCTTTTCCGGCCTCATATCCGGCTTTGAAATAGTTTTCGTACCGTCTCCTTATCTTACTGTTGGCCAGTTTTTCAACCTGCCTTCTTTTCTTCCATACCTTTGGGGTCGATTGCTGAATCGGACCTTCCAGCTCGATCCAATCGACCCAGATCGCCGGCGGGTGACCGTAACCGTTCTCTTTCTTAAATTTGTTATGCTCATCCCATAGCGCTTTGAGGTTGCCGTTGTTGGGCTGCTTTTCCTGAATGGCGAACTCACGAGTCGTTTTGGCTCCGACTACCAGAGGGATTTCGATCATTTCCGGGTTCTCGATGGTTCCGGTGACTTGGTGACTGCTGATAGCCCGGCCTTCCAGTCCCCAGTCTCTAGAAGAAATTTGGCGCTGGGGATGACCTACCTGGATGAAACGACGGGAGGCGGGTGAGCCATTCACCGCGCCGGCGCGAACGCGCAGAGTGTAGTTGCCGGGAGGAAGTTCTTTGGGCGCAACAATCACACGGCCGGTGCCATGGGCGAGCTTCAAGTAGGTGCCGCGGTCGCGATGCGGCAGGGCG
>JAAESJ010000036.1 GCA_024229495.1 Verrucomicrobiaceae bacterium | reverse complement strand
GTTTTTGTTTCTTGTGCTTCTGGTAATTTAGTGAAATCATAAGTACCATTAAGAGTTATGTTCTTCTTTTCAACAACCCTCTTCTGACTTGCGATGTTACCATCAATCATCTTGTTAATTTCTTTCCTTATATCTAATAGTAGTCTATACCTTTCTTTAGGTTCTAACTCAGGGTCATCTTTAATACTATCCTCCATCTCATATAACGCTGCTATACTACCAGCTTTATTGAAACGTGGGTCACCCTCTAACTCCTCTGTTAACTTTCTTACAGCCTCTCCAAATGGTGAGTCCTTCTGTATATCACGAATTATATTACTCTTGGATATACCAACAGCCTCTGCTGTACGGTATACATTTAACTTCTCAGGATACAATAAAAGAAACTTCTCTTGTTTAACCGTTAAGCCCTTCTCGCTCTTGGCTTTAGTTAATTCCCTTCTACCTCTTGTTGCCATAATAAATATTATTTTATCTTAATGATTATATACATATATAGTTCCACCTTAGTGAGATTTTTCATACATCGTTGACAATCAACCTTCCTATAGCTGAAAC
>JAAESJ010000035.1 GCA_024229495.1 Verrucomicrobiaceae bacterium | reverse complement strand
GGTACGAAGATTGGTGATAGATAGGCCCTCTGTCAGTGATTCTCGATTCTTTCTCTCATGCGAATTGCGTTTGAGTTCACGACCTACCATGAGGCTTACCATTGCATCATGCTCTATTTCTTCGCGGTGTAGTTCACCGGCATTCTTGCCATCGCGAAGTACGACAACGCGGTCAGCACACTGCTTGACCTCGGCCAGTCGATGCGAGATGTAAATAACCGCAATTCCTTCCTTTCGAAGATCGCTGATGACTTCGAGGAGCCGTTCGGTTTCAGTCAAAGTCAGGCTTGAGGTCGGTTCATCCATAATGATGATCCTGGCCTTTTTTGAGAGAGCCTTGGCGATCTCGATCATTTGCTGCTGGCCGATCGACAACTCGGAAAGCGGGGTTTCCGGATCGATGTCCAGACCCAGCATGTCCAGCAGGGGAGATGTATCGGTCGCGATTTTTCTGCGGTCAATCAAGCCAAAGCGGCGGGGTTCGCGGCCAAGAAACACGTTTGCGCCGACATCGAGGTTATCGAGCACGTTAAGTTCCTGATGAACGAAACCAATGCCGTGGGCGTCGGCGTCGGCAACCGACTTGATTTTTGTGGCGGTCCCGGCAATCTCGATGGTTCCTGAGTTGGGTTGATGAACGCCGCCGAGGATATTCATCAGGGTGGATTTTCCGGCACCGTTTTCACCGATGATGGCAACAACCTCGCCTTCAGCGATCTCAAAGTCGACATCGCTCAGCGCGTGGACGCCCGGAAACAGCTTGTTAATTGCGCTCATGCGCAGAGCAGGCGCGCCTGTTTGTGGAAGATCCGGCAAAAGTTTCAGGAGGGAAGTGAACGAACTCTGATTCTCCGATCAATGAAAACTATTTCCCGTCTTCCAGTCCCTTGTCCTTGACGGCTTCAAGGATTAGCGGGCCGTTGTAGGACCAAAGTCCGACCATGCCGGCAATATCAGGATACTTGGTCAGTGTGTCCTCGGCATTGCGCCGGGCTTTTCCGAAGTCCACCTCGTCGGTGCGCAGGTCGAGGATCTCAATCTTGGTCCCGGCCACTGCCTCCTTGAGACCCTGATAGCGCTCGACCGCGTTGGCCTGATCGCCAAGCCCGACAAAGGCCATGACTTTTCCGCCTTCAGGGAGGGCTTCCTTCAGCAGTTCTCCGGCCTGCCTTCCTGCGGCGACGTTGTCCGTGCCGAGGTAGAACTTTCTGCCGGTGTCTGCGGCATCACTGTCAACGGTGATCAGGGCTGCCTTTTTCGCCCATTCATTGAGCATGTCTTTCTGGCCTTTCGGGTTGCACGGACTGATTGCAATGCCCTTGACTCCCCGGACCAGCAGGGCCTCCACCAGT
>JAAESJ010000034.1 GCA_024229495.1 Verrucomicrobiaceae bacterium | reverse complement strand
GTAAGAAACCATCCAATGAAAAAACACCTCACTCTCCTGACCCTATATACCTTCACAGCAATCTTTGCGCTTGGAGCTGCCGAGAAACGGCTGCCCATCAAGGGTGAGGTATTCAGCATTGAGGATCACACGGCGTTCCTGATCCTTCCCGACAAGCCCAGGGCAGGTCAACCAATCCCCTGGGTCTGGTATGCGCCAACCCTGCGCGGATTGCCGGGCGGGGAGGAGACCTGGATGTTTGAGCGATTTCTCAAGGCTGGTATCGCCATTGCCGGTGTGGATGTGGGGGAATCCTACGGCAGCCCCACGGGCAGGAAGATTTATTCAGCGCTACACAAGCACCTTGTCGATAAACGTGCAATGGCTGAACAGGTCTGCCTGCTGGGCCGCAGCCGCGGTGGATTGATGCTCTACTGCTGGGCCGCGGAGAACCCGGAAAAGGTGCGCTGCATCACCGGCATCTACCCGGTCTGCAACATCGCCAGTTACCCCGGCATCAAGCGTGCCTGCGGTGCCTACGAATTAAATGCCGGAGAGCTTGAGGCCGAACTGGCCAAGCACAATCCCATCGACCGACTGGCGGGACTGGCAAAAGCGAAGGTGCCCATCTTCCATATCCACGGCGACAAGGATGGAGTGGTGCCACTGGACAAGAACTCCGCAATCATCAAGCAACGCTACGATCGACTCGGCGGCCCCATGACTTTGGAAGTCGTCAAGGGGCAGGGACACAACATGTGGCCCGGTTGGTTTCAAAGCCAGAACCTGGTGGATTTCGTGATCAAGCACGCCACAAATCCGCCACTGAAGAAACCCTCCCCGGCATCCGCGAAGATTCAACCGGCTCAAGGACCCGTGACCCGTGCCCGTGGCCCCGGCAAAGGACAACCAGTCGATAAGGTCAAGGTCGCCCAACTGGAAAAGAGCCTGCAGCTGTGGAAAAAACTTAAAAAAGAATGTAAGGGGAACTATACCTACAGCAAACGCTGGTCGAGCTGGGTGGGCTTCGGCAATGTCACTGAGGTGGTCGTGGCAAACAACAAGGTCATGGAACGCAACTACAAGGCCTTCTCCGCTCCCCCCAGACCTGCAGCTCCCGGTAAGCCCCCGGAAAAAAGAAAAGAAACCGGCTGGAGTGAGAAAGGGGCAGAGCTGGGAAGCCACAAGGAAGGACATCCGGCAAAGACCATCGATCAACTCTATGAGGAAGCTAAGGTAATCCTGGAGCGCCCATTGCCTGCCTTCCAGCGCCTGGGTTTGCGTTTCAATGAGCAGGGCCTTCTGCTCGCCTGCTACACACAGGACACCCGGATTGCTGATGATGCCCCAACCAAGGGCGTGAGCATCTCTTCAATTACCCTGGGCAAATAATTCAAACCCAATAAAATCAAAACGTAAGGAAGCCATTTAATATGAACGAATCTAATATGAACCGCCGTAAGGCGATTAAAACCGCAGCTGTTGGTGGAGCGGGTGCACTGGTGATTTCAAAAGACTTTCTGACAGCCCAAGAGGTCGTTAAGCCGTTTGGAGCTGAATTCAGTAATTTAGAACTACTGACGACCGGACAATGGTGGAAGCGACCAGGCAATGATGGCACGCCGCTTAAAAGAGGTCGTAAATCAACTCCCCCCAATCTCAATGTGGCGCGTGATAAAGTCGTGGCGTTTGCTTTATACACCCATCAAAACGGGGTGCTTAAATTGAGTGCTCAACTCTTCCCCCTAAAACCAGGAGAAAAACGTGAAGCGCGACTGGAATTTAAGCGCGATGGCAAGTGGTCTGAAGCAGCAAAGGCCGAGGTTCATTACCCAGGTTGGGATGCGCATTTCCGGATTGAGAAATGGGATAACACCAAAAGTGTGCCTTATCGGGTTCTGCACGGCGAAAAAGCGAAATTTGAGGGCTTAATACGTCGCGATCCCTCCAATAAGGATGAAATTGTCGTGGCTAATCTTTCATGTAACTCAAGCCGTACCAATGGGCCTCGCAAGGAGATTGTCGATAACCTGCGACGTCATGATCCTGACCTTCTGTTTTTTGGAGGTGACCAGCATTATCGTCATACAGAGCATACCACCGGGTGGATTGAGTTTGGACTTCAATATCGTGACATCATTCGTGACCGGCCAACCATTTGCATCCCCGATGACCATGATGTGGGTCATGGGAACGTTTGGGGTGAGAGCGGCAAGCGATCCAGTATTCGCGGTGATGCTGATGGCGGGTATCGATATCCAGTCGAGTACGTGAATCAGGTTCAGCGCCAACAGACTTCAAGTCTGCCTGATCCGGTGGATCCGGAACCGGTCGATCGTGATATTGGTGTATACTTTACCCGGCTGACCGTGGGTGGGGTGGATTTCGCAATATTGGAAGACCGCAAATTTAAAAGCGGTCCAGCAGGCAAGATTCCCAAGATGGGGCCACGCCCTGATCATATTAACGATCCGACATATGATCCAAATAAGATTGATCTGCCCGGATTGGAATTACTTGGACCCAGGCAGGAAAAATTTCTCGAGGATTGGTCGGCCGACTGGACTGATGCTGAGATGAAGGGGGTTCTTTCCCAAACGGCTTTTTGCGGTGCCGTGCACATGCACGGTGGTCCCAAAAGTCGATTACTTGCTGATCTGGATTGCAATGGCTGGCCGCAAACCCCAAGTCGCCGTGCGCTTTCACTGGTTCGCCGGGCCTGGGCAGTGCACTTGTGTGGAGATCAGCACTTAGCGGTTGTCGTGAAACACGGGATTACCAATCATGGTGATGGTCCCTACGGTTTTACGGGGCCGGCATTAGTCAATACCATCTATGGTCGTTGGTGGCATCCACTCGATGAGAAGGCAGGACCCAATCCGGTTCCCAATAGCCCTTTGCCTTGGACTGGTGATTTTAAGGACGGCTTGGGCAACAAGATTTCAATGCTTGCTTATGCTAATCCTGAGAACCGTAATGATGAGAAAAAACGGGCAGATGGTTATGGCATCGTCCGTTTCCATAAGAAGACCCGTAAAGTGACTTTGGAGTGTTGGCCGCGTTTCTGTGATGTAACTGATGGCGATAAATTACAGTACCCGGGCTGGCCGATCACCATCGATCAGGATGCCAACGACGGGCGCAAGATCACCGGTTGGTTACCCGAGTTGAGATTCGAAAAGGGAGTGAACCCCGTGGTGCAGGTTGTCGAAGAAGCTACGGATGAGGTGCTTTACACCACTCGGTCTAAAGGTAATCGCTTTCAACCGCGTGTTTATAGCAAGGGCAAACACACCGTCAAAATCGGCCTGCAAAAACCAGGTTCCAAAATTCTTAAAGGCTTAGACCCAAAGGTGAAAAGTGCAGCGGGACACTTGGCGGTTAAGGACATCGACTAAAGGAATGCATAGCCGTGGTGCTTTATCCTCCTAACCAAGGGCGTAAAATGGATGCGCCTTTGACTTAGCTGTAGCAACTCGGTAAATTTCTAGAGGTAAAATGAAGCACGGGCGTGTTAAAACCCATATCTTCACAGCAACCATTGCGTGGGTATGTTTTTTGGGAAGCCTG
Source organism: Verrucomicrobiaceae bacterium (assembly GCA_024229495.1). Taxonomy (GTDB): domain Bacteria; phylum Verrucomicrobiota; class Verrucomicrobiia; order Verrucomicrobiales; family DEV007; genus CACIUL01. The sequence goes on along the minus strand of JAAESJ010000034.1, from coordinate 2,618 downwards.
TTTTTTGCAGAAGCAAATCCTGCAGCTTCCACAAAGCTAAAGGAAGCTGCTTTGGAGCACTTCGAGAACTACTGCTTTGATTGCCATGATGGGGAGGCGAAGAAGGGGGATCTGGATTTAGTCAGCCTACTGAAAAAAGGCAATTTTGATGGCTCTCTAATGTTTGAGCATCTGATTACGGCGAAGATGCCGCCCAAAAACAAGCAGCAGCCAAGCGCCAAAGAAAAACAACTCATGTTGGATTGGCTGGCGCAACGCCAGGCTGAAAACACGCCCAATCCTTACCGGCGAATCAGTCGCCATGAGTTCGTTCAATCGGCAAATGATTTACTGGGTATAAGGCTCGATTTGACCGGGGAGATTCCAGAGGACCGTGGCACCAACGACTTTGATTCGAATCGCAGGATCAAGCTGACCCGGGAGATGCTCAGCTCCTATTTCAAGGTAACCGATGAAATGCTCGAGTTCGCCTTACCTGCCCGAGGCTTTACTCCGGAGCGAACCTGGGTGACGAACAAGATCAAGGACAGCCACGTAACCTACAATATCTACACAAGGCAATACAGGGAGGGCATCCTCTTCTCCTGGACGCGTGCCAACAACGGCAACAGTTACTCCTTTTTTTATGACAACTTCGATCCGCCCGTCAAAGGCTGGTACGAGCTGACTTTTGATGCCATGAAGCTGGGGGACTTCCCCGAGGATGTGAGCATCGAGGTCTTTGCCGGAAAATATTACTATGCGGATGACCGCCCCCAGCCCCAGCGCCTGCTCGACGTGATCTCGCTGGGCAACCGGGAACTCAAATCCCACACCGTGCGGGTCTTCCTGCATCCGGGTGAAAATGTTTCGGTGCATTGCTATTCCAAGCACAACTTCCGCCAAAAAAACGGGGATCAAGGGGCCTATATCAAGCGGTTGAAGGTCCGTGGACCCGTTCTCAACCAATGGCCGCCAAGTTCCTACCGGAACATTTTCGGCGACCTGCCCCTGAAAGTGCCAGCCCGGGAAAGTATTAAGGCTTCCGCTTCACAAACCAAACTCAAGGCCATCGGGGGAAATGTCACCGTCAGCAGTTTCCAGGAGGGGATGGAAAAGGGAAAGATGCTGGATGGTTCCAACCGGACCTTCTGGCATACCCGCTTCAAGCCAACGCTGGCTAAGCCCCCACATTACGTCATTCTCGAAAACCCGGAGGGCAAAGAAATCGAGGGGCTCAATTACGCAACCTGGTCGGGAGGCAACGGGAATGGACAGGTCAAGGCCTTCGCCATCCACCTCTCGGAGGACGGCAAGTCCTGGAGCGAGCCGACCATTACCGGGGAACTGGAGATCCGGTTGGCCAGCGAGCAACCCATCCTCTTTCCAAAGCCAACCACCAGACGCTTCATCAGGTTTTTGGTCACCGATGCCCATTCCCTGGACGGCAGGTCGCTGGCTTCCATCGGCAAGCTCGACGTCATCACATCCTTGCCGGCAAATGATTCCACACCGGCCATCTCGGTATCCGCCCCATCGCCCGAGAACCTTAAGCAAGTGATCAGGAACTTTGCGCAAAGGGCTTTTTCCTCCAGCTTGAGCAACGAGGAACTGGCTCCGTATTACGAGGTAGGTCTCCAGTCCCTGAAAGAGCGTGGTGATTTTGTCGCGGCGACCAAGGTCGGACTCAAGGCGATCCTTTGCTCCCACCGCTTCCTCATGGCACCCGGCGAGCATGCCAACTCATCCTACAGGATAGCAGCCGAGTTGGCCCGCATCTTCTGGCTTTCCGTAGCCGACAACAAGCTCTTGAGCCTTGCAAAAAAGCAACAACTCTCGGCCCGGACAATACCCGCTCAGATTGATCGCATGCTCAAAGACGAAAGAAGCCAGGCCATGATCCACTCCTTCTGTGACCAGTGGCTCAACCTCAGATCCTTTGCCAGGATTGCCCCATCCCTCAAGCTTTACCCCGCCTACAACGACCTCCTCAATCACTACCTGCCGCTTGAGACCGAGGCTTACCTCAATCACCTGATCCAGAAAAACCTTACAATCGGTCACTTGATTGACTCGGACTTCTCCATCCTCAACCAGCGCCTAGCCCAGCACTACGGCATCAATGGTGTCATCGGGCAGCACCTGCGCAAGGTATCCTTCGGGCCTGAGCTGCCGCGGGGGGGGCTCCTGACCATGGGAAGTATCCTGAAGGTCACGGCTGATGGCTTTGACACATCGCCCATCCTGCGCGGCGCATGGATATCGAAAAACATTGCCGGGGTCACGCTCTCCCCGCCCCCGGAAAACGTCCAGGCAATCGATCCTGAGCATGGCAGCGAAACCACCACCCTGCGTGAGCAGATCGAGGAACACAAGAGCAACAAGACATGTTACTCCTGTCACAAGAGCATCGATCCCTATGGCTTTGCCCTCGAGAACTTTGATGCTACCGGGCAGTGGCGCACGAGATACCGCGTCAAGAAACCGCACGGGGGTACTTTTCAATACAAGCCAAAAGGCTATTACAACCTGTCGGGAGAAGTGGATGCCTCCGGAGAAATCAACGGGGCGGGGTTTGAGGATGTTTTCGGACTCAAGAAGATCCTGCTTTCCGATCACAGAAAGATCGCCTATAACTT
>JAAESJ010000033.1 GCA_024229495.1 Verrucomicrobiaceae bacterium | reverse complement strand
TCCGCCCCCAACATCCTCAACATCCATTACCTATTCTGCCTAAAGGATGTCCAGGAAGGCTGGAGCATGGCGGATCGCAAGGTCTACCTTGGTGAACTCAAAACGCTTCTATCCAAGAGCGGAGGAAACATGTTCAAGGGCTATATCAACAAAATCCGGGAATCGGCGATCGCCTCCGTACCTGAGAAAGACAAAACGACCCTGCAGTATCTGATGGGTGCCGTTAAGAGCATCGATATTACCAAGTTACCAAAAGCCAGTGGACCGGGAGTTTCCTGGACAGTGGAATCTGCATTGAAAATGCTCAATGCGGAACCGCTGGCGGGACGAAGCCTGGCCAATGGCAAGAAGATGTTCTCGGCCGGACTCTGTGTCGCCTGCCACCGCTTTGGCAGTGAGGGCGGCGGAATCGGCCCGGACCTAACCAACCTTGCCAAGCGCAGCGATTACAAGTCCATCCTTGAGTCCACCCTGCAGCCAAACCTCGTGATTTCTGACCAGTTCGTGCAGCATGAGCTGAAGATGAAAGACGGATCGGTGGTCATGGGGCGCATTGTCAGCGATGGAAAAAATGAATACTCAATCGTCCAGTCCGGACTGGATCCGCTGAAACTAAAAACCGTGAAAAAAGCCGGGGTGGAGGCCAAGAAAAGTTCCAAGATTTCCATGATGCCCCCGGGCTTGGTCAATACCATGAACGCGGAGGAACTCAAGGACCTGGTCGCCTACTTCGTCTCAGCGGGCAATAGCAAGCACCCGGTCTACAAGCGGCCGAAATCCAACAAGAAGCTTAATATTGAATTAACCAGTGCGGTTTATGGCGTGGCGGGCAATGCCAAGAGACAAATGGACGTGAGCCACACCATCAAGCAGTATCTCGATGCGCGGGAATATGAGTTTGAGATGACCAATGGCGTGGCAGGAGGAGACCCCGCGCCCGGCACGCCGAAAGTCCTGTTGCTCAAGTACAAATTCAACGGCAAGGAAATCAGCAAGAAAATCGCCGAGAATGGCATGGTCTCCTTCTATGAATAGCGCCGGCTGAATACCGGCACATCATGTGAGCCTTAAACAAGCACTGCTCCCGGAAATTTATTTGCCGGAAGCCTTAACATACGACCATACCCGGTCACCACGCGCGTTGTCAATCCGAGTATTCTCCGGGCCTTCCATGATGACCTTACCGCCATCATCCTTGAGGTCCCATCCCGTACCATAAAGCCAATACCGCTTGTTCCCTGTGAAATATAAATAAGGATTGCCACTGAACGGGTCAGTCAGGTTCAACCCTCCCAAACTTCTCGATCGCAGCATTGACGGGATCCCCCTCGCCAAGGATACGGAGAGTTTCGCAAGGTCCACGAACTCTCCGGGATACTGACCATCTTTCATCTTTTTCTGCTCCAGGGCAGCAGCAATACAGGCATGATCAATTCCTGTTTGGGTATTGCCGAAGCGCATTGCAACACCGCTCAGGTTCATGGAAACCAGCGCAACCAGCAGGTTATGCGGATCATCCTTGTCCAGTTTTTCAAGCCAATCGTCATGCGCTGCAGCAATTCCTGGGTCAATGACGCCATCTTTTACATCCACAAGGTTGCGACCAAACTTCAGGTAAAGCTGATTTAGCCGGATTTGATTCTGCTCCAGCCAGGGAACCTGATTGTCAGGGGGCGGGTTGAGTTCACCGAGTCCGCGAAAACCTTCCTGCCATTGCGAAACCGGTTTCCGGATCATCTGGTCAATGACAAGGTTAAACATGTCACGCTCATAGAGCAGGGCAAGCCGAAGGTCCGGCACGAGGTTGATATCTGAGAGTTTTGTACGCAGGACTCTCAATTGTGCATTGCTCCATTTATTTTCCGCCAAGCCCTGCCAAATGACCTGTAATGCCTGTTCCAGTATCGTCATACGCACCAGATGGGAAAGAAGAATTGGCTCACGGGAGATACTCTGGGCCAGGAAAATAATCATCCCGGCATCAGCAAAGGCAGCGTTCCGGTCATCCTCAGCAAGATAGGCGACGGCCCGCAATGTGAAGCACCTCGCAGCCTTCATCAAGACGAACAGATGCGGTGACATGGCATAAAGGTGTGCCTCATACCTGACATCGAACCGACAAAGCGGGCGCTCACCGGCAGCCGTCTGGAGTGCCGCCATGTTCTCACCAAAAACCGTCAGTGCCTGCAAGACATCGTTTGGCGCATTCTCCGCCTTGGCGGGGTTTTTCAGATCAGCTTCTTTAATGAAGTCTTCCTGCTCGCGGAAATATTCCTGCCAGACCACTAAATCCACGGCTTTACCGGCCTGCCATTGACCAAGAGAAGGTCGCGTTCCGGGTAACTCGAATAGACTTGTGGCCTTACTGTGCTGAGCCGGATCCGCAGGCTCCGCTTCGCTCATCTCATCATTCCAGTCGTATTCAAGCAAAGGCTTGAGAAGCGGGATGTGGGCAAAGTTCTTTTCAGAAGGCACCGTCTCTGGAATGTGCACCCTGTAATCAAAAACCTCGCCCTTTGCCTGCCAATGCTTGCGAAACGCATCCCAAGTCTCCCAAGTCTCTTCAGTCTTGTTCGGTTGCCGACACCCGGGTGAAAGCAATATCAAGACCACTACCAGGAGGTTAACAGGCGCGAGGGCGCCATTACGCATCTTATGAAAACAAAAAAACATCAAACGTCCAACAAACCCTTCCTCTTCAGAATTGCGGGTTTTATAGGCTTGATATAAGAACACACCGGGCTCAGCATTGCGTCAACTAATTCTGTCCTTTAGATCACATCACACAAAAAATCCTGAACATGAATAATCTCGGAAAGACCATAGCACTGCTTGTTGCAATGGTGACAGTGGAAGCCCTCACCGCAAAACCTGACAGCAAGAAGCTCCAGGTGTTTATCCTCGCCGGCCAGTCCAACATGGTCGGCCACGCCAACTCCCATACCATGGCAACCCTGTATGACTCGGACGACGCGAACGACAAGCGGCTCGCCGAAATAGTCTTCAAAAAAGGAAGCGGCCTGTCCAAGGAGGCACTGGGCGAACAACTGGCACAGGTCAGGAAAACCGACGAACTCACTGGCGGAATCTCCAATGATAAGATCAAGAAGATGAGCGAGGGGCCCGAGAAAACAGCCCTCGAGGCAAAGGTGAAAAAGCTCAAGGAAGACTATGAAACTTACAAGAAAAAGGTGGTTTCAGCGTGTGTTGTCTCCGATCAGGTTTACATCGCCTCGATTGCAGACGGCAACAAAGGCGCAGGCCCCCTGACAATTGGCTATGGAGGCAACCCGGAAAAGATCGGTCCGGAATTGAGCTTTGGCCTTTCTATGGCAAAAAAGCTGGATGCCCCGATCCTGCTGATCAAGACCTCATGGGGCGGCAAGTCCATCAATTATGATTTCCGACCGCCCTCTGCCGGCCCATACCAGCTGGATGCAAAACAGAAGGCGGCAAAAAACGCGGCTGACATCAGCAAGAATGCCGGACTCAACTGGAGAATGATGACTGAAGCCATCGATACGGTGCTCAAGGATCTCAAGAAGCACCATCCTGCCTATGACCCTGCAGCCGGCCATGACATGGCCGGGTTTGTGTGGTTCCAGGGATTCAATGACCAGTTCTCTGATGAATTCCGGAATAATTACAAGGACATGATGGTTCACTTCATCAAGGACATCCGTAAAGAATACAAGGCTCCAAAGATGCCCTTTGTCATTGGTGTCCTTGGCACCAACATGACCAAGGAGGGCGTAGACAAGAATGCCGTTTCAGTCGCCCAACGGGAAGCTGCCAAGGCACCCGAATTCAAGGGGAATGTCGCCTCCGTGGAAAGCTACAAGGTCTATGACCTGAAGGCACGAGGCGTCTATGACCAGGGGTGGGCCAAGCGCTTTGCCGAGTGGTGTGTTGTCGGCAGCGACCGGCCTTATCACTACCTTGGAAGCGGCAAGTTCTTCGTGCGCCTTGGTGACGCCTTTGCCAAGTCCATGTATCACATGATCGACAATCAGTAATAGGGCAATTCGCCTTGATTGAATCCTCATCACCCGGCCATTCCATTCACAAACAAAACGAACAGAAAATCATGTCCCATTCCCTACGCAACCCATTGAAATCCTCCCTCACACCGGCGCTCCTCATGGCATGCCTCATTCTTCCTGCCGGAAAAATGTCTGCTGCAGAGAAAGGGGAAATTTCAGTCAAAAATGGCGAAAAGATCGCCTTCCTGGGCGATTCCATCACCCAGGCGGGCAGGAGGAAAGGCGGGTATTGCCAACTTGTACTCGCAGCACTTAAGGACCAGGGCATCGAAGCCGTCCCGGTTTTTGCAGGCGTCAGCGGTCATAAGTCCAACCAGATGCTCGCACGCCTGGAAAATGACGTCCTCAAGCACAAGCCCGACTGGATGACCTTAAGCTGCGGAGTCAACGACGTATGGCACGGCAAGCGAGGAGTTGACCTCGCCTCCTACAAGAAAAACATCACCGAGATCGTCACCCGTGCCCACAAGGCAGGGGTTCAGGTCATGCTGCTGACCTCAACGATGATCAGCGAGGACCAGAGCAAAGACATGAACCAGAAGCTGGCCGGCTACAATGACTTCATCAAGTCACTGGCAAAGGATAAGAAGTGCCTCCTGGCTGATCTCAATGCCGACATGCAGGCAGGTCTTAAGAAATTCCCGGCTGATGCCCCCAAGGGCAAGCAGTTAACCAGCGATGGCGTGCACATGAATAAGGCCGGAAACATCATGATGGCCCGCGGGGTCGCCAAGGCCTTCGGCCTCACAGACCAGCAACTCGACAAGTCGGCAGAGAACTGGAAATAGCTGGGCCTTTATTCCCATCAGGCTGCCCGCACTTACCACGCCTCTCAGATTAACCCGACATACTTACCATTCCTCCCATGCGTAAAATCTTATTCGGACTTCTCACCTGCCTTGTCAGCACATCCGCGTTGCTCAACGCAGCGGCTCCACTGGTATATGAAGGCAAAAGTGGCCCCGGCAAGGGCAAGCACCTCGTCTTCATCGCCAGTGATCACGAATACCGCTCCGAGGAAACCCTGCCGGCCCTCGCACGCATCCTGGCCAGGCACCATGGCTTTAAGTGCTCCGTGGTCTTCGGCCTCAATGCCAAGGGTGAAATCCAGCCCGGAGCCAACAACGTGCCCGGCATTGAAGAACTGGATCACGCCGACCTCATGGTCATCTTCACGCGGTTCCAGAACTGGCCCGCCGAGCAGATGAAACATTTCGTGGCTTACCTGGACCGGGCCGGCCCCATCGTCGGCCTGCGTACCGCCACGCACGGTTTCAATAAGATTCCTCAGGATAGCCCCTACGCAAAATACAACAATGGCTATGGCGGAGCCGACTATAAGGACGGTTTCGGCCGCCAGGTGCTGGGTGAAAAATGGGCCGGGCATTATGGCGGTAACCATCGCTCCAGCACGCGTCTGGATATTGTTCCCGAACAGTCCGGCCACCCGATCCTGCGTGGGGTAAAAAACATGTGGGCGCAATGCGGTGGCTACAATGCCAACCCCTTGAAACCCTTCACGGCCCTGGCCATGGCACAACCGCTCAAGGGCATGTCCCCGGATTCACCCAATGATGAAACCCGGAAGCCTGTTCCGGGAGCCTGGACTCGCCACTACGTGGGGGCAGACGGCAAAACAAAGGGACGTGTCTTTACCAGCACCTACGGTGCCTCCAATGACATCGAGAGTGAGGGCTACCGCCGCCTGCTTATTAACGCCTGTTTCTGGGCGGTGGGCATGGAGAAGGAAATCAAGGCTGATGCCAACGTGAGCTTTGTCGGCCCCTTCAACGGCACCTGGGCCCGGGGCAAGGGACGGCGCAAGGGCGGCACCAAGCCCGCTGACCTTGCCGGTTGGGAATCTCCAATCATCCCGTTACAGAAGTAGCCCGGCATGGGGGGTATCCTCTAGCAAGCCTGCAAGCGCAGGAAAGAAGAGAGACAGGAAGTCATCTTATTCCGAACCCTCCTTGTGAATCTCGAAGATATTGAAGTCTTCATTCACTGCGTCATCATTGAACGCCTGCATTTGATCAGCGTTGAATTTCTCAATCGACTTCCAGGTAATATGGTCCTGCTTTGAGGGATCATCAGGTGAAGGAACCGAGAAAACACTCTTCTCTGTATCAAGTGTCACCACGGCGGCATGGTAGACTTCGCGTTCTTCTTTTGGAATCGGCACCCCGTTAGCAATCATCCCCATGTAGTAGTAGTCATTGCCTTGAATCATCCAGATTCCATGGACCAGGGTTTTTTCGTCTCCATCGTCATATAAAATGGAATACGTCCGGTTGCCCCTGTTGATTGTCTCACTTGGCGCATCACCCGCATAAAGCCCGGGATTCGCGGTACTTGTCAGCCTCTCAAGGTATTTGCCGACAATCATTTCTTCCTTTTCACTTAATGGGTTTCCCATGGCTGCAATCAACTCATCAACGGCAGGAGGTTGTTGATTGCCCGCAGCGGGAGTTTCTCTTTCCATCTCCAGGTTGGCAGGAATGTCCGGGCTTTCGCCACCATCGCCTGTATGCGCCGCCGGCTGCCCCCCGCATCCCACAACCAGCAGACTGACCAGAATCAAATTCAGTATCTTCATTGTCTGGAAATGATCCTCTTATCAGAACGACAATCACTGCCCTCCGTTATTTGATAGGCGGCAGATCGGAACTTTTTTTTGCACCTTTCTCACGCAGCAATTCGGCAATTTCCGTTCGTCCCCGCCCTTCCGCCATATCCAATGGCGTATCACCATCCTTTTTTCTGCCGATGTTGAGATCACAGCCGCCCTCAATCAGCAGCCTGGCCGCCTCGGTCTGCCCGCGAGTAATGGCACGATGCAACGGCGTTTCCCCAGCACGGCCATCCTGTGCGTTAATGTCGGGTCCTGCAGCAATGTGTTTCTTTAATGACTCCAGGTCACCCTGCTCAGCAGCTCGGTGAATGGAAATGGCGGGTTGATTTCCCTTGTCGCCAGCGTTATTTCCATCAGCGAATGCGCCCTTGGCACTTTTTTTGGCACCTTTCTCACGCAGCAATTCCGCAATTTCCGTTCGTCCCCGCCCTTCCGCCATATCCAATGGCGTATCACCATCCTTTGTTCTGCCGATGTTGAGATCACTGCCGCCCTCAATCAGCAGCCTGGCCGCCTCGGTCTGCCCGCGAGTAATGGCACGATGCAACGGCGTTTCCCCAGCACGGCCATCCTGTGCGTTAATGTCGGCTCCTGCAGCAATGTGTTTCTTTAATGACTCCAGGTCACCCTGCTCAGCAGCTCGGTGAATGGAAATGGCGGGTTGATTTCCCTTGTCGCCGCCGGGAACACCACGCCCTTCATCATTAGCGACAGTTTTTTGCTGATCTTCCGCACTCCCCTTTACGTTTGCGGATGGTTTCTTCTCACATCCTAAAACGAACAAAGCCAAAACCAATGGAATAAGTTTTTTCATGAGCGATCTCTTTAAATATTTTGATAGCTGTAACCTGATGGAATAGAACACCTGCCAAATCATATCTCAAGTAAATCCATTAAGGCTCAGACTCCAGGACCTCGGCCACGGCCAGGGGAAAAACATCCTCCAGATTATCGAAGAGGCGCAGGGTCACCTGCGGCAGGTTGTCGTGATCGGTCTCATCCCGGTTGATAATAATATAAGGGACACCGGACCGGGCAGCGGCCATGGGTATCGAGTTTGCCGGGCTGACAGAAAGCGTGGAACCCAGGGCAAGGACAAGATCACAGGAACCCGCAACACCAAAGGCGCGGTTGAGGTCGTCTTCTCGCAGGCTCTGGCCAGAGCTGATGGTGGCAGGCTTTAGATATGCCCCGCAGGCACAAAGCGGACGCTTGCCCTCCTTCTTGAAGGCTTCAAAGCTTGCCTGTGGCGGCTCACGATGACCACAGGACTGGCACTCGACAAGGCTGCCGGTGCCGTGAACTTCCACAAGTAATTCCTCACTGGTGCCGGCAGACCGGTGCAACCCATCCACATTCTGGGTCACCACCATGGCCACCCGGCCGGATTGTTCGAGGCGCACAATAGCCTCATGAATGGCATTGGGTCTGGCATCGCCATGTTCCTCCCAGAGTTCCAGCTTGTATTGCCAATACTCAACACGGGCGGATTCCATTGCCATGAAATCCTGGTAATAGACCGGTTTTTTGGTAGTCCAGAGTCCCCCCGCGCCGCGAAAGGCAGGGATCCCGCTGGGTGTGGAAATCCCAGCACCAGTGAAGACCAGGATACGGCTGGACTCACGAATCCACTCTGTCAGGTCTTTTGGCATACGGGAAGTTTAGCTACTCCATCAAATACTTGATCACGCCCTCCGAAAACAAAAAAGAACCAAAATTCTACTGAGATGAGGATTAATGCAGCAGTAAATTATACAGAGATGTCTTACAAGAAAGCATCATTAGGAATACGGTGGACTGTTAAACCGCAATATTATATATTGAACCCCCACCATCAGGTTACTGTTCGCTGAACGACACGACATTGATATGATTACGACACGCAGAAAAATGCTTCGCACCATGGCCGCCGGTATCGGCACTGCCGCTGCCGCCCCGATTGTTCCCGGTTTTGCCAAATCGACCACACAGGCAGGTAAGCCAAAGCGCATCATTTTTTTCCTGCAGAACCAGGGCTTTGATCCTTACACCGCCATCCCCAAGGGACTGAAAGAGGATGCGGCACTGGACAGCTTCAAGTTGGAAGAGCCCATCAAGGATCTCAAGCCGATCAAGGACCGGTTACACATCATCAATGGCCTCCATGGCCAGCATACAAGCCCAAGCCATAGTGCTTTCTTCGGGGCCCTTGGCGGTTACCGTGGTGGAATTGGAAGTCCTCCACGCGGTGCCACTATTGACCACGTGCTCAGCCGGAATTTGCCGGAGACCATCCTTCCCCACCTCTGCATCGGCATGGACTCCCTGCCCAACATGCGCTCCCGGCCAACGCTGGCCACCCTTTCGGCAACCGGTCCGGGCAAGCCGATCTTCATGCATTCCAACCCGCAGGATCTTTACCAGGCTCTCTTCGGCAGTATCTCCACCGGCGAGGTCAGGGAGCGTTATGAGGCGCGCTCAAACGTATTGAACTCAGTGGAGAGAATCGCCGTGCAGGGTTCACGCAGTTTACCGACCGGAGAAAAAGAGCGTTACAGCAGCTACACGGATGGCTTCCGTGACATGAACGGGCTGCGCAGCCGGCTTGCCGGGATTAGCGATCACTTGAAAAAATTTGCTCCCGTATATGGGGAGAAATTCACCAACCCGGAATTCGAAACAGACTGGCATGACTCCCTGCTTGACCTTGGAATCTCCGCCCTCAAGTCCGGGATCACCAATACCCTGACCATTGGATCCGGACGAGGTGAGATCTTCGGCGCATGGAAAGGCCTCGGGGTTGACAAGCAGGGCCACAACCTGGGTCACATGCCCCAACCGAATAATGAAATCTGGGTCAAGATCCGCCAGTATAACTGCCGCATGCTCGTCAAGATGGTCAAGGAACTGGAGTCGATGCCGGAGGGCGATGGCACCATGATGGACAACACCGTGATCGTCTACACCAGCAACAACGCGGACAAGCAGCACACTTCCGGGGCCAATTGGCCCTTCATCCTGATCGGTAACCCTGGCGGACCGCTAAAGACCGGCCGGTTCACCCAAATGGAAAAGCGACCCATCAATGATTTATACGCAACACTGTTGCATGCCGTTGGAGCACCCGTCGACCGATTCAACATGGCAAAAAGCCTGGCTCCCACTTATCGTTCCAAGGTCGGTCCCATTGAGAACCTGCTTGCCTAGGCTCCTTCCTTCCGCGTCGCGCGACGTGGTCATATCGAAGGCTGGCTTGAGATAATGCAAATGCGCTTTCGCCCTTTCATCCTTACTTCCCTGGGAATCTTTTTCCTGCCGGCCACTCAATTTGCAGCCGAGCCCTCCTTCTCTGCTGTTGCCCAGCCATTCCTTGAGAACTATTGCCTCGACTGCCATGACGGGGAAACCAAGAAAGGGGGCCTTTCCTTTGAAGAACTCACCGAAGTGAACACGGGAAACTTCAGTATCTGGAAGAGCATCTGGGAGCAGGTGGCCCTTAAGGAAATGCCGCCAAGAAAGAAAAAGAACCAGCCCGGAGCGATCGATCGTAGGCATGTTTCGCAATGGATCCTGGGAGAAATGGAGCAATTAATGAAAGACAAGGGTGGTTTTGATGCCCACCACCGGCCAGCGAAGGCAAACCACCTGGATCACGATCTGCTGTTCGGAAAACTACCGAAGGATCTTGAGCCTGCTTCCACACCTGCGCGTATCTGGCGCATTCACCCGCAGGAACACCTCGTGCGACTTAATGAACTGATCAACAAGGAGCCGGCATACAACCCGAAAACCCCGGGCCTGAGAACCCGAGGAGATCACATTCCATGGAATAATCAGGGTGAAGTGAAGGTGTATTATGGACTGGATAGAATTAAGGGGCAGGTGGGCGGTTCCGCTGCCTACGCGGCAGCGATTACGGGATTTTCCGCAATCCTTGATACAACGGGGGATCATGGCTTGCGGAGTTACCCGACGCTTTATTCCGTGAATGGCGCCCAGGCTTCCCAGATCGCCAGCCGTGCCGAGGACATCGTTCGCTTCATGGCCTATGGCCCAAAGATTGAGCCCTACCAGTTAACCGGGAAATTACCCGCGAAATACAAGGACGTTGACATCCGGGGAACCATTGAAAGCCTTTTTTATCATGAGGAGGTAATGCGGCCACTCACTCCTGTTTATAAACTCGTCCAGGAGGAAAATCCTTCCGAGGAGAAACTAAGGTCAGCCGTCAATTATCTGTTCGAGTCCCTTACCTTCCGCGAGCCTTCGCAGAAAGAATCCGATACCTACCTGAACATCCTCAAAAAGTCCGTCGCCAACCTTGGTCTCAAGGATGGCGTAATCCTCGGCCTCACTCCCATCTTTCTTGACCGTGATGCCCTGTTCCGTCCGGAATTGACTGAATATGGCAAACCGGATAAATACGGGCGGGTCATGCTCAAGGGGCATGAACTGGCCCTCGCTATCAATAGTGCCTTCAGCTACCTCAAACCGGATGCGGAACTCAAGAAGGCTCTCAAGGAAGGCCGCCTCAAGACACGTGACGACATCAAACGCGAAGTCACGCGCATCCTTTCCGATGAGAGCATTCGCAAGCCCCGCATCCTCCAGTTCTTCCATGAATATTTTGATTACGACCTGGCAGGCAGCGTCTGCAAGGACGCCAAGGCCCTGTCCAAAGCCGGGGGGGGAGGCAAGCATCCCAACGTAATGTTCGGCATGACCGCCAGCGTTGATCGACTGATCGAGCTCATTGTGCAGGAAGACAAGCAGGTGCTTAAGGAGCTTCTTACCACGGATCGCTTCATCCTCGATCCCGGCAGTGACCTTCTCTACTTCAGCACGCGGGAAAAGCTGCGCAAGCCGCCTCCCCAAAAGAAAGGGGAAAAGAAAAAAGCGCCTTCTCCGGAGGAACTTGGCCAAATCGTGCTTTCCAAAGGTCAGCCAATCAAGATCCGTATCCCTGCAGTCAAATACACCAACGGCAAAGTTGCCCGCACGCTGGTGAGCATCCCCAGGGAAGAGCGAATGGGCGTCCTGACCCATCCCTCCTGGCTGGTTTCCCATTCCGACGCCATGGATAACCATGCCATTCTTCGCGGTAAGTGGATACGGGAGCGCCTGCTCGGCGGAGGCATACCGGATATTCCAATCACCGTAGACGCCCAACTGCCCGACGAGCCAACGAACACCCTGCGCGAACGCATGCGGGTCACCCGGGTACAAGAATGCTGGCGTTGCCACCGCAAGATGGATCCCCTGGGGCTTCCTTTTGAAATGTATAACCACCTTGGCCTGCGGCGTACCACCGAGCAGGGTAAACCCGTGGATACCTCGGGGGAGATCATTGACAGCGGCGATCCTTCCTTGGACGGCCCGGTGAAAAATGCCCTGGAAATGATAGACAAGCTGGCCGCCAGCGAGCGCGTTGAGCAGGTCTTTGTTCGCCATGTCTTCCGCTTCTGGATGGGCCGCAACGAGACTCTCGAGGACGCACCCGCACTACAGGCCGCCCATCGCGCCTACAAGAACAATGACGGTAGTATGAAGGCCCTGCTTACCTCAATCATGACCTCCGATGCTTTCCTCTACCGGAAAGTGGACACTAAGCTTTCGGAGTAAATGGCTGCACTTCAAAAAGCATCGCCGAGAAATAAATCCTGCGCAATTCGGAGATCGCAGTTCACCACCTTGATCTTAAACTGACTCTCCTATTTATGATGACACGAACGACTCGCCGCCACTTTCTGAAGTCCACTGCCGCTGCTTGCATCGGCACGCCCACCCTGATTCCGGCCAGCGCCCTCGGCAAGAACGGGAACGTTGCCCCCAGCAACCGAATTGTCTTGGGTGGCATCGGAGTAGGGCGGCGAGGCCAAAAGGTTCTGGATGGTTTTTTCCGGCAGAAGGATGCTCAATTCGTTGCCGTCGCCGATCCACAAAAGGAACGGCGCGAAATCATCAAGCGCCAGACCGACAAGCATTATGGAAACAAGGATTGCGCCATTTACGACGATATGTCCGGCGTTCTAGAAAGGGATGACATTGATGCCGTCCTCGTCACCACTGGGGATCGCTGGCATGCCACAGCATCCATCTACGCTGCTCGCGCAGGCAAGGATATCTATTGCGAAAAGCCCTGTGCAATGAACATCCAGGAATGCCAAGAACTTGACGACAACATCAAGAAGCACAGAAGAGTTTTTCAGGCAGGAACGCAGCGGCGTAGTGTTCCCAACTTCAGACTAGCTGCTGATCTGGCTTTGAAGGGCAAACTTGGGCAAATGAAAGAGGTTCACGCAGGAATCCTCCAATTGCAGAATTACCTTGATCCTTTGCCGGCTAAACCCGAACCAGACCCGGCGATTATCAACTGGGATAAATGGCTCGGACCCGCACCGAAGATTCCCTTTAATAAAGCCTATTGTCAGGGACGCTGGCGCAATCATCAGGGACTCTATTCTGCGTGGCGACTACCTGAATGGGGTTCCCATACGATCGACCTTTGTCAATGGGCTGCCGATGCTGATGGAACTACACCGATTGAATTTGAAGCTGAATCAGATAGCCGCCTTCATGCCAAGTATGCCAATGGCATCAAACTGGTGATGCGACTTTCCTCCGGTAAAGGCGTGGGTGATTGGATCAAAGGATTGGGGACTTGCCCCGTGCGCTTTGTCGGCGACGAAGGGTGGGTGGAAGCTGGTGATCATCTTGGCATCAAATCAAGCGACCCCAAGCTTCTTAATGGCAAAATCAAGAACCAGATCCGCGGCACAG
>JAAESJ010000032.1 GCA_024229495.1 Verrucomicrobiaceae bacterium | reverse complement strand
CTCAAAATCCGCGGCAGCTGCGCCAATACGCTGATACTTATTGTATTCGTTGTGCGGAAACCCCTTGTTCACAGATGGAATTGCCACCGCTCGATCATTGCGAAGATAGACGTAGGGAGCCATATCCAGAGAGGAGAGGATGAAGAACGCCTCGTCAAAGCCGACGCCCACCGGTCCGTTCCTGAAAGGCTTTGAATAGTCGACCTGCCAGGAAGCGTCCCGCTTACTCTTGTCCGGTTCCGGGTTTTTCGGCGCCCGCTCGAAATCCGCCCCGAGATGCCATTTGCCGACACAGGCGGTGTGATAGCCGGCCTTCTGGAGGAAGTTGGCAAGATTGAGGCGCTTGGAATCCATCAACGCCTTGTCGGTTGCCTTGAACAGCACTCCTCTCTTCAGTCGGCTGCGCCAATTGTAGCGTCCGGTCAGGATACCATAGCGCGTCGGGGTGCAAACTGACGAGGTGGTGTGGGCATCGGTGAAGCGCATGCCTTCCTCCGCCATCCGGTCGAGACTCGGGGTGGGAATGATGCCACCCGCATGGCTTGGTTCTCCAAACCCCATGTCATCGGCCAGGATCAAAATGATGTTGGGCGGGGAGTCAGCAGAGTGACCCTTTGTCGTGAGACAAAGGCATGCCGTTAAAAGGAGGGCAAAGAGAAATGCGGATTTAAACATCATGAATACTGGGGAAGAAGTTGCGGGGTGTCATTATTGACCAAGTGCCCCGGTGATCCTGCCGGCCACTGCCTGCCCGAGCCTCTTGGATCCCTCCGTCTTGAAATGCACGTTGCCGGCGGCGGTAAATAACGCGGGAGGAAAGGAATCACTCAAGCTGTTCAGGTCGTTGATCTCTATACCGTGTTTCTTCATGACCCTGGCGGCGACCTCATTATACCGGTCATCATCGCCGAGTTTGCGTCCCGCTTCCCCCGTTGGAACCGTTGTGGTATGCGCCCAGATCAGCTTTGCCTTCGTCTTCTTCAGGCGGGCGGCCAACTGATCGAGGTTCTTCTCGTATTGCTCCAGGGAAATGGTGAGTGTGCCCCTTACCTTGTCACGACGTCCCTGGACCTTTGATTCTGAATGGCGGTAGCACAGGTCCCAGAGCCCCCAGTTAAAATGGATCACGTCCCATTGCTTCCCACCAATCCAGCGATCGAGCATTTTCAGTCCCGTGCCGGTATGCTGGGCATTGCCCTTGTGATGAATGACCTCAACCTTGCCCTTCAGGGCAGCCACCACATGCGGCGTATAGCCAATGGAGATGGAATCGCCAATTATAAGTGCCCTTGGCAGATCCCTGGCGCCCAGGACGGTTGTCAGGTTGGCCAGTAGAATGAATAGAAGAAATCGCGTGGGCATGGTGCAGATTACCTTCAATAAGGTTTTAACGCACGACAAAACACATTCAGCCTAACCTTGCTGGCCGCAAGGAACTTGCGGGATCTTCGTCAAAGATGACTTGCTTTCCACCACAGTGATAGGGAAACTTTCGGACAAGGACTTTTGCACCTTAGAAATTCAAACCCAGACCAGAAAAGGAAAACCAATGAACCAATTACATCACGGAAAAAAGACTACCCGCCGCACCGTCCTGAAGGGCGCATCCGCCCTGGCTCTCCCGACATTCCTGCCAAGCAGTGTCTTCGGTGCCAATGAAAAGAAGATCAATATCGCCTGGGTAGGCTTTGGCAACATGGGTTGGGGTGACCTGAATAACTGCGCCGGAGGCAACAATGTCGTCGCGCTTTGTGACTGCAATCCCGGCACTTGGGGCCGTGCAAAACAGAAATTTCCGCAAGCAAAGTTCTACAAGGATTTCCGCAAAATGCTTGAGGAAATGGGCGACCAGATTGATGCCGTCGGGGTTGGCACACCGGATCACACCCACTTCGCAATCGCCTACACCGCGATGAGCATGGGCAAGCACGTATTTGTCGAGAAGCCACTGGTCCATTCTCTCTGGGAGGCGCGCACCCTGCAGGCCCTCGCCAAGGAAAAGGGCGTAGTCACCCAGATGGGCAACCAGGGGCATGCTTTTGAGGGCGCTTATCTCGTCAAGGAATGGTATGAGGCAGGACTCATTGGAGAGGTGAAGGAAGTCCTCACATGGACCGACCGGCCTGCCCGTGGATGGGGATTTAACGGCCAGGTGCGCACCGCCTACCCGGCGGCAGAGAAACTGCCTGAAGGCATGGACTGGAATTTATGGCTCGGTCCCTGTCAGGAGGACGTGCCATTCAGCAAGGCCCTGCACCCAACGACCTGGCGCCCTTGGTGGAGCTTTGGCTGTGGTGGACTTGGCGACATTGGCTGCCATACCATCGATACCGCTTACTGGGCACTTGGGCTTGGAGCCCCTGACCGGGTCGATGTTGACATGGCGGAGGCAGCAAACCCGATCCACACGCCAAACGGATCAATTGTTTCCTACAAGTTCCCGGCGCGCGGGAAAAAACCCGCGGTAGATGTAAAATGGATTGAAGGCCCCCGCCTGCCCAAGGCTCCGCAAGGTTATGACTGGGACATCAAGGGTCATGGAGGCTTCATCATGGTCGGGGAAAAGGGGGGAATCTGCCACGACGGCATGTGCCCGAACAGCCCAAGGCTCTATCCAAAGGCACGCTGGGAGGAATACCGCAAGAATGCCGACAAACGCGTCCCCAAGACGCTCAAACGAGTGCCCGGCATCCATAATGACTGGGTCAATTGCATTCGCAACAGCGAGAAGTCGGTCTCTGACTTCAGCTACAGTGGACAACTCACCGAAAGCATCATCCTGGGCACACTTGCGATCCGTACCGGCAAGTCGCTCGAATGGGATGCCAAGAACCTGAAGATCAAGGGCAACAAGGAAGCCGCCGCAATGATTGAGATCGAGGCCCGCAAGGGTTGGCGCACCTCCGACTTGGTTTAGACAGAAATCAAACCCATAGGAGGTTAGCTCGTGGCGGAACCCATCGGCAGCAACGATGGTCGGCTTGCGCTTTCTTAACGCCTTAGCTCCTTGCCTGGAATGTGGTGATGATTTCGCGCACCCGCCGGGCTAGCGCGTCATCGGTAGCATACAATGCACCACGATGATTCATGAAAGTGGAACCTGCCCGGTTGAGCTCGAGTGGGTTTCCCTGAACGTCACTGACGATGGCCCCGGCTTCCTGGTAAATGCATGCTGTAGCCGCATAATCCCAAAGGCTGCCCCCGCCATCCTGGGGCTTTGGAAACTTGAAATGGCAAGCAGGAGCGTTCTCCAGGGCATAACACGCGTTCATCACCGCACCGCCATACTGACTGGCAACCAGCCCATTTAATCCAAGTAAATGGCCATATGAATCAAGTTGCTGCAGGATTTCATCGAAGAACGGGTGCTGGGCAAGGCTTCTGTCATAGGTAAAGGTCAACTCCTGCCCTGATGATCCCGGCACCCACGGCTCATTGTTCCTCCTCAGGCCCTGTCCCCTTGTGGCCTGATAGAGCACATCATTCACCGGGTCATAAACCACCCCGATTTGTGGTGAACCATCCCTGGCTACCAGGCCAATGGACACCGAGTATCCCGGTTGTCCTTGGATAAAAGGCAGGGTGCCATCCAGGGGGTCAACGCACCAGAAATAGTCACATTCCAGACGCCTCTCGTCATCCGCCTCCTCCTCGGCAAGCAAGGCAATGTCCAGGTCACGACACGTCGGCATCAGCACCTCCAGGATGGCTTCCTGGGCCTTGTGATCAACCTCGGTGACCACCTGTGAGGCAAGGGTGTTACCGGCATCCTTGTGAATGATGTCCACCTCCCGACCACGGCAGGAGCCAATCAAGCGCCCGGCGTCGCGGGCGGCCTGAAGTGCCTGCTTTGTTAATGCGCTCAGATCCATTAAGTCATCTCCTTCTTCAGGGAAGCAATCACCTCTCGCGTGACCCGCTCACTGTAGTCACTGAGTTTCCAATGCCCGGGACTCCAGCCCTTCATGAAACGGTGGAAATCGGCCCAGGCCACACGATACAAGGGACGCCAGTCCGCCTCCAGGTCCTCTGCACAGGTTCTGCCCTGCACACGCTCCATGCATCGGCTCAATTCCTGGAAATAAAAATTCAGTATTTCTTCCTCCTGATGTTCAGCCTCTTCATCGCGAAAGCAACTTCCCACGAAATAGGCAAGATCCTTCATTCCGCAACCACCACCAACGTATTGAAAATCCACCGCCGCCACCCCTGCACCATCAACGCTGAAACAGAAATTTGCCAGCTTGGCATCCCCATGCACCAGGGTCTGGAAGGCGGATGCCTTGAGTTTGGTGTCAATTGCTGAAGCCGCCCCCTTGAGGGCCGGTTCATCCAGCGCCTCTAGCTCCTCAGGCCGGGTATCAAGATGCCAATAAGTGCCGATTGTCCATAGGTCGTCCGTCCCCATCTCCATGCAATCAGCATGAAAAGCCGCCAACCAGCCCACACAGGAATGCAACTCTTCCCGGCTAACGGCATTGCGGCGCCCGGGATAACCGGACGCGTCAAGATCTTCCATTACCAACAAGAATTCATCGCCGCTAGTTTTCACCCCGAAGCATTCAGGAATCCTGGCCTGCCCCCTGATGCCCCTGTTTTCCTGCCCGCGATACCAATTGGTTTCCACCTGATACGACTTGAGCTTTCGCTGGTGGGACAAGTCCGTGTTCCATCCCCGCGGATGATTGCCGGTTCCCGGCCGGACATGCTTGACGATCACGCTGGGAACATCCCCTCCCTCAAGGCCAATCCTTACGATGCTGCCATACCCGCTCCAGAGAGTCTGTACCGTTTCAGGGGGAGCAAGCCGGTGCGCCCCGGTGATTTCCAGGATAAACCGGTCTATTGCTTCCTGCTCCATGGATTTACTGGCGACGCAGGTCCATCCTGCAATCCGGATCCGGGGCGCCCGGCTTGCCAGTTTGCTCAACCGGATGGGTATAGAGATATCGCCAAACCTCATCCCACGCATCTCCGCGTACCACGATACCGTGAGCCCGGCGCGGGTCGTTCTTGACATCACAATTGGTGACCAGGCGACGTGAGTTTCCAAATGGCGGCTTGGCCATGTCCACGTTTACCAGGGAACCAAACCGGGAAAGACCCAACATCTGCCAGGAGCGGCAGTAGTGGTCACCCGTCCAGCCGGTATCAAGAACATGGGTAAATCCAAAGTATCGATTGGCCGGGGTCGCCGACGGCAGCCCCTGCCAGGATTCCAGTTGATCCCGGGGGCCACAGAACATCACCACACGGGCAACTTTGCGCTGCTTGGCTAAACGGGCTGAAGTCGTCGACCCGTGGGAGCTTCCCGACAGGATGACCTTCTCCCAGAGCAGATCATCTCCATCCCCGGTAAGGAACTGTTCCCATTTTCCCTCCGGGTTATTTTCCACCAGCCATTTCACCAACTCCAGCGAGCGTGCGGCAAGGCCGTCGGGTTTCGGAATATCAACAAGCTTACTGTGATCGTCTCCTGTTGCGGCTTCCAGCCTGATGTCCCCGAGGCAATTCCCCGCATCGTGCAGTTCCCTCGGCACGGTCGAGAACCAGCGGTTGGCATAATGAGGTTGAATCGCATGCAGGCCATAGCCTGTGATACTCTCAAAGAGACGCTGGTTGTGACTCATCAACCAAATGACGAGTTGCCCACGCGAAACCACCCGCGTATCCACGGCAGCATGCTGAAGATCCGTGATTTTTCCATTCTTGTCAGTGAAGGTATAATTGATCTTGGGATGCTCCCCGGCCTCGGGATTAATCCTGCTGGCCCGGACGGAAAGCTCATAATGACGACCGGACTGGGCGCGCGAAGGCTCCGAGCCACTGGCGCCCACACAGGCAAATAACGCCAGCACCACACCTGCGAAACGTCTTCGCATCGTCACTTCAATTCCTTCACCCGGATGCGTCGGTATTCCATTTGGCCACGATCACCTTCAAGGCCAATGGGCCCGCTGGCGGGCACCTTGAACTCGGCATTGAGCACCTCCCCATTACAGGTGCAGTGAGCCACGCCGCCCTTGACCACCGCCACGATTTCATTCCAGTCCTGTGGTTTGTATTCCTTGAGTTCCTTCCAGGGACCGGCCAGCACATAATCCCGGCACTGGAGTTGCGGGCGACGGATAAAGACACCGCTGTCGGCATTTGGCGTGGCGCGAAACTCGAGCTTCAAGATAAAGTCCTTGGGGAACTCGCGCGTAGTCCAGAGCTGCTGGATACGCCGGCCCTCAGGAGGTGTCGTGACCACCAACCGGTCATTAATAGCAGCGTAGCGGCCATCATTACTGGCTTTCTTGCCATCAAAGCTGGCGGTCTTCTCCTGCGTCTTCTGATTACGGAAACCCCAGCCTGTTAAATCCTTGCCATTAAAGAGGCTGACAAAACCCGGCTCCAGCTTGAAATCATCGACCTCGGTCTCCACGAACCCGTGGGTGGCGAGCAAGGGACGCAGTGAAGCCGCCCATTTGTCGTAACCGATCTGATTGGGATGCAGCAGGTCAGGAAACTCAGCCTTCTTGGCATCACCCTTCGGATCAGCGAAAAGCAACCACGTGTCGAGCACGGTAATCTGCGGATCGCCCTTCACGGCGGCGAAGTAAAGCTGGTTAACCTTCTTGATTTGATCGGCGGGACGTTTCTTGGTCGCCGAACTGGGGAAGGTATTGCAGAGGATAATCGGCATCTTCGGGTCGTGTTTCTTCAACGCGGCTATGATCAGCTTGAGATTGCCGGCTATGACCTCAGGCGTGGCCTTTTCCTCCAAGTCGTTAGTGCCGATCAAAATCACCACGCCCCTGGGGTTTAAGGAAAGCACATCCTCCTTGAGCCGGATCAACACCCCGCGCGTCGTGTCCCCGCTGATGCCACGGTTGGCAACCTTGATCCCCTTGAAGTGCCCGCGGAAATTGTCCCCCCAGCCTTGGGTAATGGAATCCCCCAGAAACACCAAGGCTCCCTGGTCCTGCTGCACCTGTTTGGCCCAGCCACTGCGTTTCTTTTCCCAAAGGTTTTGAAACCATTGATAACGGCGAATCGGTCCCTCCCCCGGCAGGCCCTCATCGGAGGCCGGGATGGACAACTTGCCGGCTGAGGCAAGATCGATCGAGAAAACGAGGGACAGGAAGAGAAAAACACGTTTGGCATTCATGACAAAGGGACGGTGGAGACAGTTTCCCCGGAAAGCAAGGCTGTATCGCCTAGCGCACGTTCTTGACCTGTTGATAAACTCTCACCCAGTCAATGT
Source organism: Verrucomicrobiaceae bacterium (assembly GCA_024229495.1). Lineage (GTDB taxonomy): Bacteria > Verrucomicrobiota > Verrucomicrobiia > Verrucomicrobiales > DEV007 > CACIUL01. Next base: position 2,464 of record JAAESJ010000032.1, on the reverse strand, counting down.
GCATCTGTTGCGGGAACAGGCTAAAATCATAGAGCTCGTTCTTGCCTTTCTTGTCCGGCCCGGAGTTATCGGGCCCCCAGACACCAAAGTAATTGCCGCCTACCGCGAGGTTGAGGATCAGGTAGAAGGGATAGTCCTTATACATTTTCTTGCCTCCGAACCTGGCCGGGGTGGTGAGATCCAGACCAGGCCCCCACTCCTTGCCATCGAGCATGAAGATAATCCGCTCCTTGGTCCATTTGCAGCCGTAAACATGGTAGCCGGACACATAGGATTTTTCGCCAGACCTTGGCTGCAGCGAACCATCAAGCTTCTGGTCGGCAATCCATTGCCTTGGGTTAATCGCACCGTCATAGCGCCGGTAATGAGAATACCAGCCAATGTTGCCCACGGTCCAATTCTTGGGACTGGTATGATAAACAGCACCGGCATGATACAGCCTGGTGGCCCGCCCTGACATTTCCATGATGTCGATCTCCCCGCTGTATGGCCAGGTGCTCCGCGCCCACTCACGTTTATTATCGGCGGCAGCCTTGTCCCAGTATCCGGAATAGGGTGCCGTCTTGGCCTCGGGCAGTAACCAAAAGGCGGGCCAGACCGGAATGGCCGTTTTTTTGCCCGCTTTCCCCACGGGGTTTTTTATCCGTGCCTCAATAATACCGTAGGTAAAGGAATGAAGCTTTGCCGTAGTCAACTTTGCCGACTTAAAATCCTGGTGCCCGATGTTGTGCTTGGTCTTGCCGTAGGGTTTTTCACGCAGGGGATATTCTGCATCAGGAGCGTAACGCGCGACGATGGTCAACCTGCCATCCTTCACAAAAAATGTGTCTCCTTCGGCGTCCAGGTAGGCCTGAGCCTCACCGTTGCCATGCCCATATTGGCCAATAGCGGGATCATCCTCTGCCTTCCATGTTTTACGGTCCAGCTTGGTGCCGTTAAACTCCTCCTGCCAAACCAACCGAAAAGATTTATCCGAAGAATGCACCTCACCCGGAGCTGGAGAAAGCTTGTCTCCAGCTTGAACAAGGGATGCAAAAACCAAGATAACTAAAAACAAAAGAGAGGAATGCATTACACGTACAATAATCATGATCCCCTGAAGCGCCACTCATTGCACCCTTGATTCCATCGGCATTCAGATTCATTTCAAAACCGATCTCATCATCGAAGGCATCCGCCCCGGTCGCAATATCCGCGTCCGGCCGAGCCACTGGCCCAACGTCAACATTCCCCGCGAGGAATACCTCGGCGGCAACAAACCTGAGGAACGCTTCCCCACCCCGGCCATCTTCCCTAAATATTGAGCAAGGAAACGATTTCTTTATGGTTTCAGCCCCAGTTTCCTGAAGGACTGTGAGAACCCTTTGCGCATCCTTGCCGCAGCATCCCCACCTTGATCCGTCAAGATAGGGCTTTTCTCCAGAGGGTCCTTGGCCATGTGAAATAATCGTCCATCATTATAGAGTTTCCATTTCTGGTTGCGCACCCACTTGAGACCGGAACTGGTTCCATCCGGCTCGACTCCGCCAGGCTTGGGCAAAACAGCCTCTTCACAGTAAGTAAAGGATCTCCTTGTAGGACCTGTTCCGCGCAGGCGACTGGCAAAACTTACTCCATCCAATTTACGATTCGCCGGAGGAGCAGCGCCAGCCAAGTCCAGGAAAGTTGGCAATATATCGCTGAAATCGACAAGATCATTGACCTTCTGCCCGGCCTTGATAGTTCCAGGCCAATTTGCGATCATTGGGACGTTGGTGCCGGCATCATTTAGCTGCTTCTTACCACCGGGCACATCCCGTCCATCGCGACGGGAAACAACAGGAATCTTGATCAGTTTTTTTCCCTCAGCACGGATAATAATCTCAGGAGGAGTGCCGTTATCCGCCACAAAGATAATAAGAGTCTTCTCACGCAGTTTGAGGGCATTGAGTGCAGCAACCACCCGCCCGACAGCCCGGTCCATCTCCGCAACCATCTCCGCATAGTTGTCATAGCGGTCAAAAGGACCATGCGGCACCGGGGGATCCAGGTCATCGGTTACCTCGTGGGTAACAGCCATGGAGTAGTAGGCAAGAAAAGGGCGGTCACGATTAGCCTTCATGAACTCAATCAGGCTTCGCACGTAAAGGTCCGGACCGTAATGCCCGAGGGTATCGGTGCGAACCTTGCCATTACGATAAATCATCGGCTCATAGAAGCGGGGTCCTTCATGCCATCCAAAAAGATCCCAGTGATCAAAGCCCAGCCTGCGCGGATGCATGGGGTCATCCTTCAAGAGACAAAGTTGCCACTTACCGGCAATCGCAGTCGCGTATCCGGCCTTCTGCAAATAGCGGGCGAAAGTATGGGGTTCCTCTTTCTTCGGGAAATCCCCCCAGGTCACCTGGCCGTGCCGGAATGGGTATTTACCAGACATCAATGCCAGGCGGGAAGGGTGGCAGACCGGCATGCTGTAGGCATGGTT
>JAAESJ010000031.1 GCA_024229495.1 Verrucomicrobiaceae bacterium | reverse complement strand
TGGAATAAGTTGTAAGTGTTTGCACCCCAATCTAAAAGCTCACGTGGCGGAATTGGTAGACGCGCTAGATTCAGGTTCTAGTGGGGGCAACCCCGTGGATGTTCGAGTCATCTCGTGAGCATTTGTTCACCAGCCCTGCATAAATGGAATTAAAAATTGTCCGGGCCGGTGGAATCAAAGTCCTATGGTGGTGCAATTGGCCGGGTCTCTTGATGTGGCTTGTTGCGTCACGATGATTAACGTCGAGACTTCCGGCCGTAAGTATGCAGGACCCCGAGTATGTGAAAGAGGCATTTGCCGGTATAGCTGACCGCTATGTTGTTACCAATCATGTATTGAGCCTTGGTATCGATATTCTTTGGAGGCGCCGGGTAGCCGGAATGGTGCGGGAGGTTGCCCCCTTAAGGGTATTGGATGTGGCTACTGGCAGCGGGGATATGGCCCTTGAGATCCAGCGTAAATGCCCCGATACAGAGGTTGTGGGCACAGATTTTTGTGAACCCATGCTTGATCAGGCGCGGCGGCGCGGATTGCAGAACACAGTGCTTGCCGATGCTCTCGACCTGCCTTTCCAGAACGGTGAGTTTTGTGCATTAACAGTGTGCTTTGGGTTGCGCAATATGGAGGACTGGGAAAGGGCACTTAAGGAGATGGGGCGGGTGTTGAAGCCCGGGGGTCTGTTGGTGATACTGGATTTCTCGTTGCCGCGGGGGAAGCTAACACGCGGTATCTACCGGTTTTATCTACACACTGTATTGCCAATCATGGCTGGAATGATTACCGGCAGTAGTAAAGCTTACCGGTATCTGGGAAGCAGTATTGAGGTTTTTCCATCAGGCAGGAAAATGTGCGACCTGATAGAAGGCGCAGGCTTCTTCAAAACAAGGGAAAGTCCACTGTTGCCCGGTGTGGCCACGATTTATTCAGCCATTAAATAGAAATATTCCACTGTCCTTGGATGTGGCTTGCCAATCCTACTCGGGAACGGGAGTGGTTCCTGATGTCACCGGTTGAGTCTCACGGACGATCGGCAGGTCCAGGACTTCAAAGCTTTTCCGGTCAATGAGGCACATCTCCTGATTATTGTTGACCCTAGCATAGAAGAGGGTATTTGCGCCATCCGGGTTGATGGGCGCGATGTCTATCTTGTAGGGATATTGCTTTCCCTTGGCATCGGAGAGGACAAATTCGATACGCCGGGTAGGGTTCAGCAGTGCAATTTCCGCTTCGCTGGGGTTCTTACTCAACCATCGGGTAGCCCTGACAGGCACGCTGAGTTCCTGGGCAAGTTTCAGAGTCTGTCCTGTGTCAAGGCGGGCTGAGATATCCTCGCCAGCCAGGGTTCCTGTCCATTTATTGCTTTCATGGAGATATTCCAGATTGATGACAGGTTGCGGTGGTTTGGAGGTCTTTATCGATCGCAGGTTGGAGAGGTTAAAGCTCGGCCAAAGGTAAAGGGTTTTGAAATCAAGAGGACGAATGGGGATGATGGGACGGAAAGCCGGGCTGAGACGGACCACAGTGCCACTGCCGTCTACCGTTGCGTAATACTCGATAATATCCTGGTTTTTGGAGACCTGGTTTTTCACAGACAGTGTTTTTGCGACACTGATAAGATTGGGACTACCATCATCCTTGGTAGGGTTTTCCGGATCTTGCTGAACGGTTGTAATAGTGAGTGTAAGGTTTGGGTTATCCAGTCCATAAGGGGCCAGATCGCTTGCAGCATCCGCCATGAATTCGCGCACTTGCTCGGTTGCAAGGGCCTTAAGCATTCTGTATATCCGTTGTGGGTTGGCTTGTGTTTTTATTCCAGTTTCATCAATGACCTGCCATCCTTGGTTGTCCTGCATCAGGGAAACCTTGTGATTGGGCTTGGCATTAATCTCGATGGCCAACACGGACTTTGGGTTAAAGGGCATAAGGCGTCTGTCGCGCAAATCATTGGGATTAATTCCGATGTTCTCGATAAATCCCGGATCAATACGGAACACGGGGGTTCTGTCGGAAACCTTTGCGTATCCGGTTTTACCGTCGGGTGATTTCACCAGTTGTATCCTGACAGGACCGGTGACGGAGCGTCTCCAAACAGAGACCGTCTTGGCATCATTGGTAAATGCTGCCGTAACCTCGCTGTCGGGGTTATCAATGAAGCCGCTGGCGCTAAGGTTTGCCACGAGTGCCAGCCTTTCAGACACAGCGTTTGGATCCGCTCCTGTTCGCAACGGCTTGGTGATGGTCCAAGGATTGCCGTCCGGATTGCTTTCTATGACGAATGATGCTTCAATCCCGCGCTGGACCTTGACTCGCCACATTTTCTCTACAGGGATGGAAAGCAACCGAATGTCGCGCAGGGCATCGTGGGCGACTTCTGCCAGCATCTTCGTGTCTGACCAGCAGGCAAAGGGAGTATCATTTTCCCAGCGCGCATAGATGGAATCAACAAACCCGGCGTCATTGCCAAATTTGAGAACCCCTATTTGCTGCCCGTCAATTCCCTTAAGAGTCAGTTCAAGGGCTGCCTTATTGAGTCCCATCGCTTCCATTGAAGGCGCCTTTTCGCCCTTGATGTCCTGTTGTTTTTTCAGATCAACCAGAGCGGTTAGCAATGTTTCTATTTGCTTGGCGTCGGCCCGGTCATTGACCGGTGCAGTCATTGTCCAGTTGCTTTTGTTTTTACTGTCACGCTGCAGGATGATGACTCCGCTGGCACTGGAAATTTTCAGTTCGCCAATATCATCGGTATTTGAGACCGGGATGGCACTGAAATTGCGGTTTTCCAAGTTGTCCAGGTTATGATCAATGACAAAGCAGTAGAATGCCACGACCACTGTAAAGGCGGCGATGATTGCGGTCGTGCGTGTGGTCATGGGATCGGGATTCAGTATGGCTCCACTAGTTCCTGCGGCTACTCCACACAAATATCGCAAAGAAGAAGGCTGCGGTTGGGAGCAAAACAACAACGAGGAAGAGCAGGTTGCTATATTTTTCTGGAGGCATATTGACTCGGAAGTTGGTGACCCTGGAGGGCATAATATCAATCCTCTCTTCCCGGTCGAGGGTCCAGTTAATCGCATTCATGACAAATTTGGCATTTGAGCGGATGGGCTTGGGGTCAAGTAATGTTGAGTTGCCAATAACCACTAACCTTGAACTGGTGAGCTTGACCACGGCATCATCTGAGCCCCCTTTTTCGACAGAAGCAGCAGTATAGATTGGAGATTTCTTGTCGAGAGGATCCAGTGTCGGAACCGCTTCAGTATGGTTTCGGTCACCCCAAAATTCCGGATCAGCCTCGAGCAGCGGTCGGGGAACAATGCCTTTCGCGGAAAGGGCAGATTTGTCCTGTATGATACTGATTGGACATGTTTGCCCACTGAAGTTGGTCAAGGCACCCGCGTTGCCTGATGTGATGGGTGAACCCGTGAGGAATTTGCTTTGTACTGAGTAGATCTTCTGAGTGCCTCCTATGCCAGTGGTTTGCGAGAAGAGAAGCCGATAGTCATTATCGACCCTTACCCCATGCCGTTCCAGGAAAGGGTAAAAGTTTGGCATTTCCGTTGCCGGGTTAAGGAGTAACACTAAACCGGTGGATTTTCTTATGTCCTCCCAGTAATCGGTAAGCACGGCGACCTCTGATGGCGAAAGGTCTGTTTCAGGATTTATCAGGATGAGTGCATCAGCGTCACTTGGGATTTGGGTGATATTGCCCAGAGTCAGTTCATGGAGCTCGAAGAACTGCCGTTGGCTCAAGCTGTAGAGTTCTTCAAGGGCGGTGCGTCCGTTGATCACCTTGAATTTCCCCTTGCCGGCGATCAGGTAAACTTTCTTTGGACGGAGCTCGGTGGCAGCCAGCATTGCTGATGTGATTTCGGCTTCACCGGTGAATATGCGCCCGTTGTCATCAAGCATGTCGGGCTCGATGATTTTCTTTACCTTGCCACCGACTTCAACGAAGACGGTATTCTGGTCAATGTTCATTTCGTAGCGACCGGATAATTCCAGTGCCTTTGCCTTGTCGCGGAAAGGATCGAATTCCTCAAAGCTTACCAAGTCGCCGCCCAACCGGTCATATTCATCGAGGAGGGTTTGAAGCTGCTCGCGGATCTTGGAGTCACTATGGAAGGCCATTGTGAGTGCAACCTTGTTATCAAGTCGTTCCAGATATGCCTTGGTATCTTCCGAGATGCTATATTTTTTGGCGGCACTCAGGTCCCAGCGTTCATAGTGTCGCATCGACAACTGGTTGAGCATTACAAAGAGCAACACGGCACAAATGCCCTGGATCGTGACATTAATAGCAATGTTACTGCGCTTTATTGTTTGCGGGGCCGGAATTACAGGTTCGTTTTCTCCCTGCTCTTCTTCGAGGGGTGCCTCATGATCAGCGTGGGCCCGTGATTGCCCTGTAATATTTTCGTCGGGCATGAGTTATACCTTCCACTTTCGGAATTCCAGCACGTGATAGGTGATGCTGAGCAGCAGGACAGCAGAGCTGATATAATAGATGATCTGTCGGGTATCGATTAGTCCGTCAATAAATGTCCTTACGTGTATTTGTGTTGAAAAGTGTGTCACGATTTCTCGGAAAGCATCCGGAACAGGGAGGTTTTGCAGCACAAATCCCAGGAGAAAGTGTAATAGGCAGAAGGTGAAGCATATCATCGCGGCAACCAGTTGGTTCTTTGTGAGGGAAGAGGCCAGGCAGCCAATTGCGATGTTGAACATTCCCACCAGAAATATAATCGTATAACTTCCTGTAAGCGAACCGATCGAAGAGTGGTCATCAATCGAGTTCATCTGAAAAATGAAGAAATTTAAGAGGCTTGGGACCCACAGGATGATATAGAAGGAGATAGCGGCAAGGTATTTGGCCAGCAGCAACTGGATGGTGGTTACTGGTGCAGTAAGTAGCGTTTCGATGGTCCCGAGTTTTTGTTCCTCGGCAAAGAGTCGCATGGTGATCACCGGAAAAATAAAGAAATATGCCAGCCAGAACTGAATGGAGTTAAAGGTGTAGGCAGTAAGTGTCACACTGCGCTCTCCTTCACGCAAGTCAGCCAGTGCCGCCGTGAATGAGAATCCGTTAAGAAGCATCACGAGGGTGAGAACAACCCAGGCGACCGGTGAGAAGAAGAACGAACGCAATTCCTTGGCCAGAAGAACCAAACCTGTTCCCGCCGAGAGGAATCTCCACAGGGCGAGAACAATGATGCCAAGAAGAACGCTAATGGTTATTGCGAAGGCCATGACCTGCCGGGTTAATCGGGGTGCGGGGATTGAGTTAACTCGACGAACACGTCTTCCAGAGATGCTCCCTGCGTGTGAATTTCACGTAATGGCCAATGGTTTGCATTTGCCAGTGCAACGATGGATTCCCGTATATCAGCTCCCGACTCGGCGCGTACCGTAAACTTGGTCCATGTTCCTTCCGTGGACTCCTTGATTACTTTTTTAACCCTGGGTATTGTTCTGATGGCATCTGCAGCCATATCCGCGGCAGCATTGACTTCAACGCTTATGTGGCCGGCGGTTCGCAGGTTCTTGATTAAGTTTTCAGGAGTGTCTGCGGCCCGCACCTTTCCCCGATCAAGTATGATCACGCGGTCACAGGTCATTTCCACTTCACTGAGAATATGGGTGGAAATCAGAATGGTGTGAGACAGTCCCAATTGCTGGATCAATTTGCGGACCCGGCGGATCTGGTTGGGATCAAGACCATTGGTGGGTTCGTCCAGGATCAGCAGATCAGGATTATGAATCAGTGCATCTGCAAGCCCTACACGTTGACGGTAACCTTTGGAAAGTGCACCGATCATTTTGCTGCGCATTTCGGTGAGCCCACAGAGGTCGATTGCCTCCGCGATCCCATTCTTGGCTTCCCGGCCTCGCATGCCCTTCAATAATGCCCGGAAGCGAAGATATTCCTTTACCCTCATGTCATCGTAGAGCGGGACATTTTCCGGCATATAACCAATGCGTTGCTGGGCTTTCAGGGAATCCCGGAAGATATCATGGCCTGCAACAACGGCGGTCCCGGAAGTTGCCGGCATATATCCGGTGAGGATTCGTATGGTAGTGGTCTTGCCGGCCCCGTTGGGTCCCAAAAAACCGACAATTTCCCCTGGCTCAACGTTGAAGGAAATCGCATCCACTGCCGTGCGTCCGACGTAGCGCTTGGTGAGGTTCGATACTCTGATCATTAAGGAGTTCCGGAGTTCCGGTTCTTGTTACCGTGGTGATGGCCGGACACGTAAGGGTCGCTATTTTAACAGATAACGGCCATAACGCATAAATTTTAATAGAGAAAGTGCAGGTCATGGTACTTATTTCCTAAAGATGTCCTGAGAAAGTGACCTATAGATGCCCTTGCCAAGATGAATTCCAGCGTTGCTGCGAGATTTAATGCCGAGCTGTTAGAGGAGAATTATGCCCGTTGGCGTGATGATCCGGCTTCAGTTGATTCAGAGTGGGGTGCCTTTTTTGAAGGTTTCGCGCTCGGAGCTGCGCAAGTCGAGGGGGATCATGATCAACCGGTTGCGGATACCGGAAATAATGAATCGTTAAGGGTTACGCAGGTTGACTCCGCTTTTCGCGCGGGGGTTGTGAGGATGCTATATAATTATCGTAGCCTTGGCCATACTGAGGCATGGCTGGATCCCCTTAGCTTGGCTCCACCAGTAAACCCCTGCTTGAGTTATAGCCAGTTTGGCTTTGGGGAGTCTGATTTGCAGGAACAGGTGGCTAGTCGGTTCTTTGAAGGTGGAAAACCGATGAAGCTGGCGCAGATGGTTGGGCGCCTGCAACAGGTCTATTGTGGCAAGATTGGTTTTGAGTATATGCATATCCAGGATAGCGGGATGCGTCACTGGGTTCGTGACCGCGTCGAGCAGCGACCTGATGCATGGAGCGCCAGCTTGGAAACCAAACAGCGGATATTGCTCTGGTTGACCCGGGCTGAGGAATTTGAGCGTTTTCTGCACAAGAAATATGTTGCCCAGAAACGTTTTGGGTTGGAGGGCGGTGAATCCGCAATGGTTGCCCTTGAGAGCCTTCTGCTTAAGTCAGCGGAAATGGGAATTGATGAATTGGTCATGGGCATGGCGCACCGGGGGCGTTTGAATGTATTAGCTAACTTTCTTAACAAGCCGCTAGGCATGCTTTTCAACGAGTTTGCGGAAAATTATGTTCCTGAACTCGCAGGAGGAGACGGTGATGTGAAGTATCACCTTGGGTACGAGACATCAAGGCGGATTGGAAACCGTGACATTAATATATTGCTCGCCCCGAACCCAAGTCACCTTGAGGCGGTAAACCCGATTGTCGAGGGCATGGCACGTGCCCGGCAAAGGCTTATTGAGGACACTGAGCATCGCAGGAGAGTGTTGCCGGTCTTGTTACATGGTGATGCGGCATTTGCCGGCCAGGGATCAGTTGCTGAGGTACTGAATTTTTCGCAGCTACCGGGATATCGAACCGGAGGAACGCTTCACTTGGTGATTAATAACCAGATAGGTTTCACGACAAGTCCGGAGGATGCCCGTTCCTCTGCCTACTGTACTGATATCGCCAAGATGATCGAGGCTCCGGTTTTTCACGTTAATGGTGATGATCCTCTTGAGGTTGCCTATGTGTGCGAACTTGCCCTGGAATATCGACAGGAGTTTGCACGCGACGTGGTGATCGATCTGGTTTGTTATCGGCGCCATGGCCACAATGAGGCCGATGAACCCGCGTTTACCCAGCCTCAGATTTACCGCGCGATCAGCAACAAGAAATCAACCGCCAAGCTTTTCAAGGAGCGCCTTATTGAGGAGCGTGACCTTGATGCGGATGAGATTTCACAGGTTGAGGAAGAATGCCGCTCGCGGCTGGAAACCGAGTTTGAAACTCTGAAAGAGGGCCAGGGTAAGGGGCCTGGAAAGTTTGCCGGCGCCATGGCAGAAGTTCAGCCTGACTATTCCTATGAAGAGGTGGTGACAGGTTTGACTGCGGCGAAGTTGCGGGAACTCGGGGAATCCTTGACCCGAATTCCGGAGAATTTCTCGATTAATCCAAAGCTGAAGAAGCTCTTTCTTGCTAGGCGGGTGCGAGCCACCACTGAGGGAGGTCCATATGACTGGGCGTATGCGGAGGCCCTGGCATTTGGATCACTTCTTGATGAGGGTAATCCCGTAAGGCTGTCCGGGCAGGATGTGCGAAGAGGCACTTTTAGTCATCGCCATGCTGTACTCTATGATACCGAGACACGCGAACGATACTCGCCCTTGAAGAATTTACGGCCTGGGCAGGCAAGTTTCTGTGCGTATAACAGTCTTCTTTCTGAGGCCGGTGTGTTGGGGTTTGATTATGGATATAACCTGATAGTTCCCAATATGCTCATTTGCTGGGAGGCGCAGTTTGGGGATTTTGCTAATGGTGCGCAGGTGATCATCGATCAGTTTATCAGTTCCGCCGAATCAAAGTGGGGGCGGCCCTCCAACATCGTGATGCTATTGCCACACGGTTATGAAGGGCAGGGGTCGGAACATTCCAGTGCCCGCCTTGAGCGTTTCCTGCAGATGTGTGCAGGTGGTAACATGCAGGTATGCAATATTACGGAGCCTGCACAGTATTTCCATGTTCTGAGGCGGCAGATTGTCAGGCCACTGAGGAAGCCGCTGATCTTGATGTCGCCAAAAAGCCTGTTGCGACATCCTGAATGTGTTTCCCATGAGTCAGACTTTACCGGCGACAGTTATTTTCAGGAAATACTGGATGACACTTCTCTGATCTCGGATCCCGAACGGATCACGAGGCTGATATTCTGTTCCGGGAAGGTTTATTATGACCTACTGAAGTTCCGTAACGAGAATAAATTGCGGCACGCTGCGCTTATTAGGATCGAACAGTTCTACCCCTTCCACTGGGATATGTTACGGGAGATCGTTGCCAGGTATCCTGGGGCTTACAAGAAATGGATCTGGTGTCAGGAGGAGCCGCTGAATATGGGAGCGTGGAGTTATATTAATTCACGCCTCAGTGAGGCAGGTGGGGCAAGGGTGCGTTATGCAGGGAGGGAACGAAGCGCGAGCGCTGCAACGGGGGCAAAGGCAATTCATATTGCCGAGCAGCAACGGTTGGTTGAGAAAGCCTTTAGTGTATGATTTTCAGTTCATAAGAGTGCCTTACTCTGAAGTATTTATCGACAAAACTCATCCGCGCTGGCATTTGTTGGGCAAACGTGGTAGTCACCCAATGATTGCGACCTTTGACTGGTGTGTTACTCGGATAACTAGCAGAGCATGAGTGCTGATATAAAGATACCTACTGTTGGAGAGTCCGTGTCCAGTGCCGTCATTTCTCAATGGCATAAGGAACACGGCGCCACCGTCGAAGCAGGTGATCTTTTGCTGACCTTGGAAACTGACAAGATTTCCACAGAGATCGCTGCGGAGTCTGCCGGGATCCTGGACATTTCGGTGGCTGAGGGGGAGGAGGTGGCTATTGGCGCAATTGTGGGGCGCATCACTGAAAAGAGTTTACCCGCATCCTCTGCAGCCTTGCCCACCATGGTTTCTCAGCAGGCACCTCAGCAGGCACCTCAGCAGGCACCTCAGCAGGCACCTCAGCAGGCACCTCAGCAGGCACCTCAGCAGGCACCTCAGCAGGCACCTCAGCAGGCACCTCAGCAGGCACCTGTTTCG
>JAAESJ010000030.1 GCA_024229495.1 Verrucomicrobiaceae bacterium | reverse complement strand
CTGGGTCGACGCCTCGCCGCCCTCAAGCGCCTACCCGGCGGTGGGCGCCTGGCCGATCTGGTCCGACGCCTGCGCTGAGCGGCGCCGACCGGCTGTCGATCAGCGGACGTAGAACCGACAGACGGGGTCCTCGGCCACCCGGACGTACCCGGCAACGAGTAATACGTCGGCCACCTCGTCGCCGCCTCCCGGCGTGAGGCAGATCGCGTCCGGTGACAACACCTCGACGGCCCGGGCCACGGCGTCGGCCCCCCACTCGGCATGGCCGTGCGACAGGGCGTGCGACAAGGTCAGGCGATCCATGGCATGGAAGTCGGCACCGGCGTGGCGCCCCTGCAGGTACGACGAACGGGGATTGACGGCCCGCACGTCTACGCCCAGTACGGCCACCGCGAAGTCCACGTCCTCCGGACCGGCCACCGTTCCGCCAACCGGCGCCAGGGAACGAAGGGTGCGGGCACTCTCCACCTCAGGGCGCGGCAGGTCGACCGCCGGCGGCCACACCAACTCGGTTCCCCGGTTGTCCCCACTGGTTATCGGTGTGCCGACGACCAGCAGGGCGGCCAGCAGTACCGCCGGAACCATGGCCGGTGCGGCCCTCACGCCGGGACGTACCGCGGTCAGAACCAGGCCCACCATGGCCGGTAACGGCAGCACCCAGAGGGTCCTCCAGGCCACGGCGTCGGCTTCACCGGCGGCATCAAGCACGTCGAGTACCCCGGGGGCCAGAAAGGCCCCGAAGACCACCACCGGCCCGGCCAGCAGCACCAGACGTGAACTCCGGGGGCCCACCACAGCCCAGGCGGTCAACGCTGCCCCGAGGGCCAAGAACGCCGGAAGGCCGTCGCCGAACACCATTCGCAGCACGGCCACCGGCTCGGTCCCGCTGTCAAGCAGGCGACCCACGTCGAGGAAGGCCAAGGTCGCACCGACGTCGCCGAGGCGCTGAGGATCGGCGGCCAGGGCGTACAGGCCGGCCAGCAACGCCGGCGTCACAGCGGCCGTTGCCCCGACGATACGGCGGAGATCACCGCTGTCCCAGGCGGCGGCCCCGACCGCGGCCAGCACGACCGGCGGGGCGATCAGCACAGACGACGAGGTGAGTCCCAGGCCGGCCACCACGCCGGCGGCCACCATCCACAGGTGACGGCGTCTCCCACTGCGCCCGTAGGCCGACCCGTGGTGCCAGAGGGTGGGTACGACGATCAGCAGGAAGACCGCCTTGCCCTGCCAGGACCTGCCGGCGAAGAAGTTGCCGAACGAACCGTGGACGGCACCGTCCAGCACCAGAAAGGCGGTACCGGCCCACGTGGCGGCCGCCGCGGACCTCGAACCCAGACCCCGTAGAAGCCGCCAGGTGGCCAGTACGGCCAGGG